>JBOHDE010000026.1:0-25283 GCA_050699035.1 Nocardioidaceae bacterium | reverse complement strand
GAGCCGGGCGGAGGCCAGCACGCCACGGGGCGGCTGCTGCACATGTGGGCCGACGACAAGGACGGCCGCCGCCGGCGGCGCTATCGCGTGGTCGACGTCGAGACCGACCAGCCGCTGACGGTCGCCTGCGCGCTGGCGTCCGACTGGGCCTGGAAGCCCCGTACCGAGGTGACGGCGTCACCCCGTAACTGGACCGGCACAGTCACGGTCCACCCGCCGCGACCGTTGGCCGACCTGCTGCGCGACGGCTCGTTGCGGGTCGCGGCCACGCTGGCCGATGGTGAGCGCCGGACGGTCACCCTGGCCCAGCTCGAGGCGGCCGGCGCCATCGCAAGCCCGAACGGCAGCGAGCGGAGCATCATCATCGTGGGCGGGCTGGACGATGCCGTCGACGAGCGCGGAATCATCATCGTCGGCGGCCTCGGCGACGAGGTGTCGCTCAACCCGCAGCCGCTGCCGCCGCGTGAGCTCCGCGCCCGGCTGGGCACCCGCGTCATCGCCGAGGCTCTGCGCGGCGCGGGATGGGACGGGCTGCGCGTACGAGACGACGTGCTGGACCGGGGCGGCGCCATCGCCACCACGGCCACCCCGGTCGTGACGGACCGCTTCGGCGAGCTCGGCCTGTCCAAGCCGCTCGACACCGAGATCTTCGTACCCGACGAGGAGAACCCGGCCGGCTGGGGCACGGTGACCGGCATCGACTTCGGCGTACGCAAGCGCTGAACGCCAGCAACCGCCGACCCGAGCAACTGAGGGTTACCGACGTCAGGGCGTAGGTAACTCTCAGTTGCTGTGGCCGCCGGCCGCCGTCAACGACGGGTATGAACACAACCGCCGGCCGCGCGTCTCCCACTGCTGGCCGG
The DNA here is from genome assembly GCA_050699035.1 of Nocardioidaceae bacterium. Classification (GTDB taxonomy): domain Bacteria; phylum Actinomycetota; class Actinomycetes; order Propionibacteriales; family Nocardioidaceae; genus WHTB01. Next base: position 24,420 of record JBOHDE010000026.1, on the reverse strand, counting down.
TAGCGCCCGCGGGGCGCCATGGGCCCGCACTCCGGACGAGCAAGGGTTGGTGTCGACGCTGGGGAAAGTTTCAAGCCCTCTGGCGTACAAAAGTTTCCTCAGTCATCGCGCCCGGCAATGCCGTCGCCCCACACGAGCCGCGTTGGCGGGCTTCAATTGGCTTGTTCTCCCCACTCGGCAGAATCGTCAGTCAACATTGCAACAGGCTCCCCGGCGTCGGTAACCCTCAGTTGCCCGCCAGGCGACGTGGTGGCGCCACCGGCCAGGTCAGCCGTGTTCGGGAAAACCTGTCCAGGTCAGAGGCCTGACGAACTTCCCCAAACATCCCGGCGGCGTGGCGACCGGCGAGCGGACCGACCACTCGTGCATTCCGGGAGCACGTGTTCCCGGATACAGCGACCGGGCCGAAACCCATGCAATCTGGGAACACGTGCGCGCAAACGGGCCGTGGCCGCGCCGAGCAACGGAGACCTACGCACGCCCCAGGGCGTCGGTAACTCTCAGTTGCTGTGGCCCCGGGCCGTCGTCAACGACGGGTATGAGCACAACCGCCGGCCGCGGCACCGAATGGTGTCGCGGCCGGCGGTTGGCGTCCGGACCTGGGGGTTGTCAGGTCGGCGGGGCGAGGAGGGCGGTCAGGCCTGGAGCACGGCCTCGGCCGCGATGACGAGCGACACCTTGTCGCCGATCATCACCTTGTCGCCCTCGAGCGGGATGTTGAAGTCGATGCCGAAGTCCTTGCGGCTGAGCTGGCCGGCCGCCTCGACCCCGATCCGGAGGTTGCCCCACGGGTCCTTCTCGACGCCGAGGACCTCGACGTCGAGGTCGACGGGCTTGGTGACGCCCTTGATGGTGAGGTCGCCAGTGACGACCAGCTCACCGCCGCCGTTGTCCTTCACCGCGGTGGTGGCGAACGTCATGCTGACGTTCTGCTCGGCGTCGAAGAAGTCGCCGGAGCGGATGTGGTCGTCACGCTGGTCGTTGCGGGTGTCGATGGAGCCGAGCTTGATCTCGGCCGAGGCGCTGCTGTCGGCGAGGGTCTCGCCGGTGACGATGCTGCCCTCGAAGTCGGTGAAGTGGCCGCGCACCTTGCTCATGATGTGGCGGACGGTGAAGCCGACCTCGGTATGGGCGGGGTCCAGGGCCCAGGTGCCGGCGGGGATCTGCGTGGTGGTCTCGGGGGGAGTCATGCGAGGTACTCCTTCTTGGGTTGGGACTTTATTTGAGCCTTCAACTTGTTTGGTACGCTACCTCGAACGTCATTGAAGAGTCAATTATTCCCCGGGTCGCCTATGGTGATCTCATGGCGACCTCGAAGACCAGGTGGCTGAGCACACCGCAGCAGCGAGCCTGGCGCGCGTACCTGCTCGGCACCACGCAGCTGATGGCGCAGCTCGACCGCGACCTGAGCGTGCAGCACAACCTCTCGCTACCCGAGTACGAGATCATGGTGCGACTGTCGGAGACCGCCGACCGCCGGATGCGGATGGCCGAGCTCGCCGACTCGCTCAACCACTCCCGGAGCAGGCTGACGCATACCGTCACGCGGATGGAGGCCGAGGGGCTGGTCACCCGCTGCTCGGCCGACACCGATCGTCGCGGCGTGTACGCCGAGCTCACCGAGGCCGGGTGGAAACGGCTCAAGGACGCCGCGCCGACGCATGTCGAGGGCGTCCGCCAGTACCTCGTCGACGCGGTCGACCCGGACGACCTCGAGGCGGTGGGGCGAGCCTTCAAGGCCGTGGCCGACGCCCTCGGGGACGGCAAGGCGTGGCCGCTCGGCACTGCCGCCCCGACCCCCCGGACCGGCAGGGCCGGGCGCTGACCCCCGCACTGGTCGTGCCCGGTGGCGTCGGCGGCCCGTACACGCCGCTGCTGATGTTCGGCGGCGACGCCGCCGAGGCGCGCGGTGCCGATGTCACGCGGTTCAGCTGGACCAGCCCAGGGGACCCACGCGACCTCGACCCTCGGCGCCGCGGCCGATGGGTGTGCGACCAGGTCGCGCCGGTCATCGCCGCCCTCGACGTCGCGTCCGGGCGACCGCTGATCGTGGCCAAGTCACTCGGCACGTACGCGGCGCCGCTCGCCGCCGACCAGTCCTGCCCCGCGGTGTGGCTGACGCCAGTGCTCGACGACTCGTGGGTGGTCGAGGGTCTGCGGCGGGCGACCGCGCCCTTGCTGCTGGTCGGTGGCACGGCCGACCCGATGTGGGACGGCCCGCTCGCCCGCGAGCTCAGCCCGCACGTCCTCGAGGTCGTCGACGCGGACCATGGGATGTACGTCCCAGGCCCGCTGCGGCGATCGGTGGAGGTGCTCGGCGACGTGCTGGCCGCCGTCGAGGGGTTCCTCGACCAGGTCGTCTGGCCGGCCGGCAGCCCTAATCGCGGGTGAGCCGGCGGTACGTCACGCGGTGCGGGCGCGCCGCCTCGACGCCGAGCCGCTCGACCTTGTTCTCCTCGTAGTCGGCGAAGTTGCCCTCGAACCAGAACCACCTCGCGGGGTTATCGCCGTCCCCCTCCCAGGCCAGGATGTGGGTCGCGACCCGGTCGAGGAACCACCTGTCGTGAGAGATCACCGCGGCGCAGCCCGGGAACTCGAGCAGGGCGCTCTCGAGCGACTGCAGGGTCTCCACGTCGAGGTCGTTGGTCGGCTCGTCGAGCAGCAGCAGGTTGCCGCCCATCTTCAGCGTCAGGGCGAGGTTGAGCCGGTTGCGCTCCCCGCCGGACAGCACGCCGGCCGGCTTCTGCTGGTCGGGTCCCTTGAAGCCGAACGACGCGATGTACGCACGGGACGGCATCTCGAAGTTCGCGACCTTGATGTGGTCGAGCCCGTCGGACACGACCTCCCAGACGTTCTTCTTCCCGTCGAGGCCGCCACGGCTCTGGTCGACGTACGAGATGCGGACGGTGTCGCCGACCTTGAGGGCGCCCTGGTCGGGGGTCTCCTCGCCGATGATCATCCGGAACAGCGTCGACTTGCCGACGCCGTTGGGGCCGACGACGCCGACGATCCCGGCCTTCGGCAGCGAGAAGCCGAGGCCGTCGAACAGCTCGCGGTCACCGAAGCTCTTGTGCACGTCGCTGGCCTCGAGGACGACGTCACCGAGCCGCGGACCGGCCGGGATGTTGATCTCCTGCAGGTCGAACTTGCGGTTGCGCTCGGCCTCCGCCGCCAGCTCCTCGTAGCGGGCCAGGCGGGACTTGCTCTTCGTCGCCCGGGCCTTCGGGTTGGACCGCACCCACTCGAGCTCGCGCTCCAAGATCCGCTGCCGCTTGGCGTCCTTGCGGCCCTCGACGACGAGGCGCTGCTTCTTGGTCTCGAGATAGGTCGAGTAGTTGCCCTCGTACGGGTGGGTCTTGCCGCGGTCGAGCTCGAGGATCCACTGCGCGACGTTGTCGAGGAAGTACCGGTCGTGGGTCACGGCCAAGACGGCACCGGGGTACGAGGCCAGGTGCTGCTCGAGCCACTGCACCGACTCGGCGTCGAGGTGGTTGGTGGGCTCGTCGAGGAGGAGCAGGTCGGGCTGCTGGAGCAGCAGCTTGCACAGCGCGACCCGTCGGCGCTCGCCACCGGACAGTGGGTCGACCAGTGCGTCGGGCGGCGGGCAGCGCAGCGCGTCCATGGCCTGCTCGAGCCGGGAGTCGATGTCCCAGGCGTTCGCATGGTCGAGGTCGGTCTGCAGCTCGCCCATCTCGGCCAGCAGCTTGTCGTAGTCGGCGTCGGGCTCGGCCAGCTCGACCGAGACGGCGTTGAACCGCTCCAGCTTCGCCTTCACCTCGCCGACGGCCTCCTCGACGTTCTCGAGCACCGTCCTGCCCTCGGTCAGCGGGGGCTCCTGCTGCAGCATCCCGACCGTCGCGTCGGGGTCGCGGATCGCGTCGCCGTTGGAGGCGTGGTCCAGCCCCGCCATGATCTTGAGCAGGGTGGACTTGCCCGTGCCGTTGGGACCGACGACACCGATCTTGGCCCCGTGCAGGAAGGACAAGGTGACGTTGTCGAGAACCACCTTGTCGCCATGGGCCTTGCGCACGTTGCGCAGCGTGAAGACGTACTCAGCCATGCCGGCGAGCCTACGGCGAAGGGGGCGTGATTCCCCAATCGAGCCAACCCGTCACACCGCCACCCGACAACCCGTGGGCAGATCTCAGGAAACCCTCGGGCACACCTCAGGCCGCCCGGTGCGCCTCGTCGGCCGGCGCCACCTCCTTCGGTGACTCCGGGTAGAGCGCCTCGCCGGTCGACGGGTCGACCGAGATCGGGCCCTGCTCCACCTGCTCGAGGATCTCGTTGACCGCGTCGTCGTCGGCCGGCGGTGTCGCCCGGGGCGTCTTCCGGAACACGCTCGTCCCCTTCGCGAGGTCGTGGCAGACCGTCGTCGCCTCGACATGCTGTCGCTCGCGGGGCTCACCCTTGTCGTTGGTCCAGCGTTTCATCCGGGTCTTGCCGATCACCACCACCGGGTCGCCGACGCTGACCGAGGAGGACACGTTCTGGGCGAGAGTGCGCCATGCCGTCACCGTCGTCCAGACCGTCTCGCCGTCGCGGTAGCCGCCTCGCCCGTCCCGCATCCGCGGCGTCGTGCCGACCCGGAACGTCGCTACGTCTCCGCGCTGGGTCTGCTTGAAGTCGACCTCGTTGCCGACGTACCCGTAGAGGATCACCTGCACTTCACTCACTGCTGTCTCCCGTCGTCAGGTTGATGGGTACGACGGTGCCGCACGAGCAGGCCCGCGTCACCACGGCAGTCGACGGCTGTGGACAACGGTCCGGAAACCCAGCCCTGTGGGCAAAAACCGGGCTCAGTGCCCGGCCAGCGCCGCATCCACGGCGGGTGGCGACAGCACCTCGTCGAGCACCATCGCCGAGCACCCGATGACGCCGGACCGCTGGCCCCAGGTGGCCGGCACGATCTGCAGGTCGCGAGTCGACAGGGCGGTCGAGTGGGCATAGATCGTCTCGCGCAGCCCGGCCACCAGCGGGTCGTACGCGAGTGCCATGTCGCCGCCGATGACGAGTGCCTGCGGGTTGAGCAGGTTGACGGCGCCGGCCAGCACCTCACCGAGCCGGCGTCCGGCCTCGCGGATCAGCCGGACCGCGTCGGCGTCGCCCGCCACCGCCAGGTCGACCAGCTCGCGGATGTGGCTGACCGGCCGGCCCTCCTGCTGCATCGTGCGCACCAGCGCCCAGCCCGCGGCCACCGCCTCGGCGCAGTTGACCTGGCCGCAGCGGCACGGCACGCCACCGGCGTCGGGGATCCGGGTGTGCCCGATCTCCCCCGCCGCCCCGAGCCCTCCGCGCAGCAGGATCCCGCCGGCCACCAGCCCGGCACCGATGCCCGTCGACGCCTTGACCAGCAGCACGTCGGAGAACGTACGCAGATGTCCGCGCCGCTCCGACAGCACCATCACGTTGACGTCGTTGTCGACGTGGATCGGCGCGTCGACCGTGCCGCTGAGGTACGGCGCGAGCGGCACGCCGTCCCAGCCGTTCATCACCGGCGAGCTCAGGCTGCAGCCGCGGGCCACGTCCACGGTGCCGGGGATGCTGATGCCGACTCCGCGTACTGCGCTCACCTCGTGCGCGGACTCCTCGAGCATCTCGTGCAGCTGCTCGGTCAGCTGGGCCATCACGGTGTCCGGGCCGACACTGACATCGCGGTCGTAGTCGCGCTCGAGCAGTGGCTCGCCCGCCAGGTCACAGACGGCGAGCTGGGTGCGGCTGCGGCCGATGGCCGCGGCCAGCACCACTCCGCCGCCGGCGTTGAAGCGCAGCCGGGTCGGCGGCCGCCCGCCCGTGGACGGGCCGTCGCCGGTCTCGACCACGAGCCCATGCTCGACCAGGGCCATCAGCCGGGCCACCACGGCCGACCGCGAGAGCCCGGTCTGCCGGCCGACCTCGCTGCGGGTCGTGGCTCGCTCCTCGCGGATCAGCCGGAACACCTCGCCGGCCGATGCTGGTGCCGCGGGAGTACGACGGACGGCGGCGCCGGCCACTCGTGGGCTGACGCTGCGCCGCCCCTTCGTGGTCGCGCGAGACGCTGTCATCGGGTCAGTGAACCAGCCACCTCGGTCCGTCACCAAACCGATGTCCCCGGACTTTGGCACGTACGGAGCCAAAGTGATCCGCCGGACCGATGTGTGGGCGACCGGGCTGTGGGGTGACCGAGCGCCGACCGGCGGGGACCGCCTTCCGGCCAGCACCTGCCGTCAAAGATTGCCCAATTGGGCAAAATTCGACCCGGTCCACGCCGGTTCGAGGTCGAAGATTGCCCAATTGGGCAATCTTCTACACCATCAGCGGTCAGCGGCGGGCGAGGGCCAGACCGTCGCGCGCGGTCCGGTAGGCGGTGAGCTCGGACTCGATCGGAGCGATCACCAGCTCGTCGACCACGTCGGCGATGCCGTTGCGCAGCCGCCGCTCGACGGCCGCCGCCTTCCGTCGCGCGAACCACGCCGCCAGCCCGCGACACAGCACCGCCACGACCACTCCGACCACGACTCCGCCGACCACCAGCACCGTGGGTACGGCGAAGCCGCGGACCTCCGGCGTCGGCGGCTCGGGCAGCCGCAGGTACGTGAACCCGAACAGCGCCAGCAGCCACAGCGCACCGGCCACCACGCCGAGGAAGATAAGCCACTGCAGAGCCTGGACCGCCCGCGACCAGATCGGGGCCCGGCTGACACCGAAGTCGGTCGTGACCACGGCCTTGTCGAGGGCGTCGCCGACGTCGTCGAACCGGGAGACCGAGCCGCGTCGCACCGAGGCGGCCCACGGACGCGGCAGCCCTTCGGACGCCCGCTCCACGACCTCGCGTACGGTCTGGTCGACGCGGGCGCGCTGCACCTCGTTGGCCTTCGGGATGGATGCTCGGGCGGCGCCGGTGAGCTGCCGGCCCGACGCGCCGAGGTCGAGGTGCAGCCGCTTCAGCGGATCGGGACGGAACCGAGACAGCCACGCCGTCACCGGCCACCCGGTCGCCCGCTGGGCACGCACCGACGTCGCCTGATGCACGGCGTCGACCACCAGCGGGACCCCGGCCGCATCGCCGAACGCGTCGATCAGCTCCTGGCGTGACGTCCGCGCCACGTCGCCGGGCTGGGCGTCGCCGGTCTGCTCGTGCATCCGGGTCGCGACCTGCTCGATGTCGGCGACCCGGCGGGTGTTCGACGCCTTCTTGGACTTGACCCGCTTGACCAGCTCGTTGCGCAGGTCGTCGATGCCCTCGCCGGTCTTCGTCGACGTTGCGACCACGGTCACCGAGCTCAGGCCGTCTTCTTCCAGCAGCCGGTCGACGTCGGCGAAGATCGCCTGGCGTCCGGCCTGCGGCACCTCGTCGAGGTGGTTGAGCACGACCAGCATGATCTCGGCGTGGGTGGCCAGCGGCCGCAGGTACCGGTCGTGGATCGCCGCGTCGGCGTACTTCTGCGGGTCGAGCACCCAGACCAGCAGGTCGGCCCGATCGACCAGGCGGTCGACCTCGATGTGGTGCGAGACCTCGGTCGAGTCATGGTCGGGGCAGTCCAGCAGCACCAGGCCCTGCATCGCCACGTCGGTCTCGCTGCGGTCCAGCATGCTGTCCCTGCTGACCTGGTGGCGGCGCGGGATGCCGAGCCAGTCGAGCAGCTCGGTCGACCCCTCGCCGCCGAACGAGCACGACAGCGCCCACGACGTGGTCGGCCGGCGCACGCCGATCGCGGCCAGGTCGAGCCCGGTGAGCACGTTGAACAGCGACGACTTGCCCGACCCGGTGGCCCCGGCGAGCGCGACCACGGTGTGCTCGGCGGACAGCGTCAGCCGCTCGCCGGCGAGGTCGACGACCTGCTGGGCCTCGGCGACCAGGTCGTCTTCGAGTCGGCCGCGGGCGGCCGTCACGGCACGGCCGAGCCCTTCGACCTTGGACTTGGCGTCCACGTTGCGGCCCAGCGCCTGCTTGACGCCTTCGACGATCGCACTCACAGCCGTGCTTCCCCTGTCTGTTCTCGATGGCCCTCGTCGGCAATGCTCAAAGCAGACTCGATGATGCCGTCGTCCAGGCGGGCTTCCTCGACCTCGACGGCGAGACCCCGGAGGCGGCGCGGCAGCTCTTCGGAGGCACCGGTCGCGTCGACGACGACGTGGTAGCGGGCCCGCTCGGCGGAGAACAGCTCCTCCACGCGGGTGGCCAGGTCGGCGCGCGCCCGCTCGGCGAGCCGACGCACGGCCTGGTCGCCGAAGACCGCCTCCAGCAGCTTCTGACCGAGTACGGCGCTGCCGCCCGCGATGCCCGCCTCGGCGCCGGTGAGGCCGGCCGTATGGACGAACACGACCACCATCAGGGCCACGCTGAGGCCGTTGACGCCGTACGCCATGACGCGCGCCTTGGACCGCTTGTCGGCGCCTTCCTCGCGAACCAGGTCGATGACGCCCGCCTGCCAGTCGCGCACGGTGCGCTCGGCGCGACCGCGGAACTCCCGGGAAGCGCGGCTGAGGTCGGTCTCGCTGCTCTTGAGCAGGAACCGGCCGGCGTCGGACGACCGCCAGGCAGCCTCGGCGTCCTCAGCGGCGGACTCGGCGTGCTCGGTGAGCAACGTCTCCAGGCCGGACTCGACGGCGACGGTGACCTGCTGCGCGGTCGGCGGCGTGCCCTTGACCGCGCCCACCAGCCGGTCGCGCAGCCGGCTGATCCGGTCCTCGAGCGACTTGAGCAGCTCGCCCGTGCCGACGAACTCCTGCCATCGCGCCAGCACCTCGCCGCGGAGCAGCGTGCCGTCCTGGGTGGCCTTCTCGACCGCCGCGATCGCCTGGTCGTACGCATGGTCGGCGTCGGCTCGGAGCTGGATGACCACCTGGGCCTGAGCACGCGCCTCGTCCGCGACGTCACGAGTGCGGTGACCGAGTGACTTGATCGCGCCGTCCAGAGTCTGTTTGACCACGGCCTGGCGGGCATCCGCGTCGGCGGCGAGCGTGTCGAGCCAGTCGCGGATCGGCTTGACCGCATCCGCGGGCAGCAGACCGTCCTCGTCGACGATGGTCTCGGGCACCGTGAACAGCGGTGAGTCGCCGAGCCCGCGGGTCGAGAGCATCCGGGCTAGGTGCGAGCTGACCTCGCGCACCGAGTCGGCGGCGGTGCGGTCGAGGACGATCGCCACCGCGGTGCTCCGCTCGCCGGCGGTCTTGAGGAACTCCCAGGGAACCTGGTCGGCGTAGCGGGCGGCCGACGTGACGAACAGCCACAGGTCGGCGGCAGACAGCAGCTGAGCGGCGAGGACCCGGTTCTCTTGGTCGACCGAGTCGATGTCCGGTGCGTCAAGGATGGCCAGCCCTGGTGCCAACCGCTCGGTGGGGACCAGCTGCAGGGTCCGGCCATCGGTGGACGCGCCCGAACTGCGGGCCATGTCGGGCAGGATCCTCGACTTGTCGAACCACTTCGCGTCGACCGGGTTGTGCACCAGCACCGGGGACCGGGTGGTCGGCCGCAAGACGCCGGGCTCGGTGACCCGTTCGCCGATCAGCGAGTTGGTGAGCGTCGACTTGCCGGCGCCGGTCGAGCCGCCGATCACCGCGAGGAGGGGCGCGTCGAACTGGATCAGCCGGGGAAGGACGTAGTCCTCCAGCTGATCGATCATCTCGCGCAGAGTCGTACGCGCGTGGTCGGCCGCGACCCCTTCCAACGGGATCCGGGTGGCGACCAACGCCTCACGGAGCTGTACGAGCACGCCGATGAGGCCTGCGGCACGGCGGTCACTCGCCAAGATCCACCCTTTCGATGAACTACTTAGCCTGCACCCTGCCCAAGATGCACGCTATGTGACTGGACGGTCACGGGCAACGCTAGCGGGTCAACCCGCTGTTGCGCGGACCGTAAACCGCCAGATGACCCCGGGGCAATGGGGGCGGGAGAACGACATAGGGCCGCCAGGCGCTCATACGGTGCCGGATCTCGGCCATCCGCGGTCCGACATCGCTCGGCGCGACGCCCCGCATGACACGGTCATGCAGGAAGCCCATCTCGGTCAGCACCTGCTGATACTCACGAAGCGCACGAACACCCGCTGGCCCGCGCATTCGGCGAGCATACGCCCGAGCCGACGCTCGATGTGCGAGTGACGCGGTCCAGGGCACCTCGTCCGGGTGCAACCAGCCCATCCGGGCACAGTCGTCGAGCGCGTACGCCAGCAGCCGGCCCTCCCTTCGTCGTACCCACAGCGCCAGTCCGAAGACGAGGGCCAGGGCGGGGATCATGCCGAGGACATAGGTGAGCAGGAACGTCTCGGTGCCGCCGAGCAGGGCGCTGCCGTTCCAGGACGCGTGCAGGCCGACCGCGGCGGCGTAGCCGAGCAGTGGCGCCAGGAGCCGCATGGTGCGCGAGCCGCTCGCGATGGCGTACCCGAGACCGATGCCGAGGGCGGCGGTGAACAGCGGATGGGCGAACGGGCTGATCACCCCGCGCAGGATGAACAGTGCGGTCGCGGCGCCGACCCCACCGGGCACCTCGCCGTCACCGAGGTAGCTCTGCATGTAGTAGAGGATGTTCTCGGTGAACGCGAAGCCGATGCCGACCATGCCGGCGTACACGATGCCGTCGAGCAGACCGTGCATCTGCCGCCGCCGCAACAGCACCACCGCGACCAGGAACAACCCCTTGGCGAGCTCCTCCGCGATCGGCGCCCAGATCACGCCCGTCAGGTCCTCGCTAACCCCGGTCACCTCGGCTCCGAGGGCGGTGAAGATCGCGCCGAGCGACGTCGCCGCGACCGCACCCCAGCCCAACCCGGCGGCGAGGTAGCGCACCGGCTCAGGCTCGTAGCGGTCGAGCCAGAGGTAGAACCCGATCAGCAGCGGCACCGGCAGCGCGGCGAGCAGCACGCCGACGACGGCCGCCGTCGGCGAGCCGGCCCGCACGATCAGGACGGCGATCGCGACGGCACCCAGCCCGAGCAGGGCCGTGGTGACGATGAGCAGCCAGGAGCGGCGACGCCGAGGCATCGACGGGGGCTGCACACTCATGGCGACCAGGGTAGTGGGGTGCGTCGATGCGCGCGGGCCATCTCCACAGGTCTCGCGTCCGTCTAGGGAGAGACACCCTAGGCTGGGCCCATCGCATCTATGCAGGGAGGATTCCGTGTCGGACGAGGCTCAGCAGGTCGAAACCGTGGAGAAGCCCGCCACCCGCAGTCATGACGAGGGCGTCAGCGAGGCGTACCTCCAGTTCATGCGCACCGGCTGGGCCGACCCGCCGGTCGACTCGCCCGAGGAGCCGGTCGCGACCTGGGCGGCCAAACGCCGCAGCCGGCTCGCCGAGCGGTTCGCCGACGACGTCGTCGTCGTACCCGCCGGTGCGCCGAAGGTGCGCAACAACGACTGCGACTACCCGTTCCGGGTCGACTCGGCGCACGTATGGCTGACCGGCAACCAGGAGTCCGACGCGGTCTTCGTCCTCGACCATGGGCAGCCGACCCTGTACTTCCGGCCGCGGGCGTCACGACAGACCGACGAGTTCTTCCGAGACGCGCGGTACGGGGAGTTCTGGGTCGGTCGACGGCCGTCCTTGGCGGAGACCGAGGAGCGTCTCGGCCTGCCGTGTCGTCCCATCGACGACCTCACCGCGATGCTCGACAAGGCCGACAACGCCCGCCTGCTGCGCGGGGTCGACCCGGGCGTCGACGCGAGTGTCGCCGCGAGTGACGCCGACCGGGACCGCGAGCTGGCGACGGCTCTGAGTGAGATGCGCCTGGTCAAGGACGCGTGGGAGATCGACCAGATGCAGATCGCCGTCGACATCACGGCGCGGGGGTTCGACGACTGCCTGGGCGAGTGGGACCAGGTGCTGACGCACGGCGAACGCTGGATCGACGGCACGTTCTACCGGCGGGCGCGCACCGACGGCAACAACGTCGGCTACCACTCCATCGTCGGCGCTGGGTCGCACGCGACCGTGCTGCACTGGAACGACAACGACGGTGCCGTCAACCGTGGCGACCTGCTGCTGCTCGACATGGGCGTCGAGGCGAAGTCGCTCTACACCGCCGACATCACCCGGACCCTGCCGGTCAGCGGTACGTTCACGCCGCTGCAGCGCGACCTCTACACACTCGTCTTCAACGCCCAGGACGCCGGCATGGCAGCGGTGCGGCCGGGAGCGGCGTACAAGGCGTTCCACCAGGCCGCGATGTCCGTACTCGCGCACGGGCTCTCCGACCTCGGCCTGCTGCCGGTGTCGGCCGAGGAGGCGCTGGACCCCGAGAGCATGGTCTACCGCCGCTGGACGATCCACGGCACGGGCCACATGCTCGGGCTGGACGTGCACGACTGCGCCCAGGCCGCGCCGGCGTCGTACCGCGAGGGGACGCTCGCCGCCGGGCATGTCCTCACGGTCGAGCCGGGCCTGTACTTCCAGACCGACGACGAGCTGGTGCCTGAGGAGTTGCGCGGGACCGGCATCCGGATCGAGGACGACCTGCTCGTCACCGAGGACGGCAACCGCAACCTGTCGGCCGCGCTGCCGCGTACTCCTGACGACGTCGAGGCCTGGATGGGACGGCTGCGCTAACCCTCGGCTCGACTTGTCAGACAGATCGTGCGGTCGGCCGCACTTTCTGTCTGACAACTCGAGCGGCTCCCGTCGCCCCCAGGGTGGTCTTGTGATGTCCTAGGCTGACGCCGCCGTCGCCGAGGTGGCGAGCGCCCGTAGCTCAGCTGGATAGAGCACCGGACTTCTAATCCGACGGTCGCAGGTTCGAGTCCTGCCGGGCGCGCTAGGTGACCAGCACCGTTACGTCGAACCGCATGGGCCGGGATCGGAGCAGATTTCTCGACCATCGACCGTTCTACCGGTAGACGACGGAGAGGCTTAGAGTTCATCTCGGAACCGAGGTTCAAGTCCGGGCCGCTGCCCACGACTCCTCGGATCGGCCCAACCGTACGCACCGGCGCCATCTCCCGAACGTCGGCTCCTGCCGCCGGCCGACGGTCCGACTTCGTCGGACTTGGGTCTCTCCAACGCGAGTGATGGGGGAGCAAAGTTCGAACCGGATCCAGACGACGGCAACGGAGCCGTCGAGGAGGCGAGGGATCATGCGCACAACATCCCGTGCGTTCGCGGGTACGACGGCCGCACTCACCGCAGCGGCATTCGTCCTCGCAATGGGGACGAGCAGTTCGGCAGCGCCCGACGGAAGGACAAACGACTCGAGCGGCGGGTTCCCGGGCGACCCGATCGAAGTCAAGGACAAGGACAACCGACCGGGGCGGGTGGCACCATCCACGGTCCAGCGGGCACGGGCAAAGGAGGTCGGACTCCGGGCACGCTGGAACAACTACGGCACCCCTGCCGTCCTCGCGTCCACCGGTCGTCCGCTGGCAGCCGGTCTGCGTGGCGGACCGGTCACGGCGGCACGCGCATACATCGCCGCCAACCGTGACCTCCTCGGCCTCACCTCGAGCGCCGCGCGGGCGCTCGAGGTGATCAGCGTGGCGCCCATGGGCGAGGGCGCTGCGGTGCTGTTCAGGCAGCGGTTCGGAGATCTCGCGGCCGGCCGGGACGGATTGCTCGTGGTCGGAGTGCGCAACGGCGAGGTCTGGCACGTGAGCTCGTCCCTGTCCCGCGACGCCGGGCAGCCTGCCGGTGCGACGTTGTCGGCAACCCGGGCGGCACGGATCGCGGCTGCCGACGCGGGCGTCGACGACGCAGCCGTGCAGGGCGTGGAGCTCGTCGCCGTACCGGTGCCGCAGGGCGCGGTACGCGCCGCCTACCAGGTCGTGCTGGTCGGCGCCGACCAAGCCGAACCGGTTGGATTCGCCACGTACGTCGACGCCCGCAACGGCGCCGTGCTCGTCCGCGAGGACCTTGTCGACAGCAGCGAGGAGAACCCGGCATGGGAGGTATTTCCTGCCACCCCGCCGCTCGACTACTCCTCGTCCGACACACGGGCGCGCTGGTGCTTCCTCCCCGGCCCCGGCTGCGACGAGGTAGTGGGCACGCCTGCGTCGCCACTCCCCTGGGACGTCAAGTCCACGAACCAGAAGTCGACCGCGACGACAGCCGGCAACAACGCGATCGCCGTCCACAACTGGTTCAGCAACGACCCCTTCAAGGTGGGGCACGAGACGGCGACTCCGCGGCCGGACCGTGAGTACACCTACAACTGGACCAACCAGTGGTTCCGGGAGAAGTGCTCGCCGGCTGTGTTCGACACCGCCCGGCGCAACGACATCGACGCAGCGCGGGCGAACCTGCACGCGATGCACAACCGGATGCACGACTGGTCGTACCACCTCGGATTCACCGAGGCCACGTTCAATATGCAGGACGAGAACTTCGGGCTGGGAGGCAAGCAGAACGACCCGGAGCAGGGGAACGCGCAGGCCGGCGGCGTGACCGGTGGTCCGCCGGCGTTCGCGGCGCGGGACAACGCGAACCAGATCACCCCGCCTGACGGGCACCGGCCTATCACCAACATGTACCTCTGGCAGCCGATCGCCGGTTCGTTCTACGCACCGTGCGTCGACGGCGACTTCGACGTGTCGGTGATCGGTCACGAATACGGCCATGCGATCACCAACCGGATGATTGCCGGACCCGACGACGGCCTGAGCTCGCCGCAAGGGATGAGCGAGAGCTGGTCCGACCTGATGGCGATCGAGTACCTCGCCGAGCACGGCTACGCCCCGCCGGGTAGTCGGGCGTTCACGATCGGGCAGTACGTCACGGGAGACCCGGACGCAGGCATCCGGAATTACAACATGAGCGACAGCCCTCTGAACTACAGCCACATCGACTACGACTTCGTGGGGCTGCAGGTCCACGCGTCGGGGGAGGTCTGGAGCGCCACCAACGCCGACATCCGGGCCGCGCTGATCGAGCGCTACGGTACGGGCACGCCGGCGCTGCAGAAGTCCTGCGCCAACGGAGCAACGCCGGTCACGGAGTGCCCCGGAAACCGGCGATGGGCGCAACTGATGTTCGACTCCTTCTCTCTGCTGGCGGTCTCGGGCGTGAGCATGGTCGATTCGAGGGATGCCCTGCTCGCGGCGGACCAGATCCGATTCGGCGGGGCCAACCAGGATCTGCTGTGGAACGCCTTCGCCAAGCGCGGCCTCGGTGAGGCGGCAGTCAGCAACGGGCCAGGTGATCCGAACCCCGTCCCGAGCTTCGCATCGCCGCACGCCGCCGAGGCAGCCGTGAGGTTCGCGCCCGTGGACGAGGCCGGACAGGCGGTCCCAGGGGCCCGGCTCTACGTGGGCAATTACCAGGCCCGGGCGCGCGCGGTGGCGGACACCGACACCACCACCGCACTCGGCGAAAACGTGCAGATCGTCCCCGGCACCTTCGAGCTGTTGGCCACGGCGCCGGGTCGGGGTCACGTGCGAGTGGGACCCGTTGAGTTCACGGCGGGCGCTACCACGTTGACCGTAGAGATGCCGGCCAACCTGGCTTCCGGCGTTGCGGGTGCGACGGTGACCGGTGGCGGGACCAACCTGGCGCGGATCATCGACGAGGATGAAGCCACCAACTGGGCCTCGCTCGGCAGTCCGGTCGCCGGCAAGGAGGTGACCGTGGATCTGACGGGTGGGGCCCACCTGGTGGATCGCGTCCAGGTGAGCGCGATGCTCCGGCCCCCGTTGCTCGGCGACCCTGACTCCGGCACACAGGCACGCGTCTCCGCGCTACGGCAGTTCCGTGTGCTCGCCTGCACGGCGTCGGGCGCCGTGGACTGCGCCGACAGCGCAGACTTCAGCGCGGTGTTCACGAGCGCATCCGACGCGTTCCCGTCGGTCGCGCCGCGGCCTCGCGCGCCGGAGTTGATCCTGCGGGCGTTCGACATCCCGGACACCACGGCGACGCACCTTCGCCTCGAGGTGCTGACCAACCAGTGCACGGGTGCTCCGGCCTACGCGGGTGAGCAGGACGCCGATCCGCGCGCGGACACCGACTGCTCCACGGCAAGTGCGCAGGCGCGCAACGTGCGGGTCGCTGAGTTCCAGGCGTTCGCCTCATAGCACGGCGCACACGACGGGTCGAGGGCTTCCGCGCCGCGGAAGCCCTCGAACCCTGTGCCTGCGGCGCCCATGCCGCCCCGCTGACCCAGGTGAAAGCGCGGGCATGCCGGTGACAGCTCCAGGGGATAACGTCGAGGGCATGCGTTCGATCGAGTACTCCGTAACGGGCGGCCCTGAGGTCTTGACGCTCGTCGAGGGTCCGGTCCCTGATCCTGGACCGGGTGAGGTGCGGGTCCGCATCCACCGCTCTGGTGTCAACCCGACCGACTGGAAGTCGCGTCGTGGCAACGTGGCCGGCGCCGCGGTCGACCCGCCGCAGGTCCCGAACCAGGACGGCTCCGGGGTGGTTGACGCCGTCGGTCAGGGCGTCGAGTCGGCGTTGGACGGGCTGCGGGTGTGGGTCTGGGAGGCGGCGCACCAGCGACCTGCCGGCGGCACCGCGCAGGACTACGCCGTCGTCCCCTCCCGCCACGTGGTGCCGCTGCCCGACAGCACGTCGTTCGACCTCGGCGCCGCCCTGGGGGTGCCGTTCATGACCGCACACCGCTGCTTGACCGTGACAGAGGACGGTACGCCACGACTCGGCCCGGGCACGATGGAAGGTCGGACCGTCCTGGTAGCCGGCGGCGCTGGGGCCGTCGGCAACGCCGCGATCCAGCTCGCCCGGTGGTCCGACGCAACAGTCATCACGACAGTGAGCAGTCCCGAGAAGGGGAATCTCGCGGCGCTTGCTGGCGCTGACCACGTCATCGACTACAAGCAGCAGGACGTCGCCGCCGTGGTGCACACCGTCGCGCCGGACGGTGTGAATACGATCGTCGAGGTGTCCCCGGCGGTGAACGCCACGCTCGACGCGGAGGTACTTGCCAGGCACGGCTCGGTGGCGGTGTACGCCACCAACGGCGGCAGCACGGCGGAGCTTCCGGTGCGTCCCTCGATGGCCCCGAACGCCCGCTGGCAGTTCGTCTTGGTCTACACCGCCCCCGAGACCTGGCGGGCACACGCGCTGGAGGACGTCGCCGCAGCCGTGCTAGACGGAGCCGTACGGGTGGGGGACGCGGCCGGGCTGCCCCTGCACCACTACGCCCTCGAGCAGGCAGACCGAGCCCACGCGGCCGTCGAGAACGGCGCGGTAGGCAAAGTACTCATCGACGTCCGCCCGTAGCAGCGGCCACCACAAGGACGTGCCCGGCAGGCCGGACTCGACCGTTCGTGGAGCAGCGCCGGTGCGTACCACGTACCTCAGTCCGGCGGCCGGTCGAGGCGGCCAAGGTGCGATTCCGCTTCTGCTCGTGACCAGCCGAACGCCCTCGCCAAGTCCTGCGCGCTGGCCCGTACCATCGTGTCCGCGAAGCGCTGCGCCGCCAGGCCGTGATCGGGTCCGCCGCCGACGTCGAACCGACGACAGCTGAGGTCCAGGAGCGTGGCGGGCCAGCCGCGGCCGCTGTCGTGAACCCCGGCTCCGGTCACCAGCAGACGACGCTGCAGCTCCCCGATCGCCCGCTCGTAACGGCGGCGGTCCCCCACCTCGATGCGCAGCTCCGCGCTGGTGAGCGGTCCACCCGCGAGCAGGTCGGCGATCCGGTGCGCCGCCGGTGACAGCTCGAGATCCTCGTGGTCGGTGATCGTCCCGTCGCCCGGGTACAGGGCCGCCAGCAAGGCGGGTGACACGAACGAACCGCGGCCGGCGACGAAGCGTCCGTACCATGCCACCCGCAGCCTCGGCAGCTCGTCCTTCCAAGCCCACACCCGCTGCTCGTTGTGGCCCATGCCGTCCGCGAACGGTTCGGCGGCGTCGCCGGCGACGGCTTCCCACAGCGACGGCAAGGCGATGCGAGGCGCCGGGAACAACAGCGCGAACCCGACGTCCTGCACGAACTCGCCGGCACGCCGAATCGACACGACTCTTCGTCGGCCGGTCACCCACCAGCGGTTTGACCGTGCGCGCGCCAGCCGTACCTCGTCAACAACGTCCTGCTCCACGACCACCAACATGACGCGGTCCACGTTGGCTGGCCGGCGCCGCTCCCCGACCAGTCGTCTACGCGCGGGTGTCCGTAGAGCCGTTCAGCCACCGCTCTGCGACGGCCTGGTCTTCGCTCAGCAGCTTCTCGTTGCCCTCGACGTTGCCCATGATGTCCGGGTCCGGCTGGAACGGCGGCGAGGGGGGATCAGCGGGGCGCGGACGCGCTGCGGCTGCCATCGTTGCCTCCCTCGGTTGCAGCTTCCACCATAGACCCGATCAGCAACAAGAGGACCGCCACCAGCAGCAGGCAGAGCGCCACTCTCAGCCGAAAGACCTTCTCTGCCATTCGGTCGTTGTCCTGCTCGTACAGCACGATCCGGGTGTCCAGGAGTCTCAGCTGCGTCGTCTCCGTGGGGGTGGTCAGGTAGCCCTCCCGCAGTCCGCGCGGGCTCACCGCGCCGGACACCCGCGGGAAGATCGCCCAGACCGCTGCGATCGCGGCCGCGACGGCGAACACCTGGCCGCCGATCTGCAGCACGTTGGGCGTCTCCGGCGAGAGACCGACCAGCACACCACCGAACCCCAGGAGCAGTCCCGCCTTGGTATCGAAGCCCGTGCTCCTGCGCTCCTGCTCAGCGCGCTGCAGCTCGAGCTCACGGCTGATCACCTCCAGCGACGGATACCCCTCGGGTACGTCACCGGGCTGCTGGGTGGTCACAACGCCTCCGGTGGATGCACTGCATCGATCTTGAGCCCGGTGGCGTCGACTGGCCTCGTCGACACACCGGGAAGCGGGCACCCGACCTGCGCCGTCGTCCACCCATGGCATGAGGCCGAGAGCAGTCATCCGAGGCCCCGTACCACGACGCGCGGAAAGTCGACGTTCGCCACTCAAGAGCTATATGTACCGATTCGCGGGTAGATAACGACCTCGATTACGCCGGAGCGTAGTCTTTCAGTCTCACATTGCAATCGGGGACTTTACCTTTCGTCACAACTAGTTAGCCTTTGGCTTCGATCCGTGTTCGTACTTCTCTGGCCGGAGGACCCGCGTGCACACGCGTCCCACTCTCCTCGCCGGCACTGGGCTGGCGCTTGCCTTTGTCTGCGCTGTCGCGTTCGACGCCGCCTTCGGGCTCGGCGTCGACCAGGTGGTCCTGATCGGCGGCGTACTCGGTGCGGTGCTCGGGCTGATGCCGAGCAAGGAACCGCGCTGGCAGCTGGCCGGCTTCGGCACCGGGCTCGGCGCCGCCTGGGTCAGCTACGGACTGCGGGCCGCGGTGTTGCCGGACGCGCCGACCGGGAGCGCGATGGCGGCCGGCGGAGCCGTGGTGATCTGCGTGCTCGTCGCCGTTGCGACCAGTGACCGGGTCCCGCTGTGGGCCGGCCTGCTCGGCATCGCCGCGATGGCTGGAACGTTCGAGCACACCTTCGACCCGGCCACCAGCAGCTTCATGGCCGACTCCCTGGCCGCGGTCAGCACCGCCGGCCTGGCCGCGGCGCTGGGCTACCTCGCCGCCGTCGTGGTCGGCTCCCGGTTCAAACGCATCGACCCGGGTCCGGTCGCCTACCACGCGCCGGCTCCCACCTGGGACGAGATCCTTTCCACCTACAAGTCCAGGAGAGCACAGTGAAGGCCAAGATGCGCCGCGCGATCGCGCTCGGGACCGGTGGGCTGTTCAGCGTCGCGCTCGCCGCGCCGGCGACCGCCACCGACGACGCGCCGGTGGTGTCCAACACCGAAACGGTCCGGGTCGCCCTGAGCAGCTCAGGCAAGGTCGACGGTGCACGCATCTTCGAACAGCTCACCGTGCAGGGCAACGGCAGCATCGAGGTGCACAACCCCGTCGCGTCGGAGGGCTTCCGCAAGATCAGCGGCTTCGGAACGCCCTCCGTCGAGGGCGACGTCGCGGTGAGTGAGCTCAACGTGGAGGGTGGGCTGCAGCAGCGTTTCGTCAGCAGGTACGACCGTGACCTCCCGGTGGAGGTCACCCCGACCTACCACCTGGACGGCGAGCCCGTACGACCCGGCGACATCGTCGGTCGGAGCGGCCAGCTGGACGTGCGGTTCCGGGTCGAGAACAAGCATCTCGTGCAGCGGCCGGTGCACTACCGCAACGGCAAGGGCACGAAGGTCTCCACCAAGCTGCAGGTCTCCGCACCGTACGTCGGATCCCTGCGCACCACCCTGCCGGAGCAGTTCACCGCGGTGAGCTCTGACGGTGGCGTCCTCGCCGGGGACGGCACCGGGAAGGAGTCGCTGTCCTTCACCCTGACCTTGTTCGAGCCGATTGGCAGCCGGGTCCAGGAGTTCGGCTACACCGCGACCGTGCACAACGCCGTCGTGCCACCCGCAACCGTCTCGATCGTCCCGGTCGTCCCGCCGTCCGCCCCCAGCTCGTCGTCCAGCGCCGGGGCGTACCAGGCCGCCAGCTCGTCCTCGTCGATGGTCGAAGGAGCCGGCTTCATCGACAGCAACCTGATCGCCCTGAGCGATGGCGCGGGAGATCTGCTGACCGGGCTCACGCAGCTCTACGAGGGTGCGGAGCAGCTCGATCAGGGCCTGGCCGCCAAGGCACAGCCAGGGGCACGCAAGATCAAGAACGGCATCAGCCGCGCCAACAACGGAGGCCGCGACCTCTCCGAGGGCCTGGACGGCCTGGCCGGCGGCAGCGGCGACCTCGCCGGCGGGCTCCAGCGGCTCACCGACGGGAGCGAGCAGCTGTCGGCGGGGTTCGACACCAAGTCCGGCGAGCTGGTCCGCGGCAGCGCCGACCTGGTGTCCGGGCTCCAGCAGATCCGGCGCGGGCTGACCAAGCTGACCGCCCAGGACTCCGGACTGCCAGCGGTCGCCGCCGGGGCTCGGGCTTTGTCCGGGCAGGTGGAGCAGCTGCTCGGTGACCTCGGCTCGCCAGAGCGCCCCGGGACCATCCTCGGCGACATCGCGCGGCTGGAGTCCACCGCCGGCGACGCCGGTGCCCGTGCCGACGCCCTGAAGGGGTCGGTCGACGACCTCCAGGGCGCACTCGCCGACGCACAGTCGGGCGCCCAGTCCCTGCGGGACGAGCACCTCGACGAGCTCAACGACGCCCAGGGGGCTGTTCGCGACGCGTGTACGGCGGAGTCCTGCGCATCAGCGCTCGACATCCTGCGCAATGCGGTGCGGGACGCCGAGACGGGCGTCGACGACCTGGCCAGCCCGCTGGAGTCCGCCGAGTCGAGCACGGCAGACCTCGAGAACGGGCTGACCAAGCTCGCCGGTTCGATGCACACGGTCGGCGACCAGTCCGACCAGCTGCGCTCGGCGGTGACCGACCTGAAGGCCGGGCTGTCTACCCCCGGTTGCGGCTCCGGATCCTGCGGCGTCGCGCAAGGCATCGACGGTCTCGTCACCAGCCTCGACGACGCTGTCGCTGGTCTGGGCAACCTCGTCCCGGGTGTCCAGACGGCCGCCGAGGACGCCGTCGACCTGGCCACCGGTGTCGACTCGGCGGGCGAGGAGGCCGAGGACCTGGCCGCCGACCTCGGCGACGCCGCCCGGGGATCAGAGCGGCTCGCCGACGGAGCCGGGGAGTCGGCTGCGCACAGCGACCGGCTCGCGGCCCGGCTCGACCAGCTTGACGGCGACGGCTCCACGATGCTCAGTGGGCTGCAGAGTGCCGCCAACAAGTCCGGCAAGCTGCTCCGTGGCAGCGAGCAGCTGGACGAGCAGCGCATCGTGAACCTGCGGCAGCGGGCCGTCGGACAGGTCGAGGGCGCCGCCGTGAGGCAGGCCATGCTGCAGGAGACCGCGCAGATCGGCCGCAACAACTCGATGCCGATCGGAGCCCCCGACTCCGCCCTCGGATCGTCGGCCTTCACCTTCGAGCTGGCCGGTGCCGACCCCGAGGGAGCGCTCAGCCTCTCGCGCGGACTGCTCGCGTTGGTGGTGTTCGCCCTCGCCGCGGCGCTGGCCGGGCTCGGTCGCCGGCGGACTGCTCCGGCCCGAACCAGTGGGTCCCATCGGGGTCGATGAGCAGCGTGGTCGGTTCGATAAGCCGGCCGGGTGACTTCGACCAGGACTTCCGGCTGGTCAACCGAGGACTGCAGGACCGCTGGCGTCGGGTCACCAGCGAGGTCCGCGCCGGGCTCGAGCCCCAGCCGGTCGACCTGGTCCAGCTCGGCGAGCTGTACTTCGTCGTCGACGGTCATCACCGGGTCTCGGTGGCGCGTTCGATGGGCCGACCGTCGCTCGCAGTACATTGAGCCGTGCGCAGACGGAGCCGTCGATGAGGGCCGAGCGGACCGCCGACCGGGCCGTGCTCGACGTCGCCCTGCTCGACCCGGCGGGTGACGGCTCCGCCCTGCTGGACCGTGCACTCCAGCCGTTCGGCAGGTCGACCATGCTGCCCGCGTCGGCGTACACCAGCGCGGCGGTGCTGGCGTGGGAACAGCGGCACATCTTCGCCGGCACGTGGTCCTGCGTGGGACGACTCGCCGACCTGTCGGGCACCGGGGTTCGTCAGCGGGCGCTCCTCGTCGGCGACGTCCCCGCCCTCTTGACCTGGGGCGCCGTCGACGAGCAGCCACGTGCGTACGCCAACACCTGTCGGCACCGCGGCCACGAGCTGCTGTCGGACGGCGAGACCTCTACCCGGCAGTCGATCGTCTGCCCGTACCACGCCTGGTCCTACGAGCTCGACGGGTCGCTTCGCGCGGCGCCCGGGTTCCGTGACCTCACCGCGTTCGATCCCGACGACCATCGGCTGGTCGAGCTGCCGCTGGCCGTCTGGCACGGGTGGGTCTTCGTGCACGCGGCGCACGGCGTCGACGACCACGCCGAGCCCGGCTTCGCCGCACACGTGGCGGCGCTGGACGCGATCGTCGCGCCGTACTCCCCCGCCGACCTCGTCCTCCGCGCGCGGCACACGTACACCGTGCACGCGAACTGGAAGGTCGTCACCGAGAACTACCACGAGTGCTACCACTGCCCGCTGATCCACCCCGAGCTCTGCCAGGTGTCGCCACCGACCTCGGGCGACAACTACCGGCTGCCGGGCGCCTGGGTCGGCGGCTCGATGGACCTGCGCGACGAGATGGCGACGATGTCGATCGACGGCCGATCGGACGCGCCCGCGATCCCAGGCGTCGACCCGCGCAAGGTCGAGTACGTCGGCCTGTTCCCGAACCTGCTGATCTCCGCCCATCCCGACTACGTGATGGCGCATCGACTGGTGCCGCTGGCTCCGGATCGCACCTGGGTCGAGTGCTCCTGGTACTTCCGTGCCTCCGACCCACCGGTCGATCCGGCGTACGCCGTGGACTTCTGGGACCTCACGAACCGGCAGGACTGGGCCGCCTGCGAGTCGGTGCAGCGGGGACTCGGCTCGCCGCACCACCGACCCGGGCCGCTCGCCCCCAACGAAGACGCCGTGCATCAGTTCGTCCAGCTGGTCGGCCGGGCCTACCGCGGCCAGCCGGTCACCGACGTGTCATTGACGTAGACCCGCTGCCCGGTTTGTCCGCACAAATCGCGCCGCACCAGGCGTACGACCTGAGAATTGGCTCACTGTTCACGCGTGTCATGGGCCGCCGGCACCAGACTGGCGGTTATAAAAGGTGAGGCCCCGCAAAGTATGAGTTTGCGGGGCCTCGCTTGTGAACGGTCGGTGACGCTTCCGATCTCACGAACTGCTCCGACTGTCCGACACCTCGTCACCGGTGTCCCTGCGAGCCGAAACTCACTGGTGTGGACGATCCTTGCGGTTCGATCCCGAACCTCCGAAGAGGAACGTGGGAGTAGTTCTACGCCCGCCGGTCAAGTCCGCGCAAGAGGTCCGCGCAAAGTTTCTTCGATCCCTCGGCGTGTCGCGTCGGCACGCCGGTGCACGGTCTGCTCGGGCGCGCCGCCCGACGGCCGCGCGTGGTCGCGGCGGGGGCGAGGTTAGGGTGGCTCTCGTGAATGACCGACTCGTGTGGATCGACTGTGAGATGACCGGGCTCGACCTGGTGGCCGACGCGCTGATCGAGGTGGCCGCCCTCATCACCGACTCCGAGCTGAACGTACTCGGCGACGGAATGGACGTGGTGGTCAAGCCGCCGGCCGCGGCGATCGAGCAGATGGGCGACGTCGTCCGCACAATGCACACCGAGTCCGGGCTGCTCGACGAGCTCGACGCCGGCACGACGCTCGAGGACGCCGAGGACCAGCTGATGGCGTTCATCGCCGAGCAGGTGCCCGATGGCGTCCGGCCGCCGCTGGCCGGCAACTCGGTCGGCACCGACCGGGCGTTCCTCGCCCGCGACATGCACAAGATCGACGAGCTGCTGCACTACCGGATCGTCGACGTCTCTTCGGTCAAGGAGCTGGTACGTCGCTGGTACCCCCGGGTCTACTTCGCGGCGCCGAAGAAGAGTGGCAACCACCGCGCGCTGGCCGACATCCGGGAGAGCATCGAGGAGCTGCGCTACTACCGGTCGGCGGTGTTCGTACCCCT
>JBOHDE010000025.1:0-25458 GCA_050699035.1 Nocardioidaceae bacterium | reverse complement strand
GTCCCGGCGAACGGCGTCGACGCCTCCGGCCGGACCGGCGACGGTACGACCTGGGCGGCTGGTGGCGACCTCGGCGGCTACCGCTCGGGCGTCGACTGGGTGAGTCGCCACTCCGACACCCTGATCGCGGTCGGCCCGACCGGCAGCGACGTCAGCACCGACGCGGGCAGCACCTGGAGCACGTTCGACGCCGTCGGGTACGACTCCGTCGTCTGCACCCAGCAGCGGCTCTGCTGGGCGTCGGGTCCGGGTGGTCGGGTCGCGACCATGGGTACGTCACGGCACTGACCCGGCATGGTCGCGCGCCGGCTGTTCGTCGCGGTGGAGGTGCCGGTCGATGTGCGTGAGTACGTCGTCGACCGGCTCCGATCGTGGCAGCGTGACCTGGCCGGCTGGCGGTGGAGCGATCCGGCGCTTTGGCATCTGACGTTGGCCTTTCTCGGCGATGTCGACGAGTCTCGGCGGCCCGAGCTGAGCGAGCGGCTCAGCCGGGCGGGGCGGCGTCGCGCACCCTTCGAGGTCGGGTTGGCGGGGCTCGGCGCGTTCAGCCGGCCGGCCAAGGCGCGCGTGCTCTGGCTGGGGGTCGGCGGCGACCGGGACGCGATGGTGCGGCTGGCCGGGTCGGCGTCGGCGGCGGCCCGTCGGGTCGGCATCTCGATGGAGGAACGGTCCTACCGGCCGCACCTGACGATCGGCCGCCGGTCGGCGCCGGTCGACGTACGCGACCAGCTCCGCGCCGGTCCGGAGCTGCGGTCGCCGACCTGGCCGGTCGAGTCGTTCGAGCTGGTCGAGTCGCATCTCGGGGCGACCGTGCGCCACGACCGGCTGGAAGAGTTCCCCCTGGCCGGCGGGTAGCCTCGGCAGTCATGAACCCCCGCTACCGCCGGATGGTCATCCCCGGTGCGCTGCTCGCGCTGGTGGCCGTCGTCGTGGTGGCCGCGTTGCTGGGCTGAGATGGCACATCCACTCGACGAGGCGCTGGCTCGGGTACGCACGGCCGTACTCGACGACGCCGCTCTGCACCGGGCGGTCGCATCCGGTCGGAGGCGGGGCGCCGAGCCGCCCTGGCGACGGGCCGAGGTGCGGTACGTCGACCTCAAGGCGGGTCGGCGGCTACAGGCCACGACGTACGACGAACGGCAGGCGCACACCCGCAACGCGGCGCCCGGCGACGACGCGGAGGCTCTGCTCGACGAGCTGCTCGCGGAGCCGTTCGGCAGCTGGCACGTCGAGACGGCGACCGAGACGCTGCAGCTGCGGGTCACCAAGAAGGGCGACGCGCTGCTGCACACCAAGCCGCGGACGGCCGACGGCGAGGCGCCGGCCCGTACTCACGACCGGCCCAAGCAGCGGCTGCTCGACTCCGGTGACCCGGTGCTGCACGTCATCGGCATCGCCGACCACGAGGGTGCCATCAAGCCGTCCAAGCAGGCGAAGTACCGGCAGGTCGAGGAGTTCCTGCGCTGCCTCGACGGCGCAGTGGAGGCAGCCCAGACGGCTGGCGTGCTGCCCGAGACGGACGCGTCACGGCCCCTGCGGGTGGTCGACCTGGGCTGTGGCAACGCCTACCTCACGTTCGCCGCTTTCGCTTACCTGGTGGGGGTTCGTGACCTCCCGGTGCAGATGGTCGGCGTCGACGTCAAGGCGCAGTCGAGGGAGCGCAACACCGAGCTGGCGGCCGAGCTGGGCTGGTCCGACGGTCTGACCTTCGTGGAGGGGACCATCGCTGACGCGACGGTCGACCTCCAGCCCGACGTCGTGCTCGCACTGCATGCCTGTGACACGGCCACCGACGAGGCGCTGGCACGAGCGATCGGGTGGCGCGCACCGGTCGTACTCGGTGCGCCCTGTTGCCACCACGACCTGCAACGGCAGCTGCGCTCGGTGGAGACGCCGGCGCCGTTCGGGCTGGTGACCCAGCACGGCATCCTCCGGGAGCGGCTGGCCGACGTGCTGACCGACGCGCTGCGGGCGGCGTTGCTGCGGCAGCGGGGCTACCGGGTCGAGGTCATCCAGTTCGTGGAGAGCAAGCACACGCCGCGCAACGTGTTGCTGCGGGCCGTGCGGACGGATGCCGAAACGCCGGAGCGGGCGCGTCAGGAGTACGACGACCTGGTGGCGACCTGGGGCGTACGGCCGGCGTTGGCGCGGATGCTCGAGGCGCAATGAGGCGGCTGGTCGCCGCCGCGGCGGGCGTGCTCCCGCTGCTCGTCGGCTGGCCGGCCGCCGCCTCGACGGGACCCGACTTTCGCCTGCTCAGCGAGGAGATCACCGAGTCGAGCGGCCTGGTGGTCAGCCGCTCGCAGGACGACCTCGCGTACACCGTCAACGACTCGGGCGACTCGGCTCGGGTGTTCAGCGTCGACATGCGAAACGGCCGGGTGGTCGGCGAGACGACGCTGGCCGGGGTCGAGGCGGTCGACTTCGAGGCGCTCGCGGTGGCGCCCGGACGGCGGCTGCTGGTGGCCGACATCGGCGACAACGAGCGGTCGCGCGACGAGGTGCGGCTGTACGAGATCGACGAGCCCGGCCGGGGCGACACGGTGGCGGAGCCGCGCACGCTGCGGCTGACGTACCCCGACTCCCCGCATGACGCGGAGGCGGTGCTGGTACGCGACGGGGAGCTGTTCGTGGTGACGAAGGTGCCCTTCCGGGGTGCGGTCTACTCGGCCGGCCGGCTCGACGATGCTGCGACCACCCGGATGCTGCGGCGGGTGGCGTCCGCGCCGGGCCTGGTCACCGATGCGACGATGCTGGCCGACGGTCGGATCGTGCTGCGCACCTACGCCCTCGCCTTCGTGCTGCGGGACGGCTGGCGGCAGCAGGGCTTCCTGCGGCTGCCTCGGACCGAGCTGGGTGAGTCGGTGGCGGCCGAGCCGCGGGGTCCGTTCGTCTACGCCGGGAGCGAGGGTGAGCGGTCGCCGGTGTACCGGGTGCGCATCCCGACCAGCTTCGGGCCGACGGCGAGGCCGCCGGATGACCCGTCAGCGAGCCCGACAGCGCGCCCGCCGGACCAGGCCGTACGGCCGGACCCGGGTGCGGTGGAGAACGCCCTGACCCGAGACCTGCTGATCAAGGGCGGAGCCGTCGTCGGCGGCCTGGCCGTCCTGGCGCTGCTGGTCCGCCTAGTCCGCCGTCCCCGCTGACCGTGAGGCGGCGACGTCGAATTTTGCCCAATTGGGCAAAATTCGACCTCGATCCTGCCGGGACCAGGTCGAACTTTGCCCAATTGGGCAATTTTCGACACGCCCCGCCCGGTAGCCGCGTCCGGGGAAGGGTCAGGCGGGGGCCTTGGCGAGGGCGGCGTCGATCACCGTCGGCGAGAGAGCGTTCTGGATCACCATGGTGGCGGCGCCGACCACGCCGGCCTCGCTGCCGGTCTGCGACGTCACGATGCGCAGGTGCTGGGTGGCCAGCGGCAACGACCGGCGGTAGACGGCTTCACGCACGCCGGCGAGCAGCATCTCCCCGGCCTCGGCCAGAGACCCGCCGACCACGATGACCGACGGGTTGAGGAGGCTGACGCAGGCCGCCAGCACCTCGCCGATGTCACGTCCGGCCTGGCGGACGGCCTGGGTGGCGGCCATGTTGCCGGCCCGCACCAGTGCGACGACGTCACGGCTGCTCTGGGCGTCGAGACCCTGCTCGCGCAACTTGGCCGCGACCGCCGCACCGCTGGCCACGGCCTCGAGACAACCGGTGTTGCCGCAGCGGCAGGTGGCGTCGCCGCCATGCGGTGCGAGCACGTGGCCGAGGTCGCCGGCGGAGCCCTGCGCGCCCTGGTGCAGCCGCCCGCCGCTGATGATGCCCGAGCCGATTCCGGTTGCCACCTTGACGAAAATGAGGTGGTCCTCGTCGGGAAATGCGGTCGCGTGTTCGCCCAGCGCCATCACGTTGACGTCGTTGTCGACGAGCACCGGCGCATGCAGCCCGGCACCGACCTTCGCGGGTACGTCGTAGCGGTCCCACCCGGGCATGATCGGCGGGTTGGTCAGTCGCCCGGTGGAGTGCTCGACCGGCCCGGGCACGCCGATGCCGACACCGACCAGGTCGCTCACCTGTCGCCCGGCGTCGGCGAGGAGTTGGTGCCCGGTCTCGACCAGCCAGTCGAGGATCGGCTCGGGCCCGTCGGCGATGTCGAGGTCGGCCCGACGGGTCGCCAACGGTGCACCGGTGAGGTCGGTGACCGCCACCGCCGCATGGGTGGCGCCGAGGTCGGCGGCGAGGGTCACGCGGGCGGCCGGGTTGAACGCGAACCGGCTCGCCGGGCGGCCACCGGTCGACATCGCCTCGTCGTGCGAGGTGATCAGGCCGGCCTCGATCAGCGCGTCGAGGCGAGGCGTGACCGTGGACCGCGCGAGGCCGGTGGCGCGGGCCAGCTCGGCGCGCGTGCGGGGGCGGCCGTCGAGCAGCAGCCGGAGCAGTGAACCGGCCCCAGACTGGGATGTCGACGGGGCCGACAGCTCGTTGCTCACCACGCGAGACAGTCAAACATGCGCGGCATCTGTCAGCAAGACACGTAACACTGTCGAGCCAATCTCGACTTTTGCTTGACACTCGACAGAAGCCGGTTCTACGGTCCACCCATGCCGGTGACCGCACCCACGTCCGCGGGTCCGCTGCTCCAGATGAGCGGGATAGTAAAGACGTTCCCCGGCGTACGGGCGCTCGACGGCGTCGACCTCGACGTGCGTCCCGGCGAGGTGCACTGCCTGCTCGGCCAGAACGGCGCCGGCAAGTCCACCCTGATCAAGGTCCTGTCCGGCGCCCACCAGCCCGACGAGGGCGAGATCACCTGGGCCGGACAGTCGGTGGCGCTCGGCACGCCGATGGCGGCCATCGACCAGGGCATCTCGACCATCTACCAGGAGCTCGACCTCGTGCACGGCCTGAACGTGGCCGAGAACGTCTTCCTCGGCCACGAGATCTCGCGCGGTGGTCTGTCCCAGCGGACCGAGGCTCGCCGCCGGACCCGGGGCCTGCTGGAGCGGCTCGGCCACTCCGAGATCCCGGCCGGGCGCGAGGTCGGCCGGCTGTCCACCGCCGGCCAGCAGATCGTCAGCATGGCGCGTGCCCTGTCCCGCGACACCCGGCTGATCATCATGGACGAGCCGTCCGCGGTCCTCGACCAGGAGGAGGTGCACAACCTCTTCCGGGTGATCCGTGACCTCACCTCCGACGGTGTCGCGGTCATCTACATCTCGCACCGGCTCGAGGAGATCCGCGAGATCGGCGACCGGGTGACCGTGCTCAAGGACGGCCGCACCGTTGCCACCGGCCTCGACGCCCGCGAGACGCCGACCAAAGAGCTGATCCGGCTGATGACCGGACGCGACATCGAGTACGTCTTCCCGGACCGGCCTGCTGGTCGGCCGGACGCCCCGACCGTGCTCGAAGTCGAGGGCCTGGCCCTCGCCGGGACGTTCGCCGACGTCGGCTTCCGCGTGCATGCAGGGGAGATCGTCGGGCTGGCCGGCCTGGTCGGCGCCGGACGCTCCGAGATCCTGGAGACCATCTACGGTGCCCGACGCGCCAGCTCCGGCACGGTCAGCGTGGACGGCAAGACGATGCGTGCCGGGTCGGTCGTCGGAGCCGTCCGCGCCGGGATCGGACTGTGCCCCGAGGAGCGCAAGAGCCAGGGGCTGCTGCTCGACCAGGCGGTCTACCGCAACATCACGATGTCCAGCATGACGCGTTTCGCGCGGGCCGGGTTCATGGACCGCTCGGCCGAGCGGAAAGCGGCGACCAAGCTCACCACGTCGCTCGACGTCCGGCCGTCCGGGGTGGACCGCGCGGTGCGCACACTGTCCGGCGGCAACCAGCAGAAGATCGTCCTCGCCCGGTGGCTACTGCGTGACTGCCGGGTGCTGCTGCTCGACGAGCCGACCCGCGGTGTCGACGTCGGCGCCCGCAGCGAGATCTACGCGCTGGTGCGCTCCCTGGCGGCCCGCGGCGTCGCAGTGGTGATGGTGTCCAGCGAGGTACCCGAGGTGCTCGGGCTCGCCGACCGTGTCCTCGTCGTCCGCGAGGGCGAGGTCGTGCACGAGGGTCCGGCGGACCAGATCGACGAGCACCAGGTCCTCGACCTGGTGATGGAAGGGAGTGCCGCGTGAACGACAACTCGGCAGCCAGTGGTGGGGCGTTGCCGGCGCAGGCGGGGTCCGCCGGCCTACCCCCGGAGGCGCCACGGACCGGTCGCGGTGGCGGACCCGGCGTCTCGGCATCGCCGGTGGCGACGTTCATGCGGTCGGGCGCGGCCCGCAGCCTCGGCCTGGTCGTGGCGCTCGTCGTGCTGTTCGTGGTCGGGATCATCACCGCCGGAGACCGGTTCGCCAGCGTCGACAACATGCTGACGATCCTGCGGCTGGCGTCGGTGATCGGGGTCGTGAGCATCGGCATGACGTTCGTGATCACCGGGGGAGGCATCGACCTGTCGGTCGGCGCGATCGTGGCGCTGGCCTCGGTCTGGGCGACCACCCTCGCCACCCAGACGATGGCCAACGACTACCACTGGACGCTGATGGTGACGACCGCGTTGCTGGTCGGGACCGGCTGTGGCCTGGTCAACGGCGTCTTGGTGGCGTACGGACGGGTGGTGCCGTTCATCGCGACGCTCGCCATGCTCGCGGGCGCGCGCGGCCTGGCCGAGATCCTGGCCGGCCGACGTACCCAGATCGTCGACGTCGACGGGTTCACCGACTTCTTCGGGGCGTCGGTGCTCGGCGTCCCGGTGCTCGTGATCATCTTCGCCCTGGTGGCCGCGGTCGGCTGGGTGGTCTTCAACCGGACGACGTTCGGACGGCGTACGTTCGCAGTCGGCGGCAACCCCGAAGCCGCCCGGCTGGCCGGCATCAAGGTCAAGCGCCACACGATGCTGCTGTACGCCCTGGTCGGGCTGTGCTGCGGCATCGCCGCGATCATGCTGATGTCCAGGACGACCACCGGCTCGTCGACCCACGGCCTCCTCTACGAGCTCGACGCGATCGCCGCGGTGGTGATCGGCGGGACGCTGCTGTCCGGCGGTCGCGGCACCATCGTCGGCACGGTCTTCGGGGTGCTGATCTTCACCATGCTGTCCAACGTCTTCACCCTCAACAACCTGTCGACCTCCGCCCAGGCGGTTGCCAAGGGTCTGATCATCGTCGTCGCCGTCCTGCTGCAGCAGCGGCTGGCCGCTCGCAGCACCTCTACCTAGCCCACTTCGCTCGGTTCTCCAACCGCAAGGAGCAGCACATGTCCCGTCCCACCACACCACTACGCAGGCTGGGAGTCACCGGCACCGCCCTGGCCGCGATCGTGATCGCCGCCGGGTGCACCAGCAACACGGCCGACTCCGACAAGAACGACTCGGGTGGCACTGACAGCGCGAAGGCCGGCTCCAACGACGAGGCAGGCGAGACCGTCACCATCGGCTTCTCGGGGCCGGAGGCCGACCACGGCTGGCTGGCCGCGATCAACAGCGCCGCGCTCGACGAGGCCAAGAAGTACGAGGACGTCGAGCTGCTGGCCGCGGAGGGTACGAACGACCCGAGCCTGCAGATCAGCCAGATCGAGACGTTCATCAACGACGAGGTCGACGCGATCGTGCTGCTGCCGACCGACGGCGCGGCGCTCACCGCGGTGGCGATCAAGGCGATGGAGGCCGGCATCCCGGTGGTCAACGTCGACCGGGAGTTCTCGTCGCCGTTCGCCGCGCGGACCACGATTCTCGGTGACAACTACGGCATGGGCGTCTCCGCCGGCACGTACGCCTGCCAGCTGGTCGAGGACAACAACCTGTCCAACCCCGTGATCGCCGAGATCGCCGGCATCGACGCGCTGCCGCTGACGCAGGACCGCTCGGACGGCTTCGCCGACGCGCTGAAGGAGTGTGGCGAGAAGGTCGACAACCGGGTCGCCGCGGAGTTCACCGTCGAGTCAGGCGAGGCGCAGGCGTCCAACCTGCTCCAGGCCGCGCCGAAGATCGACATCATCTGGAACCACGACGACGACCAGGGCGTCGGCGTCAAGGCCGCCTTCGACAACGCCAACCGGGACGAGTTCTTCTTCATCGGCGGTGCCGGCTCCGCCAACGCCATGCGCTGGATCCAGGACGGTGAGATGGAGGCGACCGTCCTCTACCCGCCGACCCAGGCGGCCGACGGGATCCGGCTGGCCCGGCTGATCGCCCAGAACAAGGGGCTGTCCGACCTGGTCCAGGTCGAGGTGCCGAAGCGCATCGTCCTGAACGCCCCGGTGGTGACCAAGGACAACGTCGAGGAGTACATGCCACTCGGCTTCGAGTCCTGATCGAGCGCGCTGCCCGTCGTACTCCTCGGCGGGCAGCCACCCGACCCGCAGGAGGAGTACGCATGACGCACGACGAGACGCGCCCGCCGAGCAATGGCCGGCTGAATGTCGGCATGGTGGGCTACGCCTTCATGGGCGCCGCGCACTCCCAGGCCTGGCGCACCGCACCCCGGTTCTTCGACCTGCCGCTGCGCCCGGCGATGACCGCGCTCTGCGGTCGGGACCGGGGCAAGGTCACCGCAGCGGCCGGCCGGCTCGGCTGGGATTCGGTCGAGACCGACTGGAAGGAGCTGGTGTCGCGCGACGACATCGACCTGGTCGACATCTGCACGCCGGGCGACACACATGCCGAGATCGCCATCGCAGCCCTCGACGCCGGCAAGCACGTGCTGTGCGAGAAGCCGCTGGCCAACACCGTCGAGGAGGCCGAGGCGATGGTGGCCGCGGCGACGCGTGCCGAAGTCCGGGGCGTCCGGTCGATGGTCGGCTTCACGTACCGCCGCGTACCCGCGATCGTGCTGGCACGCACCCTGGTCGAGGAAGGCCGGATCGGCGAGATCCGTCATGTCCGTGCGCAGTACCTGCAGGACTGGATCACCGACCCGGAGGCGCCGCTGGCGTGGCGGCTGCAGAAGGACCGCGCCGGCTCGGGGGCGCTCGGCGACATCGGCGCCCACATCGTCGACCTGACGCAGTACATCACCGGCCAGCAGATCAGCACGGTCACCGGGCTGATGGAGACGTTCGTGAAGGAGCGCCCGCTGCCGACCGAGGTCGGTAACCTTTCCGGCACTGGTGGCACCGAGCGCGGGCCGGTGACCGTCGACGACGCGGCGGCTTTCCTGGCCCGGTTCACCGACGGCGCGGTCGGCGTCTTCGAGGCGACCCGGTTCGCGACCGGCCGCAAGAACTCCATCCGGATCGAGGTCAACGGGGCACACGGCAGCCTCGCATTCGACTTCGAGGACATGAACGTCCTGCAGTTCTACGACGAGACCGAGGACGCTGCCACCGCCGGCTTCCGGCGGATCTCCGTCACGGATCCGGTGCACGCGTACGTCGAGGCGTGGTGGCCGCCCGGTCACGGCCTCGGGTACGAGCACGGCTTCACCCACCAGGCGGTCGACCTCGTCACCGCGATCGCGGCCGACGACAACCCCCGCCCCTCGTTCGCCGACGGGCTCGCGGTCCAGCGCGTACTCGCCGCGGTCGACACCAGCGCGACGACGGGGGCGTGGACACCCGTCGACTGACACTCGGGATGACGAAAAGAGGAGCCACATGTCCCCCTTCGACAACACCGAAGACAGGACGCTTGCACACCGTCTCGGGCTCAGCCGCCGGCAGTTCCTCGCCGCCACGACCGGTCTCGCGGCGGGCGCCGTCGCGGCCGGTCCGTTCGCGCCGGCGGCACACGCCGCCGACGGCGTACTCGTGCCGCCGGCCAAGCGCGGCATCATCCTCTACACGGTGCGCGACACCATCAGCCGTGACCCGCTGACCTCCGACCTCCCGTCGGGGTTCCGTGAGGTGCTCACCCACCTGGCCGACATCGGCTACCGGCAGGTCGAGTTCGCCGGGTACGGACAGCACGCCAACGCCGAGGGCGGTGCCAACCTCGGCAACCCGGCCGGTGCGGCGCTGCTGCGGCAGTGGCTCGACGACAACGGGCTGGAGGCCGAGGGCAACCACGGCGGCATCCCCAGCACGATCACCGACGCGACCCTGGCGGCTTTCGACCAGGCCTGCGAGGTCGCGGCGATTCTCGGCATGGGTCACATCGGCACCGGTGGCGACCCCACCGGCAGCGCCCAGAAGGCCGACTGGGACGCCGCCGCCGAGCGCTGGAACATCCTCGGCGAGCGCGCCATGTCGCAGTTCGGGCTCAAGCTGTACACCCACAACCACGACGGGGCGTACAACTTCCTGCTGGACAGCACTCCGGACCCCGCCACCGGCCTGTTCACCCGGTCCAGTGGCACCCGCCGGCTGGAGTACTTCCTCACCATCAGCGACCCGGCGTTCGTCTACCTCGAGATGGACATCTTCTGGGCGTTCGTGGCCCAGCACCGGTGGCACACCTACACCGCTCCGGACGGGTCGAGCCAGGTCGACGTCTTCCAGCCGCTCGAGGTCGTGCAGGCGCAGACCACGCGATTCCCGCTGTTCCACGCCAAGGACGGCCGTCGCAACCCGGCGGTCACCAACGGCTACGACATGGTGCCGTTCGGAACCGGGGACATCGACTTCCGCACATTCTTCTCCGAGATGGGAGCGAAGGGCTTGCACAACCCGATGTACGAGCAGGACAACGCGCGCACCTTCCCGACCGGGTCGCTCGATGCGGCCGAGCTGAGCTACCAGAACCTGGCCGCGCTGCGCGGCTGACCCGCAATGACCACCACGTCGCACCCACCATGCCCCCGGCCGTGCCCGCACCCGGCGCGGCCGGGGGTCACCACCAGCCACGGAGCGCCATGACCAGCGAACCGCCCACCCCGACCCGCGAGGACCGCTTCTCCTTCGGTCTGTGGACCGTCGGCTGGCAGGGGGTCGACGTCTTCGGCGGCCCCGTCCGTCCACGGCTGGACCCCGTCGAGGCCGTACACCGGCTGGCCGAGCTGGGTGCAGCCGCGGTCACCTTCCATGACGACGACCTGGTGCCCGACGACGCGACCCGGCAGGCGTCGTTGGCCCGCTTCACCGCCGCCCTCGCCGAGACCGGGATGGGCGTGGAGATGGCGACCACGAACCTGTTCAGCCACCCGGTGTTCCGCGACGGCGGCTTCACGGCCAACGATCGGCAGGTGCGCCGGTACGCCCTCGTCAAGGTGCTCCGCAACCTCGACCTGGCGGCCGAGCTGGGCGCCCGGACGTACGTCCTCTGGGGCGGCCGCGAGGGCGCCGAGTCGGGCGGCTCGAAGGACGTGGCCGCGGCACTCGACCGGTACAAGGAGGCGCTCGACCTGCTCTGCGGCTACGTGCGGGAGCAGGGGTACGACATCCGCTTCGCGTTGGAGCCGAAGCCGAACGAGCCGCGCGGCGACATCCTGCTGCCGACCATCGGGCACGCGCTGGCGTTCATCTCCGCGCTCGACGAGCCGGCTCGGGTCGGACTCAACCCGGAGGTCGGCCACGAGGAGATGGCCGGGCTCAACTTCGCGCACGGCATCGCGCAGGCGCTGTGGCACGACAAGCTGTTCCACATCGACCTGAACGGACAGCACGGTCCGCGGTTCGACCAGGACCTCCGCTTCGGCGCCGGCAACCTGCGCGGGGCGTTCTGGACGGTGGACGTGCTGGAGGGCGCCGGCACCGGCCGGGCGTACGACGGCTATCTGCACTTCGACTACAAGCCACCGCGGACCGAGGACATCACCGGGGTCTGGGGCACGGCGGCGGCCTGCATGCGCAACTACCTGCTGCTGCGCGACCGGGTGCGGGCGTTCCGCAAGGACCCGGAGGTGCAGGAGGCGCTGGCGGCGGCCAGGGTTTCGGACCTCGCCGGGCCGACCCTTGGCGAGGGCGAGTCGCTGGACGCCGTACGCACCGAGCAGCATGACCCCGCGGCTCTGGGTGCGCGCGGGCTCGCCTTCGAGCACCTCGACCAGCTCGCCATGGAACACCTGCTCGGCGCCCGCTGACAGTCAACTGGAGGACGACGATGGCACCACCGATCACGCTGTTCACCGGCCAGTGGGCCGACCTGCCGTTCGAGGAGGTGTGCGGGCTGGCGGCGGGATGGGGGTACGACGGGCTGGAGATCGCCTGCTGGGGCGACCACCTCGACGTACGCCGGGCCGCGGAGGACGACGACTATCTCAAGGCCAAGCAGGAGACGCTGCAGCGGCACGGCCTCGGGCTGTGGGCCATCTCGAACCATCTGTCAGGGCAGGCGGTGTGCGACGACCCGATCGACCAACGCCACCAGGACATCCTGCCGGCACGCGTGTGGGGCGACGGTGACCCGGAAGGGGTGCGGCAGCGCGCTGCCGAGGAGATGCAGTGGACCGCGCGGGCGGCCCAGCGTCTCGGGGTGTCGACCGTGGTCGGCTTCACCGGGTCGTCGATCTGGAAGTACGTCGCGATGTTCCCGCCGGTGTCGGCGTCGGTGGTCGAGGCCGGGTACGCCGACTTCGCCGAACGGTGGGGCCCGATCCTCGACGTGTTCGAGGAAGTCGGCGTCCGGTTCGCGCACGAGGTGCATCCGAGCGAGATCGCGTACGACTACTGGAGCACCGTCCAGACCCTCGAGGCGATCGGCCACCGGGAGTCGTTCGGGCTCAACTGGGACCCCAGCCACATGGTGTGGCAGGGCATCGACCCGGCCGGGTTCATCTGGGACTTCCGCGACCGGATCTACCACGTGGACTGCAAGGACACCCGGGTCCGCGCCGACAACGGGCGCAACGGGCGGCTGTCCTCGCACCTGCCGTG
Organism: Nocardioidaceae bacterium; assembly: GCA_050699035.1. Classification (GTDB taxonomy): domain Bacteria; phylum Actinomycetota; class Actinomycetes; order Propionibacteriales; family Nocardioidaceae; genus WHTB01. The sequence continues at coordinate 12,732 of JBOHDE010000025.1, read as the reverse complement.
GGGCGACCCGCGGCGTGGCTGGGACTTCGTGTCCACCGGCCATGGCGACGTGCCGTGGGCCGACTGCTTCCGGGTGCTCAACGCGATCGGGTACGACGGCCCGATCTCGGTCGAGTGGGAGGACGCCGGCATGGATCGGCTCGCCGGTGCACCCGATGCGCTGCAGTTCGTGCGTTCCGCCGTACCCCAACCTCCGACGGCGTCGTTCGACGCCGCCTTCAGCTCCGACTCCTGACCTGGAGGTCAGCATGTGCTTCGGTAATGATGGCAAGGCCGCGCTCGCGAGCTCGCTGCAGCGGCGCGGGATCGACCGGCGGACCTTCCTGCGCACGGTCGCAGGTGGTGCCCTGGCGGCGGGTGTGCTGACGCCCGCAGGTGCGGCGGTCGCCGCTCCGGCGCCGCGGGGAGTGGTGCCGCGCGGCGCGATCAGCATCCAGATGTTCACGCTGCGCTCGCTGGCGGAGAGCAACCTCGAGCCGGTGCTGGCCGGACTGCAGGAGGACGGGTACGGCCGGGTCGAGCTGGCCGGCTACTACGGGCGCACGGCGGCGCAGATGCAGTCGGTGCTCTCGTCGTTCGGGATCTCCGGGTCGTCGAGCCACGACGGCATCGGCAACCTCGACGCGAAGATCGACAACGCGCTCACCTTGGGACAGCGGTTCATCGTCGTGCCGTTCCTCGCCTCGAACGCGAAGGCGGACTGGCAGCGCTGGGCCTCGGAGATGAACACGGAGGCCGCGGCGGCGCGGGCAGCCGGGCTGCGGTACGGGTACCACAACCACGCGCACGAGTTCACCACCGACCTCGGTGGCGGCGAGACGCCGTGGGACGTGCTGATGGCCGAGCTCGACCCGGACCTGGTGCATCTCGAGGTCGACCTGTACTGGGCGGTGACCGGTGGTCAGGACCCGGTCGAGCTGATCGACTCGGTGCCGCTGCAGGTGCTGCAGTACCACGTGAAGGACCGTCGTGCTGACGGCTTCTTCGCCGACCCGGGCACGGGCACGATCGACTTCGCGCGGATCTTCAAGGCGCATGCGGTCCGCGAGTACATCGTGGAGAACGACCAGCCGGCCGACCCGATGGTGACCGCGCAGGTCGGCTACGACTACCTCCGCACCCTGCGCTTCTGACCCGTCCGGCGCCTCTTTCGCGTCGAGGTTGCGCGTATGTCGGCGGTGCTCCAGACATCCGCGCAACCTCGGCGCGAGGGGTGCGTTTTTCGCGGTCAGGCGAGCCGGGTCACCACGTGGTCGACGCACTCGGTGAGCGCCTCGACGTCGGCCGGCTCGATCGACGGGAACATCGCGACCCGCAGCTGGTTGCGGCCCAGCTTGCGGTACGGCTCGACGTCGACGACGCCGTTGGCCCGCAGCACCTTGGCGACGGCGGCCGCGTCCACCGCGTCGTCGAAGTCGACGGTGCCGACGACCAGCGAGCGGGCGTCCGGGTCCTCGACGTACGGCGTCGTGTAGGCCGTCTTCTCCGCCCAGTTGTACAGGCGGCTTGAGCTGTCCGTCGTCCGCTCGACCGCCCACGACAGGCCGCCCTGCGCGTTCACCCAGTCGGTCTGCTCGGCCAGCAGGAACAGCGTCGCGAGCGACGGCGTGTTGTACGTCTGGTTCTTGCGGGAGTTGTCGATCGCCGTCGGCAGGTCGAAGAACGCCGGCACCCAGCGGCCGGTCGCCGCGAGCTCGTCGACCCGGGCCACGGCCGCCGGGGACATCACCGCTACCCAGAGGCCGCCCTCGGACGAGAAGCACTTCTGCGGCGCGAAGTAGTACACGTCGGCCTGGCCGACGTCGACCGGCAGCCCGCCGGCACCGGACGTCGCGTCGACGAGCACCAGCGCGTCATCAGTCCCGGCCGGGCGTACGACGGGTGCCATCACACCGGTGGAGGTCTCGTTGTGCGCCCAGGCGTACGCGTCGACGCCGTCCTCGGCCTGCGCGACGGGGCGCGACCCGGGCTCGGCGGCCACGATGGACGGCTCGGCGAGGAAGGGTGCCTGCTGTGCGGCCTTGGCGAACTTCGACGAGAACTCGCCGAAGGACAGGTGCTGGCTCTTCTCCCGGATCAGCCCGAACGTCGCGATGTCCCAGAACGCCGTGGCGCCGCCGTTGCCGAGCACGACCTCGTAGCCGTCCGGCAGGTCGAACAACGTGTCGATGCCCTCGCGTACCCGGCCGACCAGATCCCTGACCGGGGCCTGCCGGTGCGACGTACCCAGGATCTCGGCGCCCGCACTCGCCAGCGCCTGCACCGCCTCGGGGCGCACCTTGGACGGGCCGCAGCCGAACCGGCCGTCGGCGGGAAGCAGGTGGGCCGGGATCTGGATCTGTGCGTCGGTCACGCGTGAGTTCCTCGCTGGTGAGTGACGGAGTCGATGACCTGACGACGCTGTCAGCGCGGACCATTGTGTCAGTCCGCCGGCGCCGCCTCGCCGGGTGTCCACGCCGCGATCTGGTCGCCGACTGGGTGGCGTTGGTCCAATCGTTGATTGGTACGGGGGCGCCCCGTTCCACTAGGTATGGAACGGGGCGCCCCCGTACCAGAAAAAAGGCGGGCGTTGTGCCCTAGGGTCGCCGGTGTGGACGACAAGACGTTGGCGGGTTGGCGCCAGGACTACACCGCCTCCGGCCTGACGGAGGAGGAGCTGGCCGCCGATCCGTTCAGCCAGTTCCGGCAGTGGATCAAGCAGGCCCAGGAGGCCGGTCTCTATGAGCCCAACGCGATGGTGCTGACGACGGTCAGTGGAGACGGTGTCCCGTCGTCACGGATGGTGCTGCTGAAGGGATTCGGGCCGGACGGGTTCGTGTTCTTCACCAACTACGCCTCGCGCAAGGGCACCGACCTGGAGGCCGACGGCCGCTGTGCACTGCTCTTCCCGTGGCACCCGTTGGAGCGCCAGGTCCGGATCGAGGGTACGGCGTCCCGCCTCGACGAGCCCGCCAGCGACGCCTACTTCGCCAGCCGACCGCGCGGCGCGCAGCTCGGCGCGTGGGCGTCGCCGCAGTCCTCGGTCGTGTCGGGCCGGGAGGTGCTCGACGAGGAGTACGACGAGGTGAGCCGGCGCTTCCCCGGCGACGTTCCGCGCCCGCCGCACTGGGGTGGCTTCCGGGTGGTGGCGGCGACGGTGGAGTTCTGGCAGGGCCGGCCGGGCCGGATGCACGACCGGCTGCGCTTCCGCCGTACCCCTGGAGGCTGGACGATCGAGCGGCTGGCTCCCTGACGCCCACGGACAAGCAGCGACCCGTGGGCTTCCTGCCATCAGGGCAGGGCAGCCGGGGGACTATCCGGCGCGCCCACGGGTCGGGTGACTGCTTGAGTGTCGCCAGCCGCGTCTCGGCGGCATGGCCGGTGTGCTGCTAGCGGGCAGCCACCTCACGAGTCCGCAAAGAAATCATCTGCCAGACCACCTCCTTTCTCGTGTACTCCGAGGTTACGGCCGCCCTTCTCCCCCGGACAAGGCGTTATCCACGGCGGCGTGGCAGGCTGACCCGGGTGACGATCCGCGGCCGGCTCAGTGCCCTGCTGACCGACATCCGGCCGCTGCAGGAGTCGCCCGACTACCGGCGCCTCTGGTTCGGCACCACGGTGGCGCAGCTGGGTCAGCAGATGGCGACGGTCGCGATCGCGATCCAGGTCTACGACATCACGCGGTCGTCGTTCTCGGTCGGCCTGGTGGGGCTGTTCTCCCTTGTCCCGTTGGTGTTCTTCGGCCTGTACGGCGGGGCGATCGCGGATGCGATGGACCGCCGGCGACTCGCGCTGGTCGCGTCGACCGGCCTCTGGCTGTTGTCGCTCGTCCTCGTCCTGCAGGCGGTCCTCGGGCTGGACCACGTCGGCCTGCTGTACGCGGTGGTCGCGGTGCAGTCGGCCTGCTTCGCGGTCAACAACCCGGCCCGGTCGGCGATCATCCCGCGGCTGTTGCCCCGTCACCTGCTGCCTGCCGCGAACGCCTTGTCGATGGCATCGTTCAACCTGGGCTTCACGGTGGGTCCGCTGCTCGGTGCGTACCTGATCCACGTGGGTGACTTCGCCCTGGCGTACGGCGTCGACGCGGTGACGTTCACGGCCTCGCTGTACGCGCTGTTCCGGCTCCCGCGGATGCCGCCGGAGGGAGTCGTACGGCGGGCGGGCCTCGCCTCGGTCCTCGAGGGACTGCGGTTCCTCCGCACCGCCCCGAACCTGCGGACGTCGTTCATCGCCGACATGTGCGCGATGGTGCTGGCCCATCCGCGGGCACTCTTCCCGGCGATGGCGCTGACCGTGTACGCCGGCACCGAGGCTACGGTGGGTCTGCTGCAGTCGGCGCCCGCGATCGGTGCCCTGGTGGCGTTCCTGCTGTCCGGGTGGGTGAGCCGGATCCGGCTGCACGGTCGGGCGATCGTGGTCGCAGTCGTGGTGTACGGCCTGGCTGTCGGTGCGGTCGGGCTGAGCGACGTGCTGTGGTTCGGGGTCGCGTTCCTCGCCGTGTCGGGAGCGGCGGACATGGTGAGCGGGGCGTACCGCTCGACGATGCTGCAGGCGGCGGCGCCAGACGCGCTGCGGGGCCGGTTGCAGGGCGTCTTCACGGTCGTGGTGGCCGGCGGGCCGCGGGCCGGCGACTTCGTGCTCGGCTCGATCGCGTCGGTGACGAGCGAGCGGGGAGCTCTGATGATCGGCGGCCTGGGGTGCGTGGTCGGCGTACTCGTCACCGTGCTGCTGCAGCGTCGGTTCCTGTCCTACGACGCCCGCCACCCCACCCCCTGACCGGTCCAGACTCTTCGCGTCGAGGTTGCGCGTATGTCGGATTCTTCGCGTCGAGGTTGCGCGTATGTGGCGACATTCGCGCAACCTCGACGCGAGTACTTGGGGGCTGGCGCCGCACCGTGTCCGGGGAAATGTTTGTCCGTGTCCGCGGCGTCACGCCGACACGTGACACGCGATCCTCGACTGCCGCAGGCCGCAACCTCGGCGGGAGTATTCGGGGTTGGCGCCGCACCCGGTGTCCGGGGACATGTCGGGGTGCGGGTCGGCGACGTCATGTTCCTTGGTGCGATTGGCCCACCAGCGGGTCGCTTCTTTCCAGATGGACGAAGTCGGGCCTGACCAGGCGGCAATGACCCCGAGATCGTCCATTTCGCGCACGCGCTCGCCCCGTGCGGTCGAACTCGTACAACGGCGGGGAGAGCGTGACGTATTTGTCACGCCTCCCCGGCCGTTATCCAGCTCAGCGGCATACGCGCAACCTCGACGCGAAGATGGGCGGCGCCGGGGCTCCGACATTCGTGCAACCTCGGCGCGAAGAGGGTGGGCCCGGACGCAGGTCAGGCGTGCAGCCAGGCGGCGGTGTCGGGGGGCAGCGAGCCGTTGCGTACGTCGGCGGTATGACCGGTGGCGATCACTAGCGTCCCTGGGTCGCCTAGCGCGGTCAGGTCGAACACGTCGTCGCCGCAGTTGACCACGCAGGTCAGCCCGTCCCGGCGCAGCGCCACGACGTCGTCGCGCGTGTCTACGAACTCGACCCGCCGACCGAGCCGCGGCAGCAGCTCCCGCCGGGTCGCGATCAGCCGCCGGTAGAGCTCCAGCGTCGACGCCTCGTCGCCCTGCTGCGCCTCGACCGACAGCGCGGCCCAGGAGTCCGGCTGCGGCAGCCACGGCTTCGCGCCGTCAGGCCCGAAGCCGTACGGGCTCGCCGTCCCCGACCAGGGCATCGGCACCCGGCAGCCGTCCCGGCCGACCCCCGCGCCGCGCAGCCAGGTGGGATCCTGCCGCGCCTCGGCGGGTACGTCAGCCTGCGGCAGCCCGAGCTCCTCACCTGCGTACACGTAGGCGGATCCGGGCAGCGCGAGCATCATCGCCGTCGCCGCCCGCGCCCGCGCCAGGCCGACGGGGCCGCCGCCGAACCGCGACACGTGCCGGTCGACGTCGTGGTTGCTCAGCACCCAGGTCGCCGCCGCGCCCACCGGGTCCACCGCGGCGAACGTCTCGTCGACCACCCGGCGGAACTCCTCGGCCGACCACTCCGCCTCGAGCCAGTGGAAGTTGAACGCCTGCTGCAGCTCGTCGGGCCGGACGTACCGCGCCATCGACTCGGCGCTGCTGACCCACGCCTCGGCGACCGCCATCCGGTCGCCCGGGTACGACGCGAGTACGTCGTGCCAGCGCCGGTAGACGTCGTGCACGCCGGGCTGGTCCCAGTACGGCCGGTCCAGCTCGCTCATCGCCTCGTCGATGCCGCCGACATTCTGCTCCGCCTCGACGTCGGGGAGCCCGGGCTCCTTGAACAGCCCGTGCGCCACGTCGATGCGGAAGCCGTCGACCCCCCGGTCCAGCCAGAACCGCAGGACCGACTCGAACTCGTCACCGACCTCGGGGTTGTCCCAGTCGAAGTCGGGCTGCGCCGCGTCGAAGAGGTGGAGGTACCACTGGCCGTCCGACACCCGGGTCCAGGCCGGCCCACCGAACACCGACTGCCAGTTGTTCGGCGGTGTGCCGTCATCGCGGCCGTCGCGGAAGACGTAGCGGGCCCGCTCGGGGCTCCCGGGGGCGGCCGCCAGCGCAGCCTCGAACCACGCGTGCGCGCTCGACGAGTGGTTGGGTACGAGGTCGACGATGACCCGCAGCCCCAGGTCGTGCGCTGCGGCCAGCATGGCGTCGAAGTCGTCGAGCCGGCCGAACAGCGGGTCGACGTCGCGGTAGTCGGCGACGTCGTAGCCGTGGTCGGCCTGCGGCGAGGTGTAGAACGGAGTCAGCCAGACCGCGTCGACGCCGAGGTCCGCGAGGTACGGCAGGCGCGACGTGATGCCGGCCAGGTCGCCCACGCCGTCGCCGTCGGAGTCGGCGAAGCTGCGGACGTAGATCTGGTAGCAGACCGCGTCCTGCCACCAGTGGCGGGAGTCAGGCACTCAGGGCTCCGAAGGTCGTCGGGTCGATGGCGATCCACAGGTGTTCGGCCCGGGCCACGATCCGGCCGTCGGAGTCGTACAGCGTCGTCGCGGTGAACGTCTTGCGCCCGTCCTCGCCGAGCAGCCGTCCCATCACGACGTGGCGTGCGCCGATGGTCGCCGGGGCATCGAGCTGAGCGGTCATCCGGCCGAGGACGAGCGGGCGGCCCTCCAGGTCAGCGGTCCACGCGCCCGGGCAGTCCAGCGCCGCCCACACGTACTCCTCGCCGACGACGCCGGGGTCGCGCTCGAGTGAGGGGTGCGGGGTCCAGAGGCAGGCGGTACGGCCGTCGCCGACCGGTCCGGCGAACAGCCGGAGGCCGTCGCCGGGATCGCGGTCGGGGCCGCAGGTGAAGCAGGTGGGGAAGGGGTGGGAGCGGAGCCCGGCGTACGAGCGCTCGGCCTCGGCCGCCTCCGCCATACTCACGGCGTCGACGGGGGTGATGTCCACGTCGACGACGGACGCCTCGGCGACCAGCACGGCGCCGTGCATGAGCCGGGCGGTGGTCGGGCCGTCGTCGTCGTCCAGCTCGACGTCCAGCTCGATGCCGAGCGGTGGCGGCTGACGGAGACTGACACTGACGCCAGTGGTGTCACCGGTGCTGAGGCGGGGCGCCTCGCCGCCGGCGCGAATGGTGGCAGCAAGCAGCCCGGCGGTGTAGCCGCCGTTGGCCGAGCGAGGGGGCCCGGCGAACCGGGGAGCAATGGTGATCATGGGGGAGTCAGGTGACGGGAGGTGGTCGGTGCCGGGACAGCCTAGCCCGGGTCCCCAATTCGCCAGAGCCGTGGACAGCTGGCGAGTTCTCAGTAGCTCGTGAGCGTGCCGCCGCGAGGGTCGTACTCACAGCTTGGGCGCGACGTTGGCAAGGAGGGGCGTGCCAGAATGACAGGCGTGAGCGAACTGATCGACACCACGGAGATGTACCTTCGCACGATCTTCGAGCTCGAAGAGGAGGGCATCATCCCCCTCCGGGCCCGGATCGCGGAGCGGCTCCACCAGTCTGGTCCCACCGTGAGCCAGACCGTGGCCCGGATGGAGCGCGACAACCTGCTCACGGTCGAGGGTGACCGGCACCTCGAGCTCACCGGTCACGGCCGCCAGCTCGCGACCCGGGTGATGCGCAAGCACCGGCTCGCCGAACGGCTGCTGACCGACGTGATCGGCCTCGACTGGGAGCTGGTGCACGCCGAGGCCTGCCGCTGGGAGCACGTGATGTCCGAGCAGGTCGAGCGGCGCCTGGTTGAGATCCTCAAACACCCGACCGAGTCGCCGTACGGCAACCCGATCCCCGGGCTGGACGAGCTGGGCGAGGGCGACAAGGTCGAGGGATTCATGGACGGCGTCGAGCAGCTCGACACCGTCATCCCCGCCGACGAGACCCAGCTGACCGTGACCGTCCGGCGGATCGGGGAGCCGATCCAGACCGACGAGCAGCTGATGGGGGCGCTGCGCCGCGTCGGCGCCCAGCCCGACAAGGTGGTCCAGGTCTCCCGCGGAGCGGAGGGCGTCCTGATCGGCAGCGGCGGCGAGATGGCCGAGATCGACGTCGAGGCCGCGTCGCACGTCTTCGTCGTCCGCGGCTGACGTCGCGGGCCTGCCGCCGACGCCCCGATGACCGACTGGGCCGCGTACGTCGCGGAGTTCCACGCGCTGCACCCCGGCATCAGCGAGCAGGTCCTGTCCCGTACGACGAACGGCGACACGACCCCGTACACCTGGCTGGCCCGAGCCGCGTCCGGGCAGCGCGTCCTCGACCTCGCCTGCGGCAACGGCGCACTCACCCAGGCGCTCCGGGAGGAGGGCCGGGCCGTCCCCCCGTGGGTCGTCGGTGCCGACCTGTCGGTCGCCGAGCTGCGGGACGGACGACGCCGCGGGCGTACGGAGCCAGTGGTGGTCGCCGACGCGCTCAGGCTGCCGTTCGCCGACGCCTGCTTCGACGCGGTGGTGTGCTCCGCCGGTCTGATGGTCGTCGGTGACGTCGACGCTGCCTTGGTCGAGTCGGCTCGGGTGCTGCGCGCCGGCGGTGTGTTCGCCGCGACGGTGGCGACGGTGCGCCCGGTGCGGCCGAGTGACATGCGGCTGCTGGCCCCGTTGACCGCACGCCTGCGGACGACCCCGCAGTTCCCCGCCGGCGGCGAGCTCACCGGGCTGAGCAGCAGTCTGGCCGCGGCCGGCTTCACGGTGCTCGAAGACGCCAACGAGCGCTTCGGGTACGTCGTACGCACCGCGGAGGACGCCGACCTGCTGATGCGGGCTCTGTACCTGCCGGGCACGCCCGACCGGCGTCGCGTCAACGCGGCCCGGTGGCTCGCCGAGCGCGCGTCGTCCGCACCGGAGGACGGTGTCGACGTCGCCGTACCCGTACGCCGCCTGGTCGCCCTGCGGTCCTAGCCCGGAGATGGCGAAACCGGTTGTCGCGATGTCGGGAGGACGTGACACGATCTGGTCTCGTGCGCCGTCCCGTCAGCCCGTTCGGGGATCTACCCCGTGAGGTAGCCGTCCTCGCTGCCGTCGCGCTGGCCGTCGCCGTTGGGTTCGGCGTCGTCGCCCCGGCGATCCCGGTGTTCGCGCGCGACTTCGGGGTCGGCAAGACCGCGGCCGGCGCGGTGATCTCGGCGTTCGCGCTGATGCGGTTCGTGTCGGCACTGGCCGGTGGCAAGCTGGTCGACGCCTTCGGCGAGCGCGTCATCCTGACGTCGGGCATCCTGATCGTCGCCGTGTCGACCGGGCTCGCGGGCGCGGCCCAGTCGTACGAGCAGCTGCTGGTGCTGCGCGGCATCGGCGGCATCGGCAGTGCGATGTTCACCGTGGCCGCGGTCGCGCTGCTGTTCCGGGTGGTCGACTCGAGTCGGCGCGGGCGGGCCAGCAGCATGTTCCAGGGCGGGTTCCTGGTCGGTGGGCTGCTCGGCCCGTTGCTCGGCGGCTGGCTGACCGGGATCAGCCTGCGGCTGCCGTTCGCCGTCTACGCCGTGTCGCTGCTGGTCGCCGGCGCGATCGGCGCGGTCTTCCTGGCCAAGGCAGAGATCCGGGACGAGACGCCGATCGTCGACGCCCCGGTCGACGCCCCGGTCGACGCCCCGGTCGACGCCCCGGGGGCCGAGGTCGTCTCGACCAGCCTGCGCGAGGCGTTCGCCCATCCGGCGTACCGGACCGCCTTGGTGGTCAGCTTCGGCACCGGCTGGGGGTTGTTCGGCGTACGGATGAGCCTGGTGCCGCTGTTCGTGATCGAGGCGATGCAGGTCGGCGTGATCTGGGTCGGCGTCGGGTTCCTGTTCTCGTCGCTCGCGCAGGCCGCCCTGCTGATCCCGGCCGGTCGCTACATCGACCAGGTCGGGCGGCGCCCGGCGATGATGGCCGGGGGAGCCATTGCCGGGGTGGCGATGCTGCTGATCGCGGTCAGCACGCTGCTGCCGGTCTACCTGCTGGCAATGCTGCTGTTCGGGGCCGGCAGCGCGCTGATGGGCAGCGCGCCTGGTGCGGTGGTCGGCGACGTGATGAAGGGTCGCGGCGGCCGGGTGGTCGCGGCGTTCCAGATGTCGTCCGACCTCGGCGCGATCGCCGGGCCGCTGGTGGCCGGTGCGCTCGCGGACACCTTGTCGTACGGCTGGGCCTTCGCAGTCACCGCCGGCGTGCTGTTCGTCGGGGTCGCGATGTCGACCCGGATGCCGGAGACCCGCCAGCCGGCACCGCTGACCTGACAATGACTGACCTGGTTGGCCGATCGTGCCAAGGTGGGATCCGTGCCCGAGGAGCCCGTCGCCACCGAGAGCCCGGATGACGCCGCCGCGCCGCCGGTCTGGCGTCGGCGGCTGTTCCGGGCCGGGCAGGTGGTGCTGGTCGGGCTGATGGCGGTGCTGGGGGCGGCGGGCGGTGGGCTCGGCCTCGGCTCGGTCTGGGCCAGCAGCGCCAGCGACGACCTGTACGTCGTACAGACGCGCGTCATCCCGCACAGTCAGATCGACATCCCGACCAGCGTCGGCACGGCGACGTTCGACACGCACCGCTGGGGGCCGGGGGCGCGCGTCGAGGTCAGCGCGCAGGCGATCCCACCGGTGGGGCGGTCGGCGAACTCGCCGCGGATCGACATTGACGCGCAGATCGACCAGATCCAGGCGCTCGCCCGCGAGACCATCGTGCGTACTGCTCAGAAGACCGCCGTCGGTGCACTCGGCGGCGCGGTGCTCGGCGTCCTCGTCTGGTATGCCGTCAGCGGGGCCAGCCACACGGCCCGGCGGCGGGTGACGGTGACCGCGACGGCCGGGGTGACCGGCGGGGTGCTTTGCCTGGCGGGCTGGGGCGCCGGCTCGTACCTCAGCTTCGACGAGGAGTACGGCAGCCACCTCGAGGCCGACGGGCTGCTCGCGGTCGGCCTGTCCGCCGACAAGCTGCTGGCCCAGCTGAACGCCCGGGACCAGAAGTACGCCGGCTACGTGCAGAGCCTGGCGACGTACATCTCCCGGCTGCGGGAGGGAGCCAGCCCGGAGCGGCAGGTCGAGGTGGCGACGCGGGTGATGCTGGTGTCCGACATCCACGGTCGCAACGTCTATCCGCAGCTGGCCGAGGTGATCAAGAGCGAAGACGTCGACTTCGTCATCGACTCGGGCGACCTCGTGCAGTGGGGCACCGGCTTCGAGCTGAGTGAGCGGGACGACCTGCGGGAGGGGATCGAGTCGCTCGGCGTGCCGTACGTGTTCGTCAAGGGCAACCATGACGGCAACGCGACCGTCGACGAGCTCGCCACAGTCCCCAACGTGGTGGTCGTCGACGACCAGCGGATCGAGCTCAAGGGACTCGGCGTCTTCGGGGTCGGTGACCCGCGGCGCTACCAGGACGGTGGGCCGGTCGAGGCCGAGGACCCCGACGGCGTCGAGGAGATGGAGCGTGGCGCCGCCGAACAGGCCGTCGAGGACCTCGACCCCGAGGCTGGACCGATCGACCTGGCGGTGATGCACCATCCGTCCGGTGCCCGTCAGCTGGGCGAGCTGCTCGAGGCGCCGGTCTGGGTCAGCGGACACACGCATTCGCCGGCGCTGGAGGTGTCCGACTCGTCGGTCGACCTGACCGTGGGTACGACCGGCGCCGCGGGCATCCGGACGTTCCGCCGCCAGGACGAGACGGGCGAGGTCGTCGCGACGCCGCAGAGCTTCGACATCCTGAACTTCAACAGCGAGTGCGCGCCGGTGAGCCTGACCCGGTTCTCGTACCCGGACGCACTCAGCGAGGTCGGCAACGCGCTGGTGACGTACCAGACGCTGAAGCTGGACCGTCCCGAATCGGAGTCGCCGCGTACCTGTGAGTGACGTAATGTTCAACCACATGGGATCGATGGGGATCGCCGGCTGCGCCGTCGTTGTGCTCCTGCTCTCGGGATGTGGCGGTGACGAGACGCCGAAAGAGGTGGCCCCTGGGGTCAAGGCGACCTATGCCGGGGTAGGCCTCGGCGAGTGGCGGCAGTCGAAGGCGCAACGCACCCGGGTGCTCGACGTCAAGCCGGTTGACGGTGGCGTCGCCGCGCTGATCAGCACTTGTGCGCAGAGCACCGGGCCGGGCGACGTCACGCTGGTCGTCGACGCGTTCAAGGTGCACCTTGACAAAGTGCACGCGTCGCCGATGCCGGAGCAGCCGTCAGACCTACCGACTCCGGTGTTCCCGCTGGACAGCATCGTGTTGGACAAGGGCGACTGCGCCGACGGTTGGCTGGCGTTCCCCGTGCCGGACGAGGACATCGACGCCGTGACCTTCAAACCGCGCGACGGAGCGCTCGAGACCTGGGCGGTCTACTAACCCACGCTGCGCGTT
>JBOHDE010000024.1:0-26687 GCA_050699035.1 Nocardioidaceae bacterium | reverse complement strand
GGCGTGAAGTCGCTAGCGGCGCTGGACTGCCAGCGAGGCCAGGACCAGGTCGCCCCAGGCCTCGCCGACGCTCTTGAACAGCCGCGGCCGGCCCGGCTCGACCGGCACCCGGCCGTTGACCAGGTCGGCGAACTCCCCGTCGATCGCCTCGTCGAGATGCACGCCGTCCGCGACCGCCAGCAGCACGTCACCCGACTCGGCCAGCGCCGACGCCCTGGTCTCCACCACCACCGTCGCCCGTCGTACCAGCGCGGTGTCGACCTCACGCACGTCCGGCTCGTGCGACCCGACGGCGACCACGGTGGCGTCGGGTCGCAGCAGCGCGGAGTCGAACAACGGCTCCCGGGCCGTCGTGCAGCACGCCACCAGATCGGCGTCCGACAGCGCCTCCACCCCACGCCGGTCGCGGCCGACGACGGTGACCTGGCGGATCGGGCGCACGCAGCGCAGCGCCTCGACATGGCCGACGGCCTGCGGTCCACGGCCGAAGACGACCAGCCGGGACGCATCGGGTACGGCGAGATGCTTGGCCGCGACTGCAGACACCGCCGCCGTGCGCAGCTGGGTCAGCACGACCGCGTCAAGGAGCGCCAGCGGGGACAGGCTGGCGGCGTCGAACAGCACGTAGACGCCCTGGATCCGTGGCCCGTCCCCTGCGGTCGCCCGCACCGAGGCAAGCTTGACGCCGACGTAGGCACCAGCCTCGGCCGGCATCAGCAACAGCTGGCCCGCGCCCACGTCCACCACGGTGCGCAGCGGAGTGTGCCCCGGAGCCGTCCCGTCGAGCAGAGCCTGCTCGATCGCGTCGACCGCGTCCGGCCAGCCGACCAGGCGGCGCAGCTCCTCGCCGTCGAGGTACGGCAGCCGGTCGGCCATCAGCGGGCCCGGCGCCGCGCGGCGAACTCGGCGTACCAACGCACCACGTCGGGCGCGTCGACGCTGTCGAGGCTGGCGGCGCGCTCGAGAGACGCGCCCTGCAGCAGTCGCTTGACCGGCACCTCGATCCGCTTGCCGGTCAACGTGTGCGGCACGCCAGGCGCCTGCACGATCTCGTCGGGTACGTGCCGTGGCGAAGCCTGCTGTCGGATGGTGTCGGTGAGCCGCCGGCGTAGGGCGTCGTCGAGTGTCGCGCCCTCGGCGAGCACCACGAACAGCGGGAGGTAGTAGCCGCCGTCCGGCAGCTCGACGCCGACGACCAGGCTCTCCTCCACCTCGGGCAGCCGCTCGACCACGTCATAGATATCGCTGCTGCCCATCCGGACACCGTGCCGGTTGAGCGTCGCGTCGGACCGGCCAGAGATCATCACGCCGCCGCGCTCGTTGATCCGTACCCGGTCACCGTGCCGCCAGGCCCCGGGCCACTGCTCGAAGTAGGACTCGCGGTAACGCTTCCCGTCGTCGTCGTTCCAGAAGAACAGTGGCATCGACGGCATCGGTGCGGTGATCACCAGCTCACCCTCGTCCGCGGTCGGCCGACCCTCGTCGTCCCACACCTCGGCCCTGACCCCGGCCCACCGCGCCGTGATCTCGCCGGCGTGCACGGGCAGCGTCTCCACCCCGCCCACGAACGGCGTGCAGACCTCGGTGCCGCCCGACGCGGAGTCGAGACGCACCGACGGCGACACGTGCTGGTAGATCCAGCCCCACTCGTTCAGCGGCAGCGGGGAGCCGGTGACCACCAGCGTCTCCAGTGCCCGCAGGTCGAGGTCGCGACCCGGCTCGAGCCCGGCCTTGCGTGACACCGTCACGTAGCCGGCGCCGGTGCCCATCAGCTTGGCGCCGGTCCGGGCCGCCACCCGCCACAGCGCATCGGGCTCCGGATAGGTGGGGCTGCCGTCGTACAGCACCAGCGTGGCGCCGGTGAGCAGCCCGCTGACCAGCGCGTTCCACACCATCCACGCCGTGCTGGTGCTGAAGAAGAACCGGTCGCCCGGCCGCAGGTCGAAGTACAGCCGGAGCCACTTCAGGTGCTCGACCAAGATGCCGCCGTGTCCCTGCACGACGCCCTTCGGCAGCCCCGTCGTGCCGGACGTGTAGAGGATCCAGAGCGGATGGTCGAACGGCACCTGCTCGAAGACCGGTTCGGCGGGGTCGCCGACCACGTCGGACCAGGTCACCGCGGCGACCGGCGCCGGCTCGTCCGGGAAGAGGTACGGCACCCAGACGACCTGCTCGACGCTCGGTAGCGCCGCCGCGACCTGAACCGCCACGGCGCGGCGGTCGAGCCGGCGGCCGCCGTAGCAGTAGCCGTCGGCCAGCAGCAGCACCCGGGGCTCGACCTGGCCGAGCCGGTCGGTCGCCGCGTCGGCACCAAAGTCCGGCGCGCAGCACGCCCACACGGCTCCGGTCGCGGCGGTGCCGAGTAGGGCGACCGCGGCCTCGGGGATGTTGGGCAGGAACGCCGCGACCCGGTCGCCGGGGCGAACGCCCATCGCCCGCAGCGACGCGGCGAACGCACCGACTTGGTCGTGCAGCTCGGCCCAGGACGTCTCCCGCTCGGCGCCGTCCTCGCCGACCGCGACCAGGGCAGCGGTGTCGCCGCGCCCGTACCGCAGCGCGTGCTCGGCCCAGTTCAGCCGCGCACCGGGGAACCAGCGCGCCCCGGGCATGTCGCGGGATTCCAGGACCGAGGTCCACGGCTGGCTCGACCAGATGTCGAAGTACTCCCAGATCGAGGACCAGAAGCCTTCGAGGTCGTCCACCGACCAGGCCCACAGCGCGTCGTGGTCGGCCAGCTCCACGCTCCGATGCTCAGCCAGCCAGCGCAGGTACGACGTGATCGTGGCCCGCCCGGCACGCTGCTCCGACGGCCGCCAGAGGACCTCTCCCGCCTCGATCATCGCTCAGACGCGCTCGGTGGGCTGTGAACGAGGTGTGGTCTCGGCCGGTGTGACGGGTACGGGACCCGCGCGGCGGCTGTTGACCAGGGCCGCCACCGAGCCCCAGATGCCGCGCCGGAACAGCAGCACGGTGAGGACGAAGATGCTGCCGGTCACGATGCCGATCGCGTCGATGCCGGCGGTGGCGAGGTAGTCCTCGAGCAGCACGATGATGCCGGCTCCGAGCAGCGGACCCCACAGCGTGCCCATGCCGCCGAGGATGTTCATCACGACCACCTTGCCCGACGTGGTCCAGTAGACCTCCTGCAGCGACGCGAAGCCGTGGCCGACGGCGTAGACACCGCCCGCCACCCCGGCCAGGAACGCCGAGATGACGAACACCTGCACCTTGTAGCGGTCGACCGGGTAGCCGAGCGCCCGGGCCCGAGCGGGGTTCTCCCGGATCGCCACCAGCACCCGGCCGAACGGCGACCGGACGACCCGCCAGGCGACCAACAGCCCGACCAGGATCAGCGGCAGCGCCGCGTAGTAGAAGTAGAACGAGTCCGACAGGTCGAGGCCGAAGAGGTTGCGCGGGATGCCCTGCAGGCCGTTCTCCCCGCCGGTGACGTCGCGCCACTGGTTGGCGATGAAGAAGATCAGCTGCGCGAACGCCAGCGTCACCATGGCGAAGTAGATGCCGGTGCGCCGCACGGACAGCAGCGCGATCGGCAGCGCGAGCAACGCCGCGACGAGCGCCCCGCCCAGCACCGCGACGTAGAACGGCAGGCCGGTCTCGATCGCGATGATGCCGGTCGCGTACGCCGAGCTGCCCCAGAAGGCGGCGTGCCCGAAGGACAGCAGGCCGGTGTAGCCCAGCAGCAGGTCGAGCGCGACCGCGAACAGCGCCCAGGCGGCAATGTCCATCGCCACCGGCGGGTAGATGTACCAGGGCAGTCCCAGCGCCACGAGGACTCCGACCACGAGCAGCACGACGCGCAGTGCGACCGGCATCTCGCCGCGGCCGCCCAGGAGCTTCGCGGTGATCACGCGTGCACCCCTTCCTCACGGCCGAACAGACCGGCCGGCCGAAGCAGCAGCACCAGCGCCATCAAGATGAAGACCAGACTCTGCGACAGCGCCGGGAGGTAGAAGTTCCCGACCGCGGTGAGCATGCCGACGACGTACCCGGCCGTCACGGACCCGAAGACCGAGCCGAGCCCACCGATCACGACCACCGCGAAGATGACGATGATCAGGTCACCGCCCATCGACGAGTTCACCGCCCGCATCGGGGCCGCCAGGACGCCGGCCAAGCCGGCCAGTGCGATGCCGAAACCGAAGACCGGGGTCACCCAGCGACCGACGTTGATGCCGAGCGCCTGGCTCAGGTCGGCGCGCTCGGTGGCCGCGCGTACGACCATGCCGACCCGGGTACGGGTCAAGACCAGCCACACCAGGCCCGACACGACGATGGAGAACAGCAGCACGAAGACCTGGTACTTGGGATAGCTGAACAGGCCGAGGTTCATCGAGCCGTCGAGCAGCTCAGGTCGGCTGAACGGCTGGGACTGCACGCCGTACCTCAATCGCATCAGGTCCTGCAGGATCAGCGCGATGCCGAACGTCAGCAGGAAGTTGTACAGCGGGTCGAGGGCGACCAGCCGGTGCACAAGCGTGCGCTCCAGGACCATGCCGACGATGCCGAGGACGACCGGCACGACGAACAGCGCCAGCCACCAGCTCAGCCCGAAGCTGTCGAGCAGGATGAACGCACCGAAGGCGCCGAGCATGTAGAACGCGCCGTGCGCGAAGTTGACCACGCCGAGCATGCCGAAGATCACCGACAGGCCGAGCGCCAGCAGGGCGTAGAAGCTGCCGCTCACCAGCCCGTTGAAGATCTGCTGCAGCAGTCCTTCCATGCGTGCCTTCCTGTCGTACGTGCGAACGACGACTGCTCAGCCGGTCCGGGGCGACGGACCTCGCCGCCCCGGACGCCGACCGTCAGCCCATCTCGCAGCCGCTCTCCTCGACCGTCATGAACGCCTCGTCGGCCGGGATCGTGTCGAGCAGCTTGGTGAAGTCGAAGTCCTCCTCGACCTCGGCCTCCTCCTTCACCTGCACGAGGTAGGCGTCGTGCACGACGCTGTGGTCCTCGGCCCGGATCTTGGCGTTGCGGGCGAAGAAGTCCTCGAACTCGTAGCCGTCGAGCTCCTTGGTGACGTCCTCGGCCTTGTCGGTCTCCGCGCGCTGGATCGCCTCGAGGTACTGCGTCGCCGCCGAGTAGTTCGCGGCGTGGTCGAAGGTGGGACGGACGCCGGTCTTCTCCTTGAACCGGTCGGCCCACTCACGGCTCTCGTCGTCCATGTTCCAGAACCAGGCCGTGGTGAACTGCGTGCCGGCCAGCGCCTTCACACCGATCGACGCGATGTCGGTGTCGAACATCAGGCCGACGGCCAGGTCGACGCCCTTCTCCTTCAGACCGAACTCGTTGTACTGCTTGACCACGTTGACCAGATCACCACCGGCCTGCATGGTGCCCAGCACATCGGGCTTCGGCTTCAGCGTCGGCGCCTTCGTCATGAACGTGGCGAAGTTGTCGTTGGGGAACGGCGTCGGGTCGGCCTTCACGATCGAGCCGCCGGCCCCCTCGACCGCGGCCGTGAAGCTCTTGTTCATGTCCTGGCCGAACGCGTAGTCGGGGTAGATGATGTACCAGCTCTTGGCGCCCTGCTCGGTCACGGTCTTTCCGGTGCCGTTGGCCAGCATGTAGGTGTCGTACGCGTAGTGGTAGGTGTAGGGGTTGCACTGCGCGCCGGACAGCTCCGTGGTCGCCGCACCGATGTTGAAGTAGAGCTTCTTGTTCTGGTTGGCGACGGTGGCGACGGCCAGCGCAGCCGACGACGTGGGTACGTCGAAGATCGCGTCGACGCCGTCCCGGTCGTACATCTCGCGGGCGGCGGTGTTGGCGATCTCCGGCTTGTTCTGGTGGTCGGCCTTGGTCACCTCGATCTTGTCGGTGATCGCATCCTCGCCGTGTTCCTTCTTGAAGTCCTCGACGGCCATCTCCACGGCGGCGACAGCGTTCTCGCCGGCGAGCTCCGAGTAGACGCCGGACAGGTCGGTGATGACGCCCAGCGCGATCTTGTCGTCGCTGATGCTGCCACCACCGCCGCTCGGGCCACCGGCTCCCCCGCAGGCGGCGAGCGTGCCGCACAACGCCAGCGTCGTGACGGCTGCCCCTGCTGCTTTGAGCCTCGTTGTCATCGGAAGTTCCTCCTGTGTGTGGGTCGTCTCAGATGCCGAGGTACTCGAGCAGCTCATGTTCGCGCTCTTTGACCTCGGCGTTGTCGAGGGACTCGACCAAGCGGCCTTGGGCGATCAGATGGTGACGGTCGGCCACCGTGCTGGCGAAGTGCACGTTCTGCTCGATCAGCAGAACCGTGACGCCGTGCGCCTTGACGTTACGAAGGATGTCGCCGATCTGCTGGACCAGCAAGGGAGACAGGCCCTCGGTCGGCTCGTCGCAGAGCAGCAACCGCGAGCCCATCCGCAGCACCCGGGCGATCGACAGCATCTGCTGCTCGCCGCCGGACAGGTGCGTGCCGGCCTGCCGACGGCGGTCGGCGAGCACCGGGAACGCCTCGTACACCTGCTCCAGCGACCACGCGTCGGGACCGACGGTGGGCGGCAACGTGAGGTTCTCCTCGACGTTCAAGCTGGCGTAGATGCCGCGGTCGTCGGGCACGTAGCCCAGCCCGGCCCGGCAGCGCTGGTGCGGCGAGAACCGGGTGATGTCGCGGTCGTCGAGCTCGACCGTGCCTTCCATCGACTTGTGCAGGCCCATCAGGCAGCGCAACAGGGTCGTCTTCCCGGCACCGTTGCGCCCGACCAGGGTGACGACCTGCCCGCTGTCGACGTCGAGGGACACGTCCTGCAGGACCCGGGCCTCGCCGTACGTCGCAGTCAGCCCGCGGACCCTAAGCAACGGACTCTCCCAGGTAGGCGGTGATCACACGCGGGTCATTGCGCACCTGCTCGTACGCACCCTCGGCGAGGATCTGGCCGAACTGCAGCACCGTCACCCGGTCGGTCAGGTCGCCGACGACCTTCATGTTGTGCTCGACGAGTACGACAGTGCGATCCTCCCGGACCTGCTGGACCAGGTCGACGGTCCGGGCGACGTCCTCGACGCTCATGCCGGCGGTCGGCTCGTCGAGCAGCAGCAGCGTGGGGTTCAGGGCGAGGGCCAGCGCGAGCTCGAGGGCGCGCTTGCGGCCGTAGGCGAGGCTGCCCGCCGGCACGTCCGCGTAGCCGGCCAGCCCGACCTGCTCGAGCAGGTGGTCGGCCTCGTCCCGGAACCGGCGGAGCGTCTTGTCGGACCGCCAGAAGTGGTAGCCCTGGCCGGTGCGGCCCTGCAGCGCCAGCTCGACGTGCTCGAGCAGGGAAAGGTGCTCGAAGAGGCTGGTGATCTGAAACGAGCGGGCCACCCCCTGGCGGGCGATCTGCTCCGGCCGCAGCCCGGTCACGTCCTTGCCGTCCACCAGGATCTGGCCGGCGCTCGGCTTGATGAACCCGGTGAGCAGGTTGAACAGGGTGGTCTTGCCGGCGCCGTTGGGACCCACCAGCGCGTGGATGGTGCCCCGCTCGACCGTGAGGTCGACGTCGTCCACGGCGCGGAAGCCGCGGAAGTCCTTCGAGAGCCCCCGGGTCTCGAGCATCGGAGTGCTTGACGTCACACCCTGACCCTAGGGAATCGGCTTCCCGCGCCGACATGGCGGCGACAGCCACAATCCCCCCGCATCATGTAGCCCATCCCTACACCCACAGTCCACTCCATGCGCCAACTCCATCCGCCGGGCACCCCACCTCTTGCACGTACGCCCCACCGCTTGCTTGCAAGGCGCAGGTATTCGGGGGGCTGGCGCCGCACCCGTGTCCGGGGAAATGGCAGGTGCTCCCGTCGCGGGCCGTCCGTCGGCAGCCAAGGTCGGACGTCGAACTTTGCCCAATTGGGCAAAATTCGACCTCGAACCGGCGGGAACCGGGTCGAAGATTGCCCAATTGGGCAATCTTCTACGCGCCGGTGGGCCGTCCCGGGCACGGGCCGCGGGTGTCGGTCAGCGGTCACTCGGCGGAGAGCCGGTGCAGGCGCAGGGCGAGCCTCAGCTCCAGCACGCGGTCGGGGTCCTGCCAATCGTCGCCGAGCAGGCTGGCCACCCGTTCGAGCCGCTGGGCGACCGTGTTGACGTGCACGTGCAGCGCCTCGTGCGTCCGGGCCAGGTTGCTGCCGGCGCTGAAGTACGCCTCCAGCGTGCCGACCAGGTCGGTGGTCCGTCGCGCGTCGTACTCGAGCACCGGACCCAGCGTCGCCGCGACGAACCCGGGTACGTCGGGCTGCCCGCTCAGCACCAGGCCGACGAAGCCGAGCTCCTCCGCATCGGCCCCACGGCCCTCCCGGCCGAGTGTCTTCAGCGCCGCGCCGCAGCGCATCGCCTCGTGATACGTCGCCGCCACCTGCTCGACGCCCGATGCCGGTCCGGCTCCGCCGACCGTCACCGGCACTCCCAACGTGCCGCCGAGGTCCTGGGCGATCTCCCGGGCGCCGACACCCGGCTTGTCGCCAGGAAGCAACAGCACGACATGGCCGTCGAAGGTGCCGGCCAACCCGTCGCGGGTCCGCGCGAGGTGGTTGGCGGCCAGGAAGGCCCGTTGCCGGTCGGCGGGCCCGATGTCCGCGACGTACACGGAGAAGCTGCGGTTGAGGTCGGCGCCGACCCGGCGGGCGCGCTCGGCCAGCATCGTCGGGTCGGTGCTGGAGTTGCGCAGCAGGTCGTCGAGCAGCTGTCCGCGTACCCGGCTCTCGGCCTCGATGCCGGACCGGCGGGCCAGCAGCAACAGCGACGTGACGACGGCGGCCCGCTCGAGGATGCGCTGGTCGGCGTCGTCCAGGTCGGAGCGGCCGTCGAGAACCAGGGCCCCGAGGTGCTGTGACCCGGCGGCGACGGCGGCGACCCAGCGGCCGGTTCGCTGCACCGCGCGACCGCTGGTCCGGGATGCGGCGACCGCCCGTTCGAGGATCTCGGGGTCGACGCCGGGCACGTCCCCGACCTGCGGCGTCTCGCCGACTCGCGCCAGCACGTTGTGCTGCTCGTCCAGGACCAGCAGCGTCCCGCCGATGACCTCGGCCAGGCTGGCCGCGACCTCCTCGACCCCGCCGCCGTGCAGCACCAGCTGGGCCATCCGGTCATGAGCGGCCGCGGCGCGCTCGATCGCGCTCGTGTTGGCCTGCAGCATGACATTGGCGGCGTTCAGCTCGGCCATCGCCTTGCGGGTCTCGTCGAGGAGCCGCGTCGTGTCGATCGCCACCGCGGCGTGCGCGGCCAGTGAGCCGAGCAGCGCCACCTCCTCGCGAGCGAACGGCCGCTCGCTGCGGTTGGCGGCGTACAGCACCCCGATCACCCGCGCGCCGATCTGCAGCGGGACGCCGAGGATCGCGACCAGTCCCTCGTCCTCGACCGCCGAGTCGATGCCGGTCGTGTGGTTGAACCGCGAGTCCTGGTGGTAGCTGGACGTCGCGTACGGTCGACCGGTCTGAGCGACCAGGCCGCCGAGCCCCTCGCCCATGCCCAGGCGGACGAGCTGGAACTGGGCCGATGTCGAGCCGTTGGTGACCCGCATGTAGGTGTCGCCGTGGTCCGGGTCGTTCATGGTCAGGTAGGCGAGGTCGGCGCCGAGCAGCTGCCGCGCCCGCCGGACGATCGCCTCGAGCACCGAGTCGAGGTCGGAGAGCCGGGCCAGGTCGCCCGCTGTCTCGAACAACGCCGTCAGCTGGCCCTCCCGCCGCAGCCTGGCCGCCAACGTCTCCCGCACCTGCAGCGCGAGCCGCTTGCCCTGCTCGAGCTCCTCGATGACCGCAGGGTCCTCGTCTCGGGCCCGCGCCGCGAGCAGGGGTGCCTCGAACTCGACGGCCGGCGCGTCGCGAGCGAGCAGGCGAAGGAAGTCGTTCCAGAACATGCCCCCGATTGTTGCGCCCCGCCCGGAGGTCGTGTCATCCGGCCAGGGTGTCAATGTGCGGTCCAGCCCCCATCCATCACGAGCGAGGCCCCGGTGACCGAGGCTGCGAGCGGTGAGCAGAGGTAGGCCGCGAGCTCGGCGACCTCGTCGGGTTCGATCAGCCGCTTGATGGCCGCCCGCTCGAGCATGACCTGCTCGATGACGTCCTGCTCGGCCATGTTGCGCACCCTCGCCTGGTCGGCGATCTGGTTCTCGACCAGCGGCGTCCGCACATACGCAGGGTTGATGCAGTTGGACGTGACGCCGCGGCCGGCACCTTCCAGGGCGATGACCTTGGAAAGTCCCTCCAGGCCGTGCTTGGCCGACACGTACGCCGCCTTGTACGGGGAGGCGACGAGCCCGTGCACCGAGGAGATGTTGACGATCCGGCCCCACCCCTGCTCGTACATGTGTGGGAGGGCACCACGGACGATGCGGTAAGGGGCTTCGAGCATCACCCGCAAGATCAGCGAGAACGTGTCGGACGGGAACTCCTCCACCGGCGCGACGTGTTGCAGGCCGGCGTTGTTGACCACGATGTCGACGGCCAGGTCGAGTGCTTCGACGGCGTCGAGGTCGGACAGGTCGACGGTCAGCGCCTCGCCGTCGACCTCCTTCGCGACCTCGCCGACCGCCTCGCGGTCCCGGTCGAGGGCGAGCACCTGGGCCCCCGCCTGCGCCAGCCGAACGGCACAGGCCCGACCGATACCGCTCGCGGCGCCGGTGACGAGAGCTCGCCGACCAGCCAGCTCGACGCCTGTCGTCGCGGGAGTCATGGGACGGAAACTACGAGCCTGCGGCGTTCCTCCCAACGGGCGGTTCACCCACACTGCGACCCGGTTGGGTAGTGAGTTCCCACATGGTCGCCGACGACCAGTGGGTCAGCGGACCCAGCGGACCTCTCCGTCCTCGACCGTCTCGGTGGGTGACAGCCCGAGGTGCGTCGCCACGTTGATGGAGGCCCCATGATCTGGATGGACGTACGCGACGAGTCCGTCGACTCCACCACGAAGCAACCACTCCGCCATCGCCGCCGCGGCCTCCTTGGCGTACCCATGCCCTTGGTGCGGTGACGCGATGACCCACGCGACGGCGGCGGTCATCCCGCGGTCCTGGTGCGCCAAGGTCGCCTGGACCGTGCCCACGGCGGCACCGCTGTCGCGGCGGCGGACGACCCAGTTGAGCCAACCCTCCGCCCCGTCGGCCGAGTGGCCGACGGCTTGCCGGACGTATCTCGCCCGCAGCTCGTCCTCCGTCGCGGGTCGGCCGCCGATGAAGGTGTGAAGACCGTCGTCATCGAGGACGGGCGCCAGCTCCGTCGCATGGTCGATGCGCAGGGGCTCCAGGACCAGTCGCTCGGTCTCGATCTCCTCGGCACCCGGCCAGCTCGCGTTCTCGGTCACCACGACACCGTAGACACGAGTATCCGGGGGCCTTGGGCCGCATCCGTGTCGGGGGAAGTGCGTGTCCGTGCCCGCCGGCCACAACTTCACCCTCCGAACCGACATTCTGAACGCGGAATCGGGGCCGAAACTGTCGGTTCGAAGGGTGAAGTCGCTCATCTACGCCGAGCTCGCCGACCAGCTGCGCGTGTCCGACTGACGCCCGGGCTCAGCCGCAGATCGCGCCCTCGGCGGCGGAGTGCACGAGCTTGGCGTACTTGGCCAGCACGCCGGTCTTGTACTTCGACGGTCGCGGCTGCCAGCCGTCGCGGCGGGCGGCGAGCTCGGCTTCATCGACGAGTACGTCGAGCCTGCGCTGGTCCATGTCGAGCCTGACCCGGTCGCCGTCACGGACAAAGGCGATCGGGCCGGCGTCGACCGCCTCGGGCGCGACGTGGCCGACGCACAGCCCGGTCGTACCCCCGGAGAAGCGGCCATCGGTCAGCAGCAGCACGTCCTTGCCCAGGCCCGCGCCCTTGATCGCACCCGTGATCGCCAGCATCTCGCGCATCCCTGGGCCGCCCTTCGGGCCCTCGTAACGGATCACCACCGCGTCGCCGGCCACCACGGTGCCGTCGGCCAGCGCGTCCATCGCGGCCTGCTCGCCGTCGAAGACTCGGGCCGTGGCCTCGAACACCGCCGTGTCGAAGCCGGCGCTCTTCACCACGGCGCCGTCGGGCGCCAACGAGCCGTGCAGGATGGTGAGCCCGCCGGTCTTGTGGATCGGGTTGGCCAGCTCGCGGATGATGGTGCCGTCGACGTCCGGCGGCGCGATGTCGGCGAGGTTCTCGGCCATCGTCTTGCCGGTCACCGTCAGGCAGTCGCCGTGGAGCAGGCCGGCATCGAGCAGCGCGCGCAGCACGACCGGGATGCCCCCGACCCGGTCGACGTCGTTCATCACGTACCCGCCGAACGGCTTCAGATCGCCAAGGTGCGGCACCGTGTCGCCGATCCGGTTGAAGTCGTCGAGCGTCAGGTCGACCTCGGCCTCCCGGGCGATGGCGAGCAGGTGGAGTACGGCGTTGGTGGAGCCGCCGAGCGCCATCACCACGGCGATGGCGTTCTCGAACGCCGGCTTGGTCATCACCTGCCGGGCCGTGATGCCCTGACGCAGCATCTCAACCACCGCGGCTCCCGACCGATGGGCGAAGCCGTCACGCCGACGGTCCACCGCCGGCGGCGCCGCCGAGCCCGGCAGTGACATCCCGATCGCCTCGGCGACCGACGCCATCGTGTTCGCGGTGTACATGCCGCCGCACGCACCCTCGCCCGGACAGATGGCCCGCTCGATCTCGTCGACCTCCTCCCGGGTGATCAGCCCGCGCAGGCACGCGCCGACCGCCTCGAACGCGTCGATGATCGTGACGTCGCGGTCGCCCACCCGGCCCGGCATGATCGAGCCGGCGTAGAGGAACACGCTGGCCAGGTCGAGGCGCGCCGCCGCCATCAGCATCCCCGGCAGGCTCTTGTCGCACCCGGCCAGCAGCACCGAGCCGTCCAGCCGCTCGGCCATCATCACGGTCTCGACCGAGTCCGCGATCACCTCCCGCGAGACCAGCGAGAAGTGCATCCCCTCGTGGCCCATCGCAATGCCGTCGGACACCGAGATCGTGCCGAACTCCAGCGGGTACCCACCCGCCGCATGTACGCCCTGCTTGACCGCCTCGGCCAACCGGTCCAGGGACAGGTTGCACGGGGTGATCTCGTTCCAGCTCGATGCCACCCCGATCTGCGGCTTCGCGAAGTCCTCGTCCCCCATGCCGACAGCACGGAGCATCCCGCGCGCCGCGGCACTCTCGAGCCCGTCGGTGACGTCGCGGGACCGGGGCTTGATGTCAGGTGTCGACTCGACCATGTCCGGAGCCTACGACGACCGCCCGCGATGCGGGATCCCGCGCTCAGGGATCGGACCGACCATCCACCCTGGTCTCAGCACGCGCGGCGCCAGCCCCTCACTTTTGTCCCCCGGCGGTCAGCTGACCAGGGCGGCGCGCACGCAGAGAACGTCGGGGAGGTGGTGCGCGATCTGCTTCCAGGACTCGCCCTCGTCGTTGCTGGCGTACACGCAGCCGTCGCGACTGCCGACGTAGAGTCCCGCGGGATCGACGCCGTCGGTGCACATCGCGTCGCGCATCACCGCGGAGTAGAAGGTGTCGGGCAGACCCTTGCCGAGCTCCTCCCAGCTGTCGCCGGCGTCGCGCGAGCGCCACACCCGCGCCTTGGCGCCGGGCGGGATCCGCTCGCCGCCGTCGACGATCGGGAAGACGTAGATCGTCTCGGCGTCACGAGGATGCACGACCATCACGAAGCCGAAGTCGGTCGGCAGGCCGTCGGCGATCGACGTCCAGCTGTCGCCGCCGTCGTCGGACCGGTAGACACCGTTGTGGTTCTGGGCGAACAGCCGGTCCGGATGGTCGGGATGGCGGTCGACCTTGTGCACGCACTGGCCGAACTCGGGGAACCGCTCGGGTGCGAAGACCACCTGGATCCCGTTGTTGGCCGGCGCCCACGACGCACCGCCGTCGAACGTGCGGTAGACCCCGCCGGTCGACATCGCCACGGTGACCTGGTCGGCGGCGGTGGGGTGGGGCAGCACCGTGTGGATCGCCTGACCACCGAAGCCGGCACCCCACTCGGTGCGGTGCGGGTGGTCCCAGAGCGCCCGAACCAGCTCGAACGTCTCCCCGCCGTCGGCGGACTTGAACAGTGCGGACGGTTGCGTCCCCGCGTACACCACGCCGGGCTGGTCGGCCGGCGCCGGTCGTAGCTGCCAGACCTGCTCAAGGGCCGAGTCGGTGTCCTCAGGGAAACGGATCGCGCCGTTCGGTGTCTCCTGCCAGCTCGCCCCGAGGTCGTCCGACCAGGACACCCCAGGCCCCCAGTGCTGGCTCATCGCTCCGACGAGGAGCCGAGTGCGATCGCCGCGGGTGTCGAGCGCGCAAGCCGCGATCTCGTTCATCAGGAAGTGCGGGCCGTCGAAGGTCCAGGCCTCGCGCGCCTCATCGGACCTGCCGATCCAGAGCCCCTTGCGAGTGCCGACCAATACGATCGCGTCAGCCATCCGACGCTCCCTCCTCGAGGTGAAACCTCAAACTAGCAATAGGCCGTGCGTCGGCGTCAGTCAAGAGGTCGCCTGCCCGTCGCGTATCACGCGCCCAGCACCAGCGCAGCACAACCGGCCGCCCACAACACGCTGACGAAGGTGCCGATGATGAAGCGCTCGGCCACTCCGTGCGGCGTCACCGAGTCGCCCTGGTCGGGGCCGCGCAGCTCGGGGAAACGCGCCAGCCCCTTGATGCCGAGTACGACGGCCAGACCCTCCGGCCAACCGGCGACCAGGCTGGCGAACACGCCGGCCCGCTCCAAGGCTCCGATCCACGCACCGCCGCGGAGCACCTGCCCGGCCCGCTGCACCGCGTCGCCGGGAGCGCCCCGGTCCACCAGCGCCAGCACGGTCGCCGCGAGTGGCCCACCACCGGTGACAGCGAGCGCAACCGCGAGCACCAGCAGCCAGTCGCGCGCGGCGCCGGACCACTCGCCCGGGCCGCCGGTCAGCACGAGCACACCCACCACCAACAGCAGCCCGAGCGCTGTCGCACTGATCGCCAGCCGAGGCACGAACCGCCCCCGGACGAACCACGCCGCCACGGCGGCCACCAGCGCGATCGCCGTCCCCGCGAGCACCACTGCTGTCACTGCACATCCTCCTGGTCGGTCGCGCCGAGCAGCTGGACGGCCAGCAGGCGGGCCCGCTGCTCCTCGACGACCCCGGCGGCCTGGGCCCGCTGCGTCACCGCCGACTGGCTGATGCCGAGCTTCACGCCGACATCTCGCCGGGACAGCCCGTCGGCCAGCAGGTCGGCGACCTCCCAGCCACGCACGGTGCGCCGGCGGAGCACCCAGGCGAGCAGCCACAGGACCGTCTCCAGCTGGTCGGCACGATAGCCGTCGGCACCGACGACGTTGACATGGTGCGGGCTCGACTTCGCCCGCGTCACGGCGTCTCGGGCGTGCACGAACGCCGAACCCCGGCCGGCCCGCGTGCTGCGTGGCAGCGGGTCCTCCACCTCACCGAGCCCGAGCCCGATGCTCCAGGAGTCGGCCCGAAGCAACTCGGCCACGACCTCGACCGTGGCCGCCGCCGTGGAGAGCATCCCCTGCGCCTCGTCGCCGGCGGTGCGCTCGAACCTGCGCAGCAGCCCGGCCTTGCGGGTGCGGCGGTTGAGGGCGACCAGCAGGTCCGGGATGCCGTCACCGGCGGCCTGGCTGCCTCGTTGGTCGATGGTCAGCACGTAGACCATCCGACTCACTCCTTAAGGCTGTATCCTGACTCTTCCTGAATTAAGGCTAATACCTTAAGAGTACGAAGTGAAGGCCTGGGCCTGATCAGTAGTCACCACTCATCACGTTGTCCAGCGGCTCCCCGGCAGCAAACCTGGTCAGCTGGCGCTGCACCAGCGCGTACGCACGGGGCCAGAACGCCGTCGAACCGCCTCCGACATGGGGTGACAGCAATAACCCCGGCGCTGACCACAGCGGATGCCCTGGCGGCGGGGGCTCGGGATCGGTGACATCGAGGGCTGCCCGCAGCCGACCGCTCGACAGCTCGGCGAGCAGGGCATCGGTGTCGACGACCGCCCCGCGCGAGACGTTGACGAGCAGCGCACCGTTCTTCAGCGCGGCCAGGAACGTCGCGTCGACCATGCCGCGGGTCTGGTCGGTCATCGGCACGACGACGATGACCACGTCGGCCCGGCCGAGCAGCTCGGGCAGCGCGTCGAGCCCGGCCACGCCGTCGCGGGCGGTCCGGGCCACCCGGAGCACGTCGCACTCGAACGGCACCAGGCGGCGCTCGATGGCAGCGCCGATCTCGCCGTACCCGACGATCAGCACGGTGCGGTCGGCCAGCGACGGGTACATCGCGAACGCCCACTCGCCGCGGTCCTGGGCACGCACAAACTGCGGGATCCCCCGCAGCGACGACAGCGTGAGGGTCACGGCGAGCTCGGCCGTGGAGGTGTTGTGCACGCCCCGCGCGTTGCACAGCGTCACGCCGTCGCGCAGGTAGGGCGTGATGTGCTCGACGCCGGCGGTCAGGCTCTGCACGACGCGCAGCCGCGGCAGCTGGGGAATCACCTCCAGGACCCGCCGGCTGAACGTGTAGTCCGGCACGTAGAACTCGACCTCGGCGGCAGACGACGGCATCTCCCCCGTCTTGTCGAACACCTCCACGTGCAGGTCCGCGGGCACCTCGCCGAGATGCGCGGGGTCGAACGGCAGCCAGACACCCTTCATACACGTACTCCTCGACAGTCGGCCAGCCACTGCGGATCGACCCTAGCGCGGCGCCACGGCGGGGTGATGCTTGCCACGAGACCCCCACCGTTGCGTTGCCACCCGGCACAATCGCTTCCCATGACCACGACGACCGGCGCTCGGGCACTGCGGTTCTACGACGTCACGAGCGCGGACGGCACCGTCCTTCGCGCCTGGACCAATGACGTCGACGGACCGACCGTTCTGCTCTGCAACGGACTCGGCACGAACGCGTACGCCTGGCCCGCCCTGCTCGACCCCGAGTGCGGCGTGCGCGTCGTCTCGTGGAACCACCGGGGAGTGGGCGGCTCCGCCCGCCCCACCGACCACGGCCGGGTGGGTATCGAGGCATACGTCGAGGACGCGCTGGCGGTCCTGGACGACGCCGACATCGACCGCACCGTCGTGGCCGGTTGGTCGATCGGCGTCAACATGGCTTTCGAGCTGGCCGTCCTCCACCCCGATCGAGTCGCCGGGCTGTTCGCGGTCGCGGGCGTGCCCGGCGGGACGTTCGCGAGCATGCTCGGTCCACTGCACGTGCCGCGGCCCCTGCGCCGCCCGATCACCGTCGGCGCCTCGAAGGTGCTGCGGGGCACCGGCCGTGTCCTCTCGCCGGTCGCCCGCCGGCTGCCGACCGGCCGTCTCGGCACCAGCGTCCTCCGGCACAGCGGCTTCATGTTCCCGCGCGCCGACCGGGGTGTCGTCACCGAAGCCGTCCGCGAGTTCCTCAGCACCGACGTCGACTGGTACTTCCACCTGGCCGTCGAGGCGTCCCAGCACGACCGGGTCTCCCTGCGGAACATCACCGTCCCGACTGCGTTCGTCGCCGGCAAGTACGACGTTTTGGCAAGCCGGCATGACATCCGGACCGCGAGCGAGCGGATCCCCGGCGCCGAGCTGCGCGAGCTGCCCGGGTCGCACTTCGTCCAGATCGAGTTCCCCGCCGAGGTGCACGAGGAGCTGCACGCCCTGCTCGCCCGGGTCGGACCGACCGGCTGACCTTGGGCGGTCTGCCAGCATGGCAGCATGAAGCTGGCCCTCCCGGCGGTCGTGGTGTTGCTCGTCGCGACCGCCGCCTGCTCCGGCGACGACGACGTCGAGCCGTCGGTCCCCGAGCCCGGCGCCGCCGCGTCGAGCGGCCCGCCGGCGAGCCGTACGCCGACCGGCGCCAGCACCGCCGGCACTCCCTCGGTCAACCCGAAGCCGCCCGACCTCACACCCGAGACGGTGGCGCGCGGGTTCGAGGTGCCGTGGGGCATCGCCTTCCTGCCGGACGGCTCCGCGATCGTCGCCGAGCGCGAGAGTGGCACGATCCAGCGGCTCGATCCGGGTGGCGGCGTCCGCGAGGTCGGCACGGTCCCCGGCGTCGCGCCGACGTCCGAGGGCGGGCTGCTCGGTCTCGCCGTCTCCCCGTCCTACGACCAGGACCGGACGATCTACGCCTACCTCACGACCGACGACGACAACCGCGTCGTGACGATGTCGTACGACGGCCGGCGGCTCGGGCGGGCCGAGCCGATCCTCACCGGCATCCCGGCCGGCGCCATCCACGACGGCGGACGGATCGCGTTCGGCCCGGACGGCAAGCTCTACGTCACCACGGGTGAGTCCGGTGACGAGCAGATCGCCCAGGACCCCGACTCGCTCGGCGGCAAGATCCTCCGGATCGAGCCGGACGGCTCCGTACCCTCCGACAACCCCGACCCGAAGTCCCCGGTCTGGACCCTCGGCCATCGCAACGTGCAGGGGCTCGCCTGGGACGACGCCGACCGGCTGTGGGCGACCGAGTTCGGCGCCAACACGTGGGACGAGCTGAACCTGATCAAGCCGGGCCGCAACTACGGGTGGCCGGCGGCCGAGGGCAAGGCCGACCTCGACGGCCTCACCGACCCGGTCACGCAATGGTCGACCGGGGCCGCCTCGCCGTCCGGGGTGGCCTTCGTCGACGGTTCGCTGTGGGTCGCCGGCCTCCGCGGCGAGCAACTGTGGCAGGTGCCGGTCCGGTCCGACGGCTCGGTCGGGGAGCCCAAGGCGCACTTCAGCGGCGAGTACGGGCGGCTGCGCACGGTCGTCGCCACCCCGGACGGCGGGCTGTGGTTCACGACCAGCAACCGCGACGGTCGCGGCGACCCCGCGGAGGCCGACGACCGAGTCTTCGAGATCCGCCCCTGACGGCCCGGCGCGAAACCTGCCCGGACTACTCGTCCGGGCGCCCTGCCTCCAGCTCGGCCAGCCGCCAACCCAGCTGGAAGCGCGTCGTCGCGTCGGTCGCCGCCATCAGCACCGCGAGTCGCCGCGCGACCGTACGCGCCGTGACGCCGAGCGCACGGGCGATGGCCTCGTCGGTGTACCCGGACCGCATCAGACCGACGAGCCGACGGTCGCGCCCGGTGAGTACGTCACCCGCAACACCCTCGGCGTAGTCGGCCAGCGGCCACGCCGACTCCCAGACCAGCTCGAACAACGCGACCAGCGCATCGACCAGCCCGAACCGGCTCACCACGACGGCGGCGGGGCCGATGTCGAGGCTCAGCGGAACCAGCGCGCTGCTGCGGTCGACGACGAACATCTTGACCGGGATCCGCGGGGCGACCCGCGCCTCCTCACCCGCCTCGACCGCAGCCAGCAGCTCCGCTGGACCGCCCTGCGCCTCGACCCCCGACGGGTCGTAGATCACCCGGTACCGCACGCCCGAGTCGAGCTGGTCGCGCTCGTCCTCCTCGTAGTCACCCGGCGCCAGGAACGGTGGGGCGACGAACGCCATCACCTCCTCGGTCGCGCCGTTCATCAGCTGGCCGAACCGCTGCACGATCCGCTCCTCGCCGGTGATCACCTCGACCAGGTCGGCGGCGCCGGAGGCCGCGCGGACCGCGTCGTACTGCGCCTGGAGCTGGCCGGCCGAGATCCGCACCGCGGCGAGCTCCGCCTGGACGCCGGCGACCAGCGCGCCGAGGGCGGTCTCCGGTGGCGTGGCCGAGAAGCGCCGGCTGCCCGGCATCCGCTGCACCAGGCCGAGGGTCAGCAACCGCTGCAGCGCTGCTCGGACCCGGGCTGCCGGCAGGTCCAGCGCCGCGGCGACCTGCGGCGGGGCGCCGTCGGCCTCGACCAGCGCGCGGAAGACCCGTTCCTCGAGGTCGTCGAGCCCGAGAGAACGCCAGGCCGGCCCCGATGTCTGAGTCATGACAGTGACAAGTATCGGACACCGCGGGCCGCTGACAAAGCGGTCGGTCGGCAGAAATAGTGGACGGACAGGGGTACGAGCGGAGGAGCCATGACGATCTCGGGCCGGGTCGCCGCCAAGCTCGCCACCGTCCTGGCTGCCGGCCTGACGGCGGCCACCGCTCTCGCCCTGCTCGGCAGTCCGTCGTCCGCCCACACCGCGGAGCCTGCGGCGCCGGACCCGGACGCACCACGTTGGCTGACCCTGATCACCGGTGACCGCGTCGCCGTCCGCACGGCCGGCGGGTCGGTCGACGTCGTCGGGCTGGAGCCGGCGACCGGCTCCGCCGGCATCTACCGATCGGCCGACCTGGGCGACACCGTACGGATCGTGCCAGGCGAGGCACAGCCCTACGTCGAGTCCGGGCAGCTCGACGCCGCGCTGTTCGACGTGACCACCCTGGCGCGCGCCGACGCGCCGACCGTCGTCGTCCGCGAACACGACGGTGACCAGCGGACGGTGCCGGTACCGTCCGACCAGCAGGCGGCTCGGGCCCTGTGGACGTCGCTCGTCGGCGACGGCGCGGGCTCGGGACTCGCACCCACGACACCTCGTCTCGTCGCCGGCCTGCGCGACGTCCGGCTGGCCGGCGCCACGCCTCCCGTGCGCCACCAGCCGTCGCGGTCCCCCGCCGCGACACAGGAGTCCGAGCCGCTGCCCCCGTGCGACCGCAACGACAACCCGAACGAGCCCGGCGCGGGCAAGGTGCCGGTCACCTTCACCGCCCTCGACCGGCGCGGCGAGGCCACCGGCGCGGCCCTGCTGCTGCACGCCTACGAGTGCCGGCCGTGGGAGGGCTACGGCTACATCCAGTTCAACCCCGGCCCGACCGGTCGGACGTTCTACCTGCCGCCGGCGCACTACAGCGTGGCGGGCGACATCACCACCCTCGACGAGTCCGGCCGCTTCCCCGAGGAGGTGACCATCGGTGGCGACCTCCAGCTCGACGTGACCGGGGCCCGCGACGTGGTCGTCGACGCGCGCGACGCGGTGCCGCTGGAGGCCATCACACCGCGCGAGTCCGAGACGTCGGTCGCCGTGCTCGGGTGGACCCGGGGCACCGCCGACAACCGGCTGGTCAATGCGGTGCTGCTGCTGCCGCAGTACAGCCCGCTGGTCCGGATGTCGGTGATCCCCGACGCGCCGGTCACCCACGGCGAGTTCGACTTCTACCCGGTCCTGCGGCAGACCGCGCCACTCGTACGGGTCGGCGTACCCCAGCTGCCCGGCCTGCATCCTAAGCTGCTGCCGGGCGGCGCGCAGACGGCGTTCGACCAGCGGCTGCCGCTCGTCTCCGCGGATGACGCCTGCGACGGATGCGCCGTGCTGGTACGCGAGGACCCGGTGAGCGGGATCGCCGGTCCGGCCCAGCAGGCCGCCGCGGCCGGTGCCGCCGCCGTGCTGGTGATGCCCGCCGGGCCCGGCGCGGTGCACGGCTCGGTGGGTGGGATCGGCGTGCCCGCACTCGCGCTGCCGTACACCGAGGGCGCGACGCTCGAGGACAGACTGCGCCGCGGCCGCACGTCGATCGACCTCGCGGTCACGCCGCTCACGCCGTACCTCTACGACCTGGCGCTGCACGAGCCCGGCGGACTGCCCGCCGACCTGTCGTACGACATCGACAAGGATGACGTCCGGCGGATCGACCAGCGGTTCCACGGCGACGGCACCGGCAGCACGATGTTCGAGACCCGCTACCCGACCGCGCCGTGCCGCTGCTCGCTGACGCCGATCCTCAGCCCGGTGCAGACCGGCACGACGCGGGTCGACTACGTCTCCGACAACGGCAGCGTCTGGCAGCACCAGCTGTTCCGGCCCGGGCTGACGATGCGGGACGGCGCACAGCCGTACGACGACGAGACGCCCGACACTGTGGACTGGCTGGCCGGCCCGCTGGTGCCCGGGCTGCCGCGGCAGCTGCCGGTCGACCACTGGCAGTTCCCCGGACTCAGTCAGAACGGCTCGCTGATCTTTCGGGTGCCCACGCTCACCGACACCGCCGGTCACGCCGGCAACCTGGGTACCACGACGGGACGGCTGCTGCGCGACGGTGAGCTGGTCGAGGAGCTCGCCTTCGCCGGCTTCGCGACCGTGCCGGCCGGCGACACGCCCGCGACCTGGCGGCTCGAGCTCAAGCACAGCCACACCCCGCAGCAGTGGGCGTCGGCGACGTCGGGCCAGGTGGCCTGGACGTTCCGCGCCGGTGGCGAGACCGAGCCGACGCCGACGGCGCTGCCGATGGTCGACGCGCGGATCGACCTGCCGGTCGGGCTGGACGGCGACCCGACCCGTCGGGGCGCCGTCACGATCGAGCCGTGGCGGCTCGACGGCGTGCCGATCCGGGTCGACGCGATCTCGCTCGACGTGTCGACCGACGACGGTGCCACCTGGCAGAGCCAGCGGCTGCAGCGCTCGCGCGACGGCTACACCGCCTGGCCGCGCCTCGCGGGCGACGGGCCGGTGTCGCTCCGGCTGCTGGTCACCGATCGCGACGGCTCAGCGGTCGAGCGTACGATCCACCACGCCTGGACCCGCTGACGACATCGCCGGGTGGCGGCGCGTCAAAGATTGCCCAATTGGGCAAAATTCGACCTCGAATCAGCGCGACCGGGTGGAACTTTGCCCAATTGGGCAAAATTCCACGTCAGTCCCGACGTCAAGACAGGCGTTCGAGGATGAGCTCACGCACCCGCGCGGCGTCGGCCTGACCGCGCATCTCCTTCATCACCGCGCCGATCAGCGCACCGGCGGCGGCCTGCTTGCCGTCGCGGATCTTGGCCGCGACGTCGGGGTTAGCCCCGATCGCCCGGTCGACCGCGGCACCGAGCGCCGAGTCGTCGGACACGACCTCCAACCCGCGCGCCGCGACGACCTCCTCCGGTGACCCCTCGCCCGCGAGCACGCCGTCGAACACCTGGCGCGCCAGCTTGTCGTTGACCCGGCCGGCGTCGACCAGGGCCTGCACCCCGGCGACCTGCTCCGGCGTGATCGGCAGCGCGGTGATCTCGACGCCGGTCTCGTTGGCCCGGCGGGCCAGCTCGGACAGCCACCACTTCTTCGCCGACTGCGGCGAGGCACCGGCGGCGACCGTCTGCTCCACCAGGCCGAGCGCACCCGCGCCGACGACATCGCGCATCTCCAGCTCGGAGAACTCCCACTCGGCCTGCAGCCGGGCCCGGTGCGCGCGCGGCGGCTCCGGCAGGGTCGCGCGCAGCTCCTCGACCCACTCCCGCGACGGCGCGATCGGCACCAGGTCGGGCTCGGGGAAGTAGCGGTAGTCCTCGGCCTGTTCCTTGCTCCGGCCCGACGTCGTCACGCCGGTGTCCTCGTGCCAGTGGCGGGTCTCCTGGACGACCTTGTCGCCGTTGCTCAGCCGCGCCGCCTGGCGGGTGACCTCGTAGCGGACCGCCCGCTCGACCGACCGCAGCGAGTTGACGTTCTTAGTCTCGGACCGCGTGCCGAGCTCGGCGGACGGGTCGGGGCGCAGGGACAGGTTGACGTCGCAGCGCAGCGAGCCCTGTTCCATGCGTACGTCGGACACCCCGAGCGCCAGCAGCAGGTCGCGGAGATGGGCGACGTACGCGCGAGCCACCTCGGGCGCCCTCTCGCCCGCTCCCTCGACCGGCTTGGTGACGATCTCGATCAGCGGTACGCCAGCGCGGTTGTAGTCGAGCAGCGAGTAGTCGGCACCGTGGATGCGCCCGGTCGAGCCGCCGACGTGCAGCGACTTGCCGGTGTCCTCCTCCATGTGCGCCCGCTCGATCTCGACCCGGAACGGCTCGCCGTCGCCATCTTCGTTCGGCACTGTGACCTCGGTCCAGCCGTCGAACGCGATCGGCTCGTCGTACTGCGAGGTCTGGAAGTTCTTCGGCATGTCCGGGTAGAAGTAGTTCTTCCGCGCGAACCGACACCACTCGGCGATCGAGCAGTTCAGCGCCAGCCCGATCCGGATCGCCGCCTCGACGGCTTTGCCGTTCAGCACCGGCAGCGCGCCGGGCAGCCCGAGGCAGGTGGGGCAGACCTGGGTGTTCGGCTCGGCCCCGAACTCGGTCGGGCAGCCGCAGAACATCTTCGACACGGTGTTGAGCTCGACGTGCACCTCGAGGCCGAGTACGGGGTCGAAGCGGGTCAGCGCCTCGTCGTACGGCATCAGCTCTGTCGTGGTGGTCATCCTCGTCCTCCCACCAGCTCGGGGGCCTGAGCGAGCAGCGGCCCGCCCCATGAGGCGTTCAGCAGTGCCTCGGCGGCGGCGCCGACCCGGTAGAGCCGGTCGTCGGCAGTGGCTGGCGCCAGGATCTGCAGCCCGGTCGGCAGCCCATCCTCGACAGCCAGGCCGTTCGGGATGGAGATCCCGGGTACGCCGGACAGGTTGGCCGGGATCGTGGCGATGTCGTTGAGGTACATCGCCAGCGGGTCGTCGAGCTTCTCGCCGATCTTGAACGCGGTCGTCGGCGCGGTCGGTGACACCAGCACGTCGACCTGCTCGAAGGCGGTCGCGAAGTCGCGCGAGATGAGGGTGCGCACCTTCTGTGCCTGGCCGTAGTAGGCGTCGTAGTAACCACTCGACAGAGCGTAGGTGCCGAGGATGATGCGTCGCTTCACCTCGTCGCCGAAGCCGGCGGCGCGGGTGGCGGTCATCACCTGCTCGGCGCTCGGCGCGTCGACGTCGTCGGGCAGCACCCGCAGGCCGTACCGCATCGCGTCGAACTTCGCCAGGTTGCTCGACGCCTCGCTCGGCAAGATCAGGTAGTACGCGCCAAGCCCGTAGCGGAAGTGCGGGCAGGAGACCTCCACGACGTCGGCGCCAGCCTTCACCATCAGCTCGACCGACTCGTCGAAGCGGGCGCGGACGCCGTCCTGGTAGCCCTCGCCGCCGAGCTCCGTCACGACGCCGACGCGCACCCCGCTCAGGTCGCCGCTACGGGCCGCCTCCACCAGCGGCGGCAACGGCTGGTCGATCGAGGTGGAGTCGAGCGGGTCGTGCCCGCCGATCACCTCGTGCAGCAGCGCGGCGTCGAGGACGCTGCGTGCGCACGGGCCGGGCTGGTCGAGGCTGCTGGCCAGCGCGATCACGCCGTAGCGCGACACCCCGCCGTACGTCGGCTTGACGCCGATGGTGCCGGTCACGGCCGCCGGCTGACGGATCGAGCCGCCGGTGTCCGTGCCGATCGCCAGCGGCGCCTCGTACGCGGCGACCGCGGCCGACGAGCCGCCGCCCGACCCGCCGGG
This sequence comes from Nocardioidaceae bacterium, assembly GCA_050699035.1. Lineage (GTDB taxonomy): Bacteria > Actinomycetota > Actinomycetes > Propionibacteriales > Nocardioidaceae > WHTB01. Next base: position 1,605 of record JBOHDE010000024.1, on the reverse strand, counting down.
GATCCGCTCCAGGTCCCACGGATTGTGCGACGGTCCCCAGGCCGAGTGCTCGGTCGACGACCCCATCGCGAACTCGTCCATGTTGGTCTTGCCGAGGATCGGCAGACCGGCGGCGCGCAGCCGGGCGACGACGGTCGCGTCGTACGGCGGCACCCAGCCCTCGAGGATGCGCGAGCCGCAGGTGGTCGGGATGCCGCGGGTCGCCATCACGTCCTTGACCGCGATGGGTACGCCGTCGAGCGCGGAGCGGGACTCGCCGGCGGACCGGCGGGCGTCGGACTCGCGGGCCGCGGCGAGCGCCCCCTCGGTGTCGACGTGCAGGAACGCGTGGACGTCGCCGTCGACGGCGGCGATGCGGTCGAGGTGCGCCTGCGTGATGTCGGTCGACGAGACCTCGCCACGAGCGAGGGCGTCGGCCAGGTCGGCGGCCGACCTCCGGGTCAGGTCGTCCATCAGGCTTCCTCGCCCAGGATGCGCGGGACCCGGAAGCGCTGCTGCTCGCACTCGGGTGCGCCGGCCAGCGCGTCGGCGGCGCTCAGCCCCGGGCGCACCTCGTCGGCGCGGAAGACGTTGGTCAGCGGCACCGAGTGTGAGGTCGGCGGGATGTCGTCGGCGGCGACCTCACGGATGGAGGCGATCGAGTCGAGGATCTCGGCCAGCTGTGGCGCTAGGTGGTCCAGCTCGGCGTCGGTGAGGTCGATCCGCGCCAGATGGGCGAGATGGGCGACCTCCTCGCGGGTGATCGCAGGGTCGTGCCCCTGGGTGTCGTCAGCCATGCAGGGCTCGCTCCGGTGGGATAGGGAAAGCGTGACCGCCCAATCCTAGGGTGCCGTGGGGAGACCGGCGCACCGCGCTCCCTGTTCGACGGTCGAGCGGAACAGCGCTTCCTGCGCCTCCTCGCCCAGCCACTCGAAATGGCCGTACGCGTGCAGGGTGACGAACCCGTGCAGCGCCGCCCAGAACATCAGCATCGCCTGCATGGTGGCCGGCGTGAGCGCGTCGGCCACCTCGGCCCGGTCACCGTCCCAGGCGTCCGGCATCAGGTGGTCGTCCTTATGCGCCTCGTTGACCCCGGCCACGAAGGCGTCGTCGACGCCGTCGAGCAGGGGTGGCCCGAGCTTGCCCAACCTGGCGGCCTCGATAAAGGTGGTCTGAAGCTGCCCCATCGCCCGCTTCGCGGCCTCGGTGGTCGGGCCGTCGTCGGGGGCGCAGTAGCCCGGAACCGGCATGCCGAAGAGCAGGGAGAACTGCTGCGGCTCTCGCCGGGCCCAGTCACGGTAAGCCGCCGACGTCGCCAGCAGCCGGCCCCACAGGTCGCCCTCCGGCTGCGCGTCACGCGCGTCGGCGACGGCTGTCCCGAGGTCGTCGAACGCGTCGACGATGAGCTCGGTCAGCAGCTCCTCGCTGCCGGTGAAGTAGCGGTAGAGCCCGGGTGCGGTCATGCCCATCTCGCGCGCGATCTCGGAGAAGCGCACGTCGGTCGTCCCCGACTCGCGCATCAGTCGCAGCCCGATCTCCTTGATCTCCGCGATGGTCGCGGCGCGGTTGCGCTCCCGCCGGGTCGGCGTCGGAGTGCCTGCCGCGGTGCCTGTTTCTGGGGACACG
>JBOHDE010000023.1:0-26919 GCA_050699035.1 Nocardioidaceae bacterium | reverse complement strand
GTTGCACCGGCGACCCGACCTGTGTGGCGAGCCCGGACGAGAACTGACCGCTTTCCCCACGTGGACGTCGGCGAACTGCCTAAAATCCGACAGTGTCGACCCCGGTCCTCGCCACCAAGCTGTTCACGCCGACCCCGCGCCGGCAGCTGGTTGCGCGCCCGCGACTGGTCGAGCAGCTCGACAGCATCCTCGATGCGAGCCACCGGCTCACCGTTGTCTCTGCACCGGCCGGGTTCGGCAAGACCACCCTCCTCGGCGACTGGCTCAGACAACGTGACCGGTCCCGGACAACCTCCCGCGTCGCGTGGTTGTCCCTCGACGACGGCGACAACGACCTCCCGCGCTTCCTGACACACCTGGTGGCGGCCCTGCAGGGCGTGGGCCTCGAGGTCGACGTGGGACTCCTCGACTCCATGGACGCCGCTTCGACCTCGGTCGACCTGACCGGGCTCGTCAACGACGTGACGCGGGCCGGCGAGAACGCGCCGGACAAGAAGTGGGTTCTGGTGCTCGACGACTACCACGCCATCGGCGCCCCCGCGGTGCACGAGGCGGTGACCTTCCTGCTCGACTACCTCCCTGCCCAGCTGCACCTGGTGCTGGCGACCCGCTCCGACCCACCACTGCCCCTGGCGAAGCTGCGCAGTCGCGGGCAGCTGACCGAGGTCCGCGCTGCCGACCTCCGCTTCACCCGAAGCGAGGCGCGTGACTTCCTCAACCGGGTGATGGGTCTCGACCTCGGCACGGGGGACGTGCTGGCGCTCGACGAGCGCACTGAAGGCTGGGTCGCCGGCCTTCAGCTGGCCGCGCTGTCGTTACGTGGCATTTCCGGACGCGACGAGGTCGCCGGCTTCATCGCGGCGTTCACCGGCAGCAACCGGTTCGTCATCGACTACCTCGCCGACGAGGTGCTGGCTCGGCAACCCGCCCAGGTTCGTGACTTCCTGCTCCGCACCGCCGTGCTCGACCACCTCACCGGTCCCCTGTGCGACGCCGTCACCGGCCGCACCGACGGCACCCGGACGCTGGAAGACCTCGAACGTGGCAACCTCTTCCTCGTCCCGCTCGACACGCAGCGCTCCTGGTACCGCTACCACCACCTGTTCGCCGACGTCCTCCGCGTACGCCTGCTCGCCGATCACTCCGACCAGGTGCCGCACCTGCACCGGCTGGCCAGCGCCTGGTACGCCTCCCACGGCCTCGTCGAAGACGCGGTCCGGCACGCGCTCGCCGCGAAGGACTTCGACCACGCCGCCCACCTGATGGAGGAAGCGCTCCCGGACCTGCGACGCGCCCGCCAAGACAGCGTGCTGCTGGCCTGGATGCGATCGTTGCCGGAGTCCGTGGTGCGCCGAAGGCCCGTCCTCAGCATCGTCTCCGGCTGGTCGATGTTGATGACCGGCGACCTCGACGCGGTCGAGTCCAGGCTCGACGATGCCGACGCGGCGCTGGCCGCAGGCGCTCACGACCGGGGCCTCGCGGCGACGTGGGCGGACACCGAGGACCTGCGCACCGCGCCGGCGACGGTCGCGGTCTACCGTGCGTCGCTGGCCCAAGCCCGTGGCGACGTCGCGGGTACGGTTCGACACGCCCGGCAGGCCCTGGACCTAGCCGGGCCTGCGGACCACTTCGTCCGCGGCGCCGGGGCGGGATACCTCGGCCTCGCCGCCTGGGCGGCCGGCGACATCCCGGAGGCACTGACCACCTTCGCCGAAGCGGTCAGCAGCCTGCACGCGGCGGGCAACCTGGTCGACGAGCTCGACAGCACGGTGGTGCTCGCGGACATGTGGGTCGCCTCGGGCCGGCCCAGCCGTGCCCGCCACCTGTACGAACGGGCCCTGAAGACGGCCACGGCGGGGAACGAGCCGTACCCCCGCGCCACCGCCGACCTTCACGTCGGCCTGGCCGAGCTCGACCGCGAGCTCGGCGACCTCGCCGGCGCCGAGGCACACCTCGAGACGGCCCGAGCGCTCAGGGAACGCACCTCCATCACCGAGAACCGGCACCGGTGGTACGTCGCCGTCGCCCAGCTGCGCGCAGCGCTCGGAGACCTCGACGCCGCGTCGGACCTGCTCGACCAGGCCGAGGCGCTCTACCGGCACGGCTTCTACCCTGACCTCCGCCCGATCGCGGCCACGAGGGCCCGCGTCCACATCGCCCACGGAGACCTTGCCTCGGTTGACGAGTGGGCGCGAGACCACGACGTCCCGTCCGCCGCTGAGACGACGTACCTGCACGAGTACGACCACCTCACCCTCGTACGGCTCCTGCTCGCCCGGCACCGCCGAGTGACCGGACGAGGAGACGCAGCAGCCGGCGAGCCGTCACCACTCGACGACGCGCTCGCGCTGCTCGACCGGCTCCACGCCGCCGCCGACCCGAACCGCCCGGGCAGCCTGATCGAGATCGGCATGCTGCGGGCCCTCACCCACCATGAGCGAGGACACCGCCAGCAGGCGCTCGCCGAGCTGGACCGAGCGCTCACCCGGGCGCCCGAACCGGAGAGCTATGTGCGACTCTTCCTCGACGAGGGCGCCCCGATGCTCGCCCTGCTGCACGACGCTCGCGACGGGGGCACCGGCGAGCATGACGCTCTGAGCCGGCACGCTCACCGACTTCTCGCCGCTGCTGACACCTCGCAACGTGCGGCCCGCCGGACTGACCAGCACGCGCTGCCCGACCCGCTCAGCGACCGCGAGCGCGACGTACTGCGGCTCCTCGACAGCGACCTGACCGGACCGCAGATCGCCCGCGAGCTCTACGTCTCGCTCAACACGTTGCGCACCCACACCAAACGCATTTTCACCAAGCTCGACGTCAACACCCGGGCAGCTGCCGTACGCCGCGCCCACGAGCGCAGGCTCCTCTAACGCCGGTGTCACCACCTCAGTCACATCATGTGGTGACGCCAGGTCACCTCGTCGGCTCCTAGGTTCCAGTCATCCCGCGGCACCCGCCACGGACCCACCGGGACAAGGAGCCGGACATGACCATCACACCAATCACCCTCACCCGGGGCGCCGCTGCCGCCGCCGTCGCCGCCGGACTGATCTTCATCGGTGTCCAGATCAACCACCCCCACGCAGACGTCGCCGCCGTCACCACGACCGAGTGGGCCGTGCGCAACTCACTGAAGGTGCTGATGGCCGCCCTGGCCCTCGCCGGTATTAGCGGCATGTACCTGCGCCAGGTGAAGCAGATCGGCCTGCTGGGTCTCCTGGGCTATCTCCTCTTCGGCGCCGGCTACCTCACCATCCTGAGCGTCGCCTTCGTCAGCGCGTACGTCCTGCCCTCGATCGCAGGAACCGACCCCGGCTACGTCAACGACGTCCTCGCCGCGGGCACCGGCGGCAGCGCGACCGGCGACATCGGCCTGATGCAGAACGCACTCAATGTCTCCGGCATCACCTTCCTGGCCGGCGGCCTCATCTTCGGCATCGCGTTGTACCGGGCACGCGTCCTCGCCCGCTGGGCGGCCGCGCTCCTCGCCGTCGCCAGCGTCCTCACTGCCACGCTCCCCGTCCTGCCCGAAGCGTTCTACCGGTTCCTGGCCTTCCCCAACTCCATCGCCATGATCGGCCTCGGCTACTCGCTCTGGCTCACCACGCGCACCGAGACCACGACGCAGCCGATCACGGTCCCCGGCCCACCCGTCACGACGGTGGGTGCGGAATGACCCAGTACGCCGCCCCTGGCGCCCGGCCGGCAACGCAGCACCGGCCGGGCGTCCGGGATGGGTCGAGCTGGCGTATTCCCGTCGCGCTGGTGGCCCTCAGCCTCTTTCCAGTGGTCGCCGGCTCCCTGCGGCTGCTGGAGATCGCCGGAGGCCTGCACGTACTGCCGGCCAACCCGCGCGTCGACGCCGTCCCTGCGCCGGTGGTGCTGCACATCGTCGCCGCCGCCCTCTACGCCTTCCTCGGCGCCTTTCAGTTCTCCGCCCGGTTACGGCGCCGCCGGCCCAGCTGGCACCGCAGGTCCGGCCGCGTGCTGGTCGTGGCCGGCTCGGTCGTCGCCGGCTCCGGGCTCTGGATGACCCTCTTCTACACCGGCGCACCGGGAGGCGACCTGCTGTGGGCAGTCCGGCTCGTGGTCGGCTCCGCAATGGCCGCCAGCATCGTGTTGGGGTTCGCCGCGATCCGACGGCGCGACATCGCCGCGCACCGCGCCTGGATGGTCCGTGCCTACGCCCTCGCGGTCGGCGCCGGCACCCAGGTGTTCACGCAAGGCACCGGCCAAGCCCTGTTCGGGACCAGCGACCTGAGCACAGCCCTCTCGATCAGCTCGGGATGGGTCATCAACGCCGCCGTCGCCGAATGGGCTATCCGCCGTCCCGCCAGGCGCCGGGCGCGCGTACGGGCGGGTTTCGCGGGCTCGCGATGAGCCGGCATCGTCTCGGGCCCCACACGCCGACCCACTACGAGATCCGCATCGAACGGCATCTCGACGAGCACTGGTCCACCTGGTTCGGCGGTCTGACCCTCGTCCGCGAGAACGACGGCACCACTACCCTGCATGGCGTGGTCGCCGACCAGGCCGAGCTGCACGGCCTGCTCGTCAAGGTGCGCGACATCGGTGCGACCCTCGTCTCGGTCACATCGCCCGACTGCCACGATGTGCACATGACCACCCCGCTCGACGGGACCGCCTGGCCGGCCCGCACCGACCGACTCACGATTCGCCCCGCAACCCCGGACGACCTCGACGCGACGTGGGCGTTCCACCGGCTCGAGGACGTCAACCGCTGGCTCACCCGGGCGCCCACCACCATCGAGGAGTACCGGACACGGTTCGAGGACCCCGACAGACTCGCCACCTCCCTCGTCGTCGAGCTCGACGGGCAGGTGATCGGTGACCTGATGCTCAAGGTCGAGGACGCCTGGGCCCAGGCCGAGGTCGCGGAACAGGCGCGGGCCGTACAAGCCGAGCTCGGCTGGTCGTTCCACCCCGACCGCGCCGGCCACGGGTATGCCACCGAGGCGGTCCGTGAGCTGGTCCGGCTCTGCTTCGAGGACCTCGGGCTGCGTCGGGTGACGGCCAACTGCTTCGCCGACAACGACGCGTCGCGGCGCCTGATGGAGCGCATCGGGATGCGCCGCGAGGTCTACACGCTGCGTGAGTCGCTGCACCGGTCCGAGGAGTGGCTCGACGGGATGGGCTACGCCCTGCTCGCCGACGAGTGGCGTGGTTTCGAACGGCAGTGAACGCCGCCACCTAGTTCGCGGCGGGGACGATCGTCAGCATCTGGTCGAGCGCCTCAGCCAGCCGGAAGAGGGTCGTGGCGGTCGGGTCTCTGCCGCAGTGCGTGGAAGATTGCCCAATTGGGCAAAATTCGACCCGGTTCCCGCGTGATCGAGGTCGAACTTTGCCCAATTGGGCGATTTTCGACGTCGGTCCCGGCGGCCCGCGGACAGCCCGGCACGCGAGCACCGCACGATCAGCGCGTGGCAAGTCCGATGGTTCGCCCCCTAGTTGGGCGCCGCGTGATTCGGGCGGTCAGAAGCCGCCGACGGTGCCGGACAGCGCGCGTGGGTCGGCGGCTCCGCTGAGTCGCCCGCGCTCGGCGACTATCACCTGCGCGTGCCCGAACGGGTGGTCGTACGGCGGCTCGAGCTCCACCCGGTGTCCGAGGCCACGCAACGCTTCCGCCCACGACGCGGGCACCTGGCCCTCCAGGGCGACCCGCACCGAGCCGTGGTAGCTCCAGGTGTTGAAGGATGTGTCGTCCTCGGCACCCCGCAACACCCAGCGCCCCGCCGCAAGGGCGGTGGCCGGGTCCTGCCCGTGGAACAGCAGACGGGTGAGCAACTGCAGCAGGACCTGCGGCTGGGAGTCCCCGCCGCGGGTCCCCAGGGTCGCGTGCAGTCCTCCGTCGGGGTTCGTCACCAGGATCGGCGCCAGGGTGTGGGGCGGGCGTCGTCCGGGGCGGTACTCGGCCGGATGCCCTTCCTCGAGCGAGAACCCGATCCCGCGGTTGTGCAGGAACACGCCCGTGTCGCCGGCCACCAGGTGCGACCCGAAGCTCTGGGCGTTCGACTGGATCAGCGACACCGCCATGCCGTCGTCGTCGACGGCGCACAGATAGGTCGTGCCGCCGGGCAGGCTCGGGTCGGCGACGTCGGCGATGCTCGTCCGCGAGATGGCGGCCAGCCGTGGCTGGAGTCGGTCCGGCGCCAGCAAGGCACGGCCGTCGGCTCCCTCGTGCAGCACCTCGGGTCGGTCGTAGGCCGCCTGCCGGGCCGCCTCGACGAGCAGGTGTGCCCACAGCGGGTCGGCCGGATCGCTCGGCAGGTCGAGGTGTTCGGCCATCCACCCGGCCGAAAGGGCGAGGTAGCCCTGGGAGTTCGGTGGCGCGGTCCACACATCGCGACCCCACAAGCGCACCGACAACGGGTCGACCCACTCCGCCTGGGTACGCCGCAGGTCGTCCTCGGTGTACTGCCCGGCCCCCAGGTCGATCAGGCTCTCGCCGAACTCACCCTCGTAGAAGGCGCGTCGGCCACCGGCGGCGATCCCGGCCAGCAGCCGTCCGACGCCGGGCCGGTGGATCACGTCTCCCGGGGCCAGCTTGCCGCCCGGCGCCAGCTCCGGCCCGGCGGGTGTCGTCGCGACCGTCGGGACGGCCGCCGTGAGGTAGGGCGACGCGGGAAAGCCGTCGTCGGCGTACCGGCGGGCCGGCTCGAGCACCTCCTCCAACCCCAGTCGCGCGAACCGCCGATGCAGCTCCACCCAGCCGTCGACACAGCCGGGCACCGGGACGCTCGCGACGTCTCCGCGCGACGGCATCCTGGTGAACCCCGCGGCCCGCAACGCATCGGGGTCGGCGCCCGATCCCGCCCGACCAGAGGCGTTGATCGCAACCGGCTTCTCCTGATCGCGAAGGACGATGGCGAACAGGTCGCCGCCGAGGCCGCACTGGTTGGGCAGGACCACAGTGAGCACGGCGTTCGCGGCCAGGGCCGCATCCACGGCACTCCCACCACGGCGAAGCATCGCGACGCCGGCCTCGGTCGCAAGGTTGTCCACCGTGCTCACCATCGCGCGCCGCGCATACCGGGATGCGAACGGCATAACGGAAAAAACAGGTTCGGTGGTCTTCGGGGAGCTCAGGTACGTCGACATCGTGGACACCCTAGCCAACCCGGCCCAGACCAAGCAGAATGTGCGGCCGGCACATTCTCGATGGTCTCGGAAGAGGGTGGAGCACAGTGGCTCCGACCGACAGCGAAAGCTCCAAGGGTCCAACCGGGGCGGAAGAACGACCCCCGGATCAGGAGACTCCGGCCCCGGCGGAGCACGGTCCGAGCGGCCTCAGAGCAAAGCTGAGGCTGGTCGGTCCAGGCTTCGTCATCGCGGCAACCGGTGTCGGCGCGGGCGACATGGTCACCTCGTTGGTCGCCGGCACGCAGTACGGCGCGACGTTCATGTGGACCATCATCCTCGGCGTGATCATCAAGCTCGCCCTGGTCGAGGGGATGGGCCGCTGGTACATGGCGACCGGCCAGACGATCGTCGAGGGCTGGCACTCGATCAGCCGCTGGGCGAGCGGCTACTTCGTGGTCTTCCTGTTCATCGTCATGTTCTTCTACGGCGCGGCGATCACCTCCGCGACCGCGCTCGCGGTCGATGCGATGTTCCCGGACGTCCTGTCCGTGACTGGGTGGGCCGTCATCCACGGCGTCGCGGGTTTCGCCCTCCTGCTCGTCGGCCGCTACGGGTTCTTCGAGCGCGTGATGGAGTTCTTCGTCGGCTTGATGTTCGTGACCGTCGTCGCCCTGGGCGTCTTCCTGGCCCCCGACGTCGGCGTCGAGCTGCTCAAGGGCGTGGTGCCCACGCTGCCAGAAGGCTCCACTCTGTACGCCCTCGGCGTGGTCGGCGGCGTGAGCGGCACGTACTCCCTCGCCGCCTACACGTACTGGGTGCGCGCCCGCGGGTGGAGGCACTCGTCGTGGATCCCCACGATGCGCGTGGACTCGAGCGTCGGCTTCATCATCACCGGCCTGTTCATGATCTCGATGCTTATCGTCGGAGCGGCCTTCCTGTACGGCACCGGCACCGACATCAGCGGCGAAGAGGGGCTGGTCGCGGTCTCCGGACCGATGGCCGACAGGTACGGCGAACTGGTCAAGTGGCTCTTCCTGGTCGGTTTCTGGGCCGCCGCGGCCAGCTCCATCCTCGGCGGGTGGAACGCTGCGGCGTACCTCTTCGGGGACTACGTACGAACCGTTCGGAAGGCGCCGGAGAGCGAGGACGACAACTACCTCTCCGAGTCCAACGTCTGGTTCCGAGGGTTCCTGGTGTGGTGCGCGTTCCCGCCGATGATCTTGCTCACGCTCGAGGAGCCAGTGCTCCTGGTGATCATCTATGCGGCCCTCGGCGCTCTGCTACTCCCCTTCATGGCGGCCACCTTGCTCTATCTGCTGAACTCCCGAACGGTCGAGACCGACTTCCGCAACAAGATCCTCTCGAACGTGGTGATGTCGGTCGCGGTCCTGCTCTTCGTCGCGATCGCGGCAGTGGAGATCCGCGACCTGTTCTAGGGTGCGTCGGGCGCCGTTGACCGTCCCTGGGCGCGTGCTTCGCCCCAGGGACGGTCCTCGTCGTGTCCACTTACGCAGTTGGTCACTCCGACGTCGGCACCCACTGCACCAGCTGCCAGATCAGCCCGTTGCCGTCGGCGAACTGGCAGTACCGCTCGCCCCACGGCTCGGTCTCCGGCGGCGTGATGACTCGGGCACCGCCGCCGGCAATCCGGGCGTACTCGGAGTCCAGGTCGTCCACGACGAAGACGAGCAGCATGCCCTGACCGGCCGGGCCGGCGATCTCCTGCGGCTTGAACGTCGCGAGTCCGGTGCGCAGAAAGACCACGTTGACGCCAGCGGTCGGGTGCTCGAGCGAGATGAATCCGTCGGCAGACATCGCCTCGGTGAAACCAAGGTGGGTCGTCGCGAAGCGTGCGGACGCCTCGACGTCGGCAACGTTGAGCGAGATGGCGGTGGACGTGACCTGCATACGGTTCCTCTTCTCCTGGATTAACACTGTACGCCGTACAACGTACACTGTTATGAAATGATTCCCACATGGAGAAGAAGTGCCGCGGCCACTGATCGACCTCCTCTGGCGAGACCATCCGGACGCCCCGGCCGGCGGGAGCCGGGGCCCACGAGCGCGGGTCTCGACCGGAACGGTGGTGGACACCGCGGTCCGACTCGCCGATGCCGACGGGTTGGGGTCGGTGACGATCCGACGTCTCGCCGGCGAGCTCGACGTCTCGACCATGTCGGTCTACACGCACGTCAACAGCCGTGACGACCTGCTGGTGCTGATGGCCGACGCCGCGCACGCGCGGATGGACCAGCCGTCGTTCGGTCGCTTCGGCTGGAGAGTCCGGGTACAGCGGGTGGCCGAGTCGAACCTGGCCCTGCTGCAGGCCCACCCCTGGCTGCATGACGTCACCGACGAACGCACGGCACTAGGGCCGGGCACCATCGCGAAGTACGACCACGAGCTCGGCGCGCTCGCCCCGCTTCGGCTCGACCCCGTGACGTGCGACGCGGCGCTGACCTTCGTGCTGGACTTCGCCCGCGCCGGAGCTCACGCTCTCCGCCCGCATCCGCGGGCCGGCGAGCTCGCCGAGCACTGGCCGGAGTGGGGCGCCCGGCTCGCGTCCTACCTGGGCGACGACTTCCCGCTCGCCCAGACTGTCGGCGCCGCGGCCGGGGAGGCAATGGGCGGAGCCTCCAGCGCCTCCCTGTCCTGGGACTTCGGGCTCGCGCGGGTGCTCACCGGCCTCGCCGCACTAGGGCCTTAACGAGAGCGCTCGCTGCCCGGCGACGACCTTCCGACTCCCGTCTGGGGATTGTCGCTCTCGTCCGTGTCGTCCTCCGCCGCTCTGCCGGCGAACAGCTTCCGGAGCAGGAACCAGGCGCCGATGAGGGTCGCGATGCCAGTGGCGCCCGCAATGAGGACACCCCAGAACGAGGTCATCTTCTGCTGCCAGGTCATCCCCACGTCAAAGGTGATGGGGAACTGCTCAGTGCGGAGGTCTTCGAGCCGGGTGGAACCGTCAGAGTTGGCCACGCGGATCGCCGGTCTGACCTCCAGCACTGCCTCGGACTCGCCGGCGGCCTTTCCCGCCACCACCCATTTCCACGTCGTGTCCTGCGGCGGGACGTACTGCTGCTGAACCCAGTCCGTCGGGGTGACCTCAGCTCGCGACGAGGGAACGACCAGGCGAGCCGAGACGGTACAGGCGACGCCGAGCTCCTCCGACCTGGATCCGGGCACGCCGAGCGGCTTGTTGCTGAGGGTCAGGGTAAAGGTCTTCGCCTCTGACTTCGTCAGCTCCACACGCGAGGCGTACGTCAGCGAAGCTCGGTGGAGCTCCTCCGTCTTGCTGAAGCAGTAGTCCAGGTACTTGCCGACTCCCACCTCCTGAGTAGAGAAGGGCTCCTGCGCAGTGCACGAAGACAGTGCCAAGACAGTGGCGGCACCGGCCAACCAACCCATTCGGAAGCGTCGTCCACGGAGCGTCTCAGCTGGTGCTCTGGACATTCAGGCCAGGCTACTAGGGTCGCGCGCAAATCACTCGGTCGGGCTGACTGTGTCCTGGTTCAGGACAAGCGAAACCGAGTGGCCTCGGTATCCCGCGAGCTGGAGGTCTCTTTCGATCTCCGTAGCCGTGGCGAGCAAGGGCTTGAGCGCGATCCTGTCCAGTCGCTGTCGCTTGGTGCGCATGAAGGACTCCGCGACGTTGATAGATCGACCACCTGCCGGCGATCGAGATGGACCGACCCAGGTCCTCCGAGAGCTGGGACAGGTGAGGACGCGCGACGTCTGGCAGGGTCATGGTCGACAGGCAGGCGAACCCGAGTTCGAGAACCCACGGCCTCAGGTGGTAGGTCTGCCCCTTGATCCCCACGTAGCCGAGATCGACGAGGGTGAGGACGAATCGGCGGGCGGCTGCCCGAGTGAGACCCGAGCTGCGCGCTACCTCGCTGAGCGTCAGGTTCGGCCGTTCCTTCGTGAATGCCCGGATCACGGCCAGCCCGCGGTCCAGAGCCCGCACGAAGTTCTCAGGCTGACGGGTCGCTTCGGACGGCGTGGGTCTGGCGCCCGTCATGTCTGGCCGCGCTGGGTGGTGGTGAGTGCGCTCTCCCGCTGGGTCGACGACAGGCCTCGGGGCATCGAGAACCACCTGGGCGCAGAGACGCTGCCGGCTGCGGAGTGGACCGTGCTGATGAGAGGGGCACCGCGGCTACCAGCGAGGTATCTGCCTGCCGGCTGACCTGCGATGCGGTCCTACTCGATCTTCCATGAACGGTTCGACCAGCTGCGGCCGGCCGCAGTGGCCGAGTTCGCCCGGCTCCGTGACATGTTGGCGATACACCAACCCGATCAGCTCCTGGCCAGGTCCGCCTCGATGGCGCGGGCCGCGTCGAGCAGGGGCGGCAGGAACTGACGCTTGGCCTTGTCCTTGGTGACCCTGCTTACGTGGGACGACACGTTGACCGCGGCGACGACACCGCCCTGCTTGTCGTGCACCGGCGCGGCGATCGAGCGTAGGCCGTGCTCGAGCTCCTGGTCGGCAAGGGCGTAGCCCTGCCTTCGGACGTCGAGCAACTGGGCGCGCAGCTCATCCACCGTCTTGACCGTGTGCTCGGTCAGCTCGACAAGCGTGACCGTCGCTAGGTAGTCCTGGAGCGCGGCGTCGTCGAGGCCGGCGAGCAGCACCTTCCCCATCGAGGTGGCATACGCCGGAAACCGCGTGCCCACGCTGATGGCGACGGTCATGATCCGCGAGGTGGGGACGCGAGCGATGTACGCGATTTCGGCACCGTCCAGCACGCAGATCGAGGACGATTCCTGGGTCTTGGAGACCAGTATCTCCAGGTGCGGAATCGCCATGCCGGTCAGGGGCAGGCTCGACACGTAGGCGTACCCGAGGTCGAGGATCCGGGGCGCGAGCCGGAACAGCTTGCCGTCAAACCGCATGTAGCCGAGGTCGACCAGGGTCAGCAGGAATCGCCGAGCAGCCGCCCGGGTGAGCCCCGTTGCGCGGGACACGCCGCTGAGCGTCATTTCCGGAGCCTCGGGTCCGAACACCGTGATCACGCTGAGCCCGCGGGCCAGGGACTGGACGAAGTGGTCCGCGTGGGCGTGTTCCTCGGGCATCGCGACCACCCTTCGCTCGACGAGCAACTGATTGACGACGGGCCGAGTGAGCCGTAACGTTCGTGCGTCACCGTAACATATGTTCGTCTAGCGAACAGGAGCGCCATGAGGAGAGAGACGGCACCGTTCCGTGCCGACCACGTCGGCAGCCTGCTCCGGCCCAAGGATCTGCTCAACGCAAGGAGCCAGCACGCCGCCGGCGGGATCGACGCCGAGGCCCTGCGCGAGGTCGAGGACCGCAGCATCCGCGACGTGATCCGGATCCAGGAGGAGGTCGGCCTGCAGTCCGCCACCGACGGGGAGTTTCGCCGTACCTCCTGGCACATGGACTTCATCTACCAGCTTGACGGCATCGACAAGACCGACGAGAAGCTGCAGGTGCACTTCCACAATGAGCAGGGTGATCTCGACTTCGAGTCGGCGGCGTTGAGCGTTCACGACCGCGTCGGCCTGCGGGAGACGATCTTCGGCGACGCGTTCACCTTCCTGCGCGACAACGTCTCCGCCGTCACACCGAAGGTGACGATCCCGTCCCCGAGCATGGTGCACTACCGCGGCGGGAGGGCAGCCATCGACGAGAAGGTCTACCCGGAGCTCGAGCCGTTCTGGGCGGACCTGACCGCTGCGTACGCCGAGCAGGTGCGTCGCCTCGGGGAGCTCGGCTGCACCTACCTCCAGCTCGACGACACCAGCCTCGCCTACCTCAACGACCCCGCCCAACGAGCGATGATCGCGGAGCAGGGCGGGGATGGCGAGCACCAGCACGAGCAGTACATCCGCAACATCAACTCCGCTCTCCAGGATCGGCCTCCTGGTATGAGGGTCACCACCCATCTGTGCCGTGGCAACTTCCGGTCGTCGTGGGCGGCCGAGGGCGGCTACGACTTCGTCGCGGAGGCCCTCTTCTCCCAACTCGACGTCGACGGATTCTTCCTGGAGTACGACGACGAACGGTCCGGCGGTTTCGAGCCCCTGCGCTACGTGCCCGAAGGCAAGCAGGTGGTGCTCGGCCTGGTCACCACCAAGAAGGGTGCGCTCGAGGACAAGGACTCCCTGAAGCGGCGGGTGGACGAGGCGAGCAAGTACGTCCCCCTCGAGCAGCTGTGCCTGTCGCCACAGTGCGGGTTCTCCTCGACCGTGGAGGGCAACCTGCTCACGATCGACGAGGAGATCGCGAAACTGCGGCTGGTCGTCGAGACCGCAGCGGAGATCTGGGGCTGACGTTCACCCTGCCCTGCTGACCAGCGGAAGCTGGAGTCGTGGCATCCACGGATTGGTTCACTCGGAGCTCTCTCGGGGCGGATGAGCTCACGCTGCCGTACCTGTTGCGGGGGTAGCTCACTGCCTCGTTCACTCGCTCGACGGCGGGCCGGCCGCCACCTCGGCCGCCGAACGGAGGATGCAGAACTCGTTGCCCTCTGGGTCAGCGAGAACGACCCATCCAGTGCCGGGGCCGTACTGGCCGCGGTGGTCGGACACCTCCCGCACCGAGCCCGCGCACCCGCTCGATCTCGTCGTCGCGGCTGCTCGTGCGCGGCCGCAGGTCGAAGTGGATGCGGTTCTTCACCGACTTCGGCTCCGGCACCTCGATGAAGAGGATCTCGTGGCCGGTCTCCGAGTCACGGATCGCGCACTCCTGATGGCCCGGCTTGTTGGGATCGCCGTCGATGTCGACATAACCCAGGAGCTGCTTCCACCACTTCGAGAGCTCGTAGGCGTTTGCACAGTCGAGGCTCGTGTGGGAGACGAAGGAGGTCATGCCTCGCACATTGCCACTGAGCGCAGACGTCGGCAATCCGATTCGGGCCGGGTTGGTCGGTGCTGGCCGGACGCGCACCCACGGCCGGTCAGACGTCGGCCCGGATCTCGTCCATCAACATCCGCAGGGTGAGGCTGTGCTTGTCGGGTGGGAGCCTGTCGAGGGCCGCTCTCGCGTACGCCTCCCCGCCCTGCTGGTCGCCCGCCCGGGCGGTCATCAGGCCACGGTGCATCTCCAGGTGGGTGGCGAACCTGGGCAGCTCGGCCGGCAGCTCCCGGAAGGCCGCTTCCTGGGCGTTCAGCGCGCCGGTCTCGTCACCGAGCCTGGCCAGCAGCAGGCTGAGGAACACGTTCATCCGCCAGTGCGGCACGGCGTAGTCCGACGTCTGCTGGTGCGAGCCCGCCCGGTCGAACATCCGCCGGCCGTCGGCGATCAGGGACCGGGCGGTGTCCGGGTCGCCTCGCAGGGCGGCGGCGTGGGCCTTGCCCATGATGGCGTTCAGGCGTCCGAGGCTGGGCCGGTCCGAGATGCCCATGGCCTGGTCGGCGAACAGCTCCGCGACGCCCAGCGAGGATCCCTCGTAGCCGAGCGCGATCGCGGCGCGACCCCGTACCCACACCCTGGTCGCCTCGTCGCCGGAGCGGTCGGCCGACTGCGCCGCCATCCGGTACCAGCCGACCGCCTTGGCCCCGTTGGCGCCGGGGAAGGTCTTGGCGTACAGGGTCATCAGCCGAGCCGCGACGGCCCACATCTGGGGCCGGTCGATCTGCTGCTGGAGCACGACCAGCTCACCGGCGAGCCTTCGTTGGATGTCGGCGGCGCCGGTCGTCATGTAGTCGTGGCCGTACGTCGCGAGCTTCGCCTCCCACTCATCACCCGGCGGGCCTGAGTCGTTCAGCCGCGCCGAGAAACCCACCGCGATCAGGTCGGAGGCGACGACGGGGGCGATCGCGGTGGCCGCCATACCGGTGATGAAGGTGCGTCTCTTCACAGACTCCTGCTCCAGGACCAACAGCGGGACATCGAGGACAGCGGCCAGGTGTCGCAGCCAGAACGGGCTCGGCTCATACTGCCCGCTCTCCCAGCGGCGGGAGATGTACTCCCGGGTGATGGTGCAGCCGCCGCTCTCAGTGAGCTCGGACGCCAGCCGGCCCTGCGACCAGCCGCGCGCCTTCCGCAGGTCGCGGATGAGTTCGCCGACTCCCATGCTGCCATCATGCCCGGGCCTGCGCGGCTGACGACGGACAGTGCCACTACCTGTGCCACTTGTGACCTGCATCACCCGGCCGGAGGGTGGTGCCATGCCTCCCACCCAGACGGCAGGACCGGCGACGTCGACCTTTCCGGGTCTGTCGCCGGTCCTGCTCTCCACCGGCCTGCCGGTCACCTCACCGAGCACGGACGGCCTGTGCGCCGTCTGCTTCGCGGCGTGGCCGTTCGTGACCTGTCGTGCGTAAGGTCTTGTACGCGACTCTTTCGCTGGCCCTGACCGTGGGGATGGTCTGGGTGTTCCTGGTGGCCCCGCTCATCCTGTCCGGTCTCGTCGTGGCAGCCGTCGCCGTGCTGGTGCTCCTGCCCGACCTGCTGGGGACCTCCAGCGCGGACACATGTCGCGCACCGCGACGGTACTGGCGCTGATCGTTGATCGGAACCCGCAGCCTGACATCCATGGAACGGCCTGTCGCGCCCTGACCTGCTGGACCGCCCGCGGCTGGCACTCCGAGGCCGAGGAGCAGTTCGTTAGCTGATTCCGGCTGACCCCCGAGAGTAAAACCGACCCCCAATTGTGCCTCTGACCTGCAATTTTACCTTGTCGGGCTGACAGGATTTGAACCTGCGACCCCTTGACCCCCAGTCAAGTGCGCTACCAAACTGCGCCACAGCCCGCTGCCCACGAGACCAGCCGGCCGTCGGGCGGAGTGAACGTTACCGCACCGCCGCCACGGCTCAGAACCGGCTACTTCCGCTCACGTTTGCGGGGTCGCACGGTGAGGTGGATCGGCGTCCCGACGAACCCGAACTCCTCCCGCAGCCGACGCTCGACGAAGCGCTGGTAGGACGCCTCGAGCAGCCCGGTCGTGAACAGGACGAACTTCGGCGGCGCCACCGATGCCTGGGTGCCGAACAGGATGCGCGGCTGCTTCCCGCCCCGCACTGGATGCGGACGTGCCGCGACCAGCCGGCCGAGGAACGAGTTGAGCGCACCGGTGCCGACCCGCGTCTCCCACCCGGCCAGCGCGGCGTCGAGATGGGGTACGAGCCGGTCGACGTGCCAGCCGGTGCGGGCCGTGATGTTCACCCGCGGCGCCCACTGCACCCGCACCAGGTCACGCTCGATCTCCCGGTCGAGGTAGTGCCGACGCTCCTCGTCGACCAGGTCCCACTTGTTGAACGCGACGACGAGCGCGCGACCGGCCTCCTCCGCGGCGGTGATGATCCGCTGGTCCTGCTCGGTCATCGGCTGGCTCGCGTCGACCACGACCAGCGCCACCTCCGCCCGCTCGACGGCAGCCGTCGTACGCAGGCTGGCGTAGTACTCGTGACCCGACGCCTCCTTGACCCGGCGCCGGATGCCCGCGGTGTCGACGAACGTCCAGGTACGGCCGCCGAGGCGCACCAGCTCGTCGACCGGGTCGACCGTCGTACCCGCGACATCGTCGACGACCACGCGCTCCTCGCCGGCCAGCCGGTTGAGCAGGCTCGACTTGCCGACGTTGGGCTTGCCGACGATCGCGACCCGGCGCGGACCACCGACCGCGTCCCAGTCCTCCGCCGGCGCCTCGGGCAGGGCGGCGAGGATCGCGTCGAGCAGGTCACCACTCCCCCGCCCGTGCAACCCGGAGACCGGGCGCGGCTCCCCGAGGCCGAGGTTCCACAGACCGGCGGCCTCCAGCTCACCGCGTTGGTCGTCGACCTTGTTGGCGGCCAGCACGACCGGCTTCTTGGACTTGCGAAGGACGCGTACGACCGACTCGTCGGCGTCGGTGATGCCCACCGTCGCGTCGACCACGAACAGCACGGCATCGGCCAGGCCGACCGCCACCTCTGCCTGCGCGGTGATCCGCTCGGCGAGACCGCGCGCGTCGGGGTCCCAGCCCCCGGTGTCGACGACGGTGAACGAACGCCCACCCCAGGTCGCGTCGTAGGCGACCCGGTCACGGGTGACGCCGGGTATGTCCTCGACCACGGCCGCCCGTCGACCGAGGATCCGGTTGACGAGCGTCGACTTGCCGACGTTCGGACGCCCGACGACGGCAAGCACCGGCAACGGGCCGACCTGCCCGTCGTCGGTCCCGCTGCCGTTGTCTGGCTGCTCTGTCATCGTGCTCCTTCTACGCGGCCGGCCCGACCATGGGCTCGCCTGGTGCGGACTCGTCAGGGCGGCCGTCAGGCACCGGGCCAGGCAGCACCTGGCCGGTGAGCTCGACGGCGTACTCCACGTGGCGGGCGAGCCGTTGCCGCAGCTGCTCGGCCAGTGGCTCGACCACGCCCCGTCGGCGCGGCCACGGCGTCTTCGCCACGTCGACCCCAGGCCCGAAGACGATGTCCAACCGGCTGCCGCGGCCCGGCGTCGACGACGTCGAGCCGCCGGGGTCGCGGGTGCCGAGGTTGGCGACCGGCACCACCTGCGCGCCGGTCACCATCGCGAGGTACGCGAACCCGAGGTGCGCGTGGTCGACCTCGCCTGCCCCGCGTGTGCCTTCCGGGTAGATGCCGACGACGCCGCCGTCGCGCAGCACCCGGACGGCGCTCTTCACCGCAGCCGGGTCGATGTCGTGGCGCTCCAGCTTGATCTGGCCGACCGCATGCAACAGCGGGCCGGTGCCGCCGTCGAACATCTCACGTTTGACCAGGGCGTGCACCATCCGCGGCGCCACCGCCACCAGCAGCGGACCGTCCAGCACGCCGACGTGGTTGGACGCCAGCAGCACCGGCCCGGCCGGCGGGACGTACTCGGCTCCGTGCACATGGACGTCCCAGCGCGCGTTGAAGACGGCCCGGCCGACGGGTCGGAGGAGACGGCCCAGGCGGGTGGGAGGGGCCTTGACCGAGTCAGTGCCGACCAGGTCCCGGTGGTCAGGAGACACGGCGAGAGTCCCTCGCCAGACCGACGATCGTGGCGATGACCTCGTCGAGGGTCAGGTCGGTCCCGTCGACCTCGACCGCGTCCTCAGCCTTGGTCAGCGGCGAGGCGGCCCGCCCCGAGTCGATCCGGTCGCGGCGGGCAAGGTCGGCTGCGGTGGCATTCACCGTCGCGCTGCCGGGTGCCAGCTCTGCCGTCCGGCGCTCGGCACGCGCCGCCGTGTGCGCGGTCAGGAACACCTTGAGCGCGGCGTCGGGCACCACGACGGAACCGATGTCGCGGCCCTCGACCACAATCCCGCCACCGCCGATGATCTCGCGCTGCAGTCCCACCAGGACCGCACGCACCTCGGGCACCGCGCTGACGGCGCTCACCGCAGCGGTCACCTCGGGGGTACGGATCGGGCCGGCCACGTCCGTACCGTCCACTGTGATGGTGGGCGCATCCGGGTCGGTGCCACTCACGATCTCGGGCTCCTTGGCCGCCATCGCCACCGCAGTCGGGTCGTCGACGTCGACCCCGGACCGCAGCAGCCACCAGGTCAGCGCGCGGTACATCGCACCGGTGTCGAGGTAGCGCAGGCCGAGGGCCCGCGCGACGCCGCGCGAGGTGCTGGACTTGCCGGACCCCGAGGGACCGTCGACCGCGACCACGAGGTCGCCGGACCTGCCTTGCACGTTCTACTCATCTCGTCGTCGGTACCACCAACGAGCAAGGCTACCGGTGCGCAGTCCAGCCCTGTGCCTCGAGCGCCGCGACCAGCCCGTCGGCCGCGCCCTCGCCCACGCTCAGCTCGACCAGACCGGCCGGTCGCCCGGGGTCGTGGTCGATCCGGATGTCCTCGATGTTGACCCCCGCCTCGCCGGTGTCGGCGAACAGCCGGGCCAGCTCACCCGGCTGGTCGGGTACGACGACGAAGACAGGTGCCTCGGTCCGCACCGGGCCGCCGTGCTTGCCGGGAATGGACGTGCTGCCCGCAACACCACGCGCCAACCAGGGCTGCAGCGACGGCGCCGACCCGTCCAGCTCGGCGATCAGCCGATCGAGGTCGCCGCGTACGTCGCGCAGCAGCGCGGACACCGAGACCGCGTTGGCCGACAGGATCTGCTGCCACAACGACGGGTCACCGCCGGCCACCCGGGTCACGTCACGAAGGCCCTGCCCGGCGAGCGTCAGGTGCTCGGCCGGCGCATCGACCAGCCGGGCCGCCGCGAGGGCTGACAGCACGTGCGGAAGATGGGAGATCCTGGCCACCGCCGCGTCATGGTCGGCCGGGTCCATCGACACGAGTACGGCGTCACAGGCCGCCACCAGGGCCTCCACCCGGCGTACCGCGGCGGGCGCGGCGGTCCCGTGCGGCGTCACCGCCCACGCACGACCGTCGAACAGGTCGGCCGAGGCCGCGATCGGGCCGGTCCGCTCGCTGCCGGCCATCGGGTGGCTTCCGACGTAGCGGGCCAGCAGGTCGGCCGGGACCAGCGCGCGCACGTCAGCCAGCGGCTTGACCTTGACGCTGCCGACGTCGGTCACCACCGCCTCCGGCCAACCGGTCAGCGCGGCTGCCACCACCTCGCCCAGGTGGTCGGGTGGCACCGCGACCACCACCAGGGTCGGCGCGTCCACCGGGTCGGCACTGCCGGCGCCCAGCGACGACGCGACGCGGACCATCCGGGCGTCGGCGTCGTCGAGGTGGACATCGAGGCCGGACCGGGTCAGCGCCAGGCCGACCGAGGTGCCGATCAGCCCGGCACCGACCACCAGGACCGGACCGGAAAGCGGCGGTGGGGTCACGGGTCGGCCCGCACGTGGGTCAGGTCGCGGCGCAGGGCGGCGGCTCCATGCAGGTAGACGTGGGTGATGTCGGCCCGGGTCAGCTCGGTGTCGATGTGCGCCAGGACGCGGACCACCCGGGGCATCCCGCCCTCGATCTCGAGCTCCCGGGTGCAGATCAGCGGGACGTCGACGAGACCCATCTGGCGTGCGGCGTACGCCGGGTAGTCGGAGTGCAGGTCACCGGTGGCGGTGAAGATGATGCTGACCAGGTCGTCGGTGGTCAGGTTGTTGTACTCCATCATCACGGTCACCAGCTCGGCGACGCGCGCCAGCAGGTGCTCCCGTTCGTCCACCTCGAGCTGTGTTGCCCCGCGCACGGCTCGTAGCGCCACCGTCTCCTCCTGTCGTGTCCGCTGGTCGGACACCCAACCCTAACGGGGCCGGGGACCCGCTCAGAGCCCTGTCTCGTCCAGCAGCGCCCCGAGCTCGGACCGGGTCAGCTCGCGGTGCTGACCGGTCCGCAGGTCACCGACGCGGACCGGACCGATCGCCGTCCGCGACAGCCGTTGCACCGGGTGCCCGACGTGCGCGAGCAGCCGCCGGACGATGTGCTTGCGACCTTCGTGCAGCACCACCTCGACGATCGCCCGCCGCCCGCCGGCCTCGATCACCCGGAAGCCGTCGACGCTGACCGGTCCATCCTCCAGCGTCACCCCGGCCCGCAGCGCCCGGCCGACCTTGCCGGTGACCGGCCCCTTCACCTCGGCGACGTACGTCTTCAGGACGCCGAACGACGGATGGGCCATCCGGTGCGCGAACTCGCCGTCGTTGGTGAGCAGGATCAGGCCCTCGGTGTCGGTGTCGAGCCGCCCGACGTGGAACAACCGCTCCGGGCGGTCAGCGACCAGGTCGGACAGGGTCCGGCGGCCCTGCGGGTCGGCCATCGTGCTGACCACCCCGCGCGGCTTGTTGAGCACGACATAGACGTGCCGCGACGCGGTCGGCAGCCGTTTGCCGTCGACCCGGATGAGGGCGGTCTCGGGGTCGACGCGGACGCCGAGGCGGGTGACGACCTCGCCGTCGACCTCGACCCGCCCCGCCGACATCAGCTCCTCGCAGCCCCTCCGGCTGGCGATGCCGGACGCGGCGAGCACCTTCTGCAGGCGTACGCCGACCGGCTCGGACCCAGCGTCGGAGTCGGGCTCAGCCATCGAGACGTGGCGCCGGCTCCGCCGGACCCGGGTCCGCACGCGTCGGGACGGCCTCGGGCGTGTCGAGGTCGGCCTCCAGGTCCGACATCTCCGGCAGCAGCGGCGCCAGCGGCGGGAGCTCGTCCAGCGACCCGAGCCCCATCCGCTCCATGAAGTAGGCCGACGTCTTGTACAGGATCGCGCCGGTCTCGGCGTCGGTGCCCGCCTCCTCGACCAGCCCGCGGGTCAGCAGGGTGCGCATCACCCCGTCGACGTTGACGCCACGGATCGCCGACACCCTGGCCCGGCTGACCGGCTGCCGGTACGCCACCACGGCGAGCGTCTCGAGTGCCGCCTGGGTGAGCCGGGCCTGCTGGCCGTCGAGGACGTACTTCTCCACGATCGGCGCGTAGTCCTCGCGGGTGTAGAAGCGCCAGCCGCCGGCCACGTTGCGCAGGTCGAAGCCCCGACCGTCCGCGGTGTAGGACTCCGCCAGGTCGGCCAGCGCGCGCTCGACCTGCTGCGGCGGGTGGCCGACCGCCTGCGCCAAGGTGAGGTGGTCGAGCGGCTGGTCGGTCACCATCAGCACCGCCTCCAAGGCCGGCGCCAGGGCGGGTGCAGGGTCGACCAGGACGTCGTCAGGCCGGCTGACTGGCTGCTCGCTCATCGGTTTCCTTCTCCTCTACGGTCGGGGGCTCCGCCTCCGGCGTACCCTCGAACTCGTCGATGTCGTCGATCGCCGCCTCGTCGGAGCCGGTCCACCGGATGTGCAGCTCGCCGAGCGGGGTGACCTGGTCGAACGACACCGCGCCCTCCCGGTAGAGCTCCAGCACGGCCAGGAACCGGGCCACCGTGGTCAGCGTGTCGGGCGAGTCCGCGGCGAGGGTACGGAACGACACCGACCCGCTGCGCCGCAGCCGAT
The DNA here is from genome assembly GCA_050699035.1 of Nocardioidaceae bacterium. Lineage (GTDB taxonomy): Bacteria > Actinomycetota > Actinomycetes > Propionibacteriales > Nocardioidaceae > WHTB01. Next base: position 5,020 of record JBOHDE010000023.1, on the reverse strand, counting down.
CCACCAGGATCGCCGCCTGCTCACGGACGCTCACCTTCGGGGCGTGCAGGTGGGCCAGCCCGAGGACCGGCACGGGCTTGGGCGCGAGCGCCTTCGCCGCCAGCAGCGCGAGCTCGTCGATCCCGAGCCCGATCAGCACCTCGGGCAACAGCCCGGCGTACCGCTCCTCCAGCCCGACCGCGCGCGGTGCCCGGCGGGACTCGGCGGCCAGCCGGGCACTCAGCTGGGCGGCCACCTGCTTGAACGCGCGGTACTGCAGCAGCCGCGCGAACAGCAGGTCCCGGGCCTCCAGCAACGCCAGGTCGTCCTCGTCCTCCACCTCGGCCTGCGGCAGCAGCCGGGCCGCCTTCAGGTCCAGCAACGTGGATGCGACCACCAAGAACTGCGAGGTCTGCTCGAGGTCCCACTCCGGCCCCCGTGCCTTGACATGGGCGATGAACTCGTTCGTGACCCGAGACAGCGCCACTTCGGTGATGTCCAGCTTGTGCTTGGCGATCAGGCCGAGCAGCAGGTCGAACGGGCCTTCGAAGTTGTCCAGGTGTACGGCGAACTGGTCTGTCGTCACGTGCCGCTCAATCGACGGCTGAGCTCGGACTCGTCGCCGTTCTCGTCCAGGTCGGCGAGCGCCATCGCGACGGCGGCCCGGACCAGCCGGCCACGGTCGACGGCGCCGCCGAGCGAACGGCGGAGCACCAGCCGGGCCTGCTCGATGTCGAGCAGCTCGTCGGCGGTGACGTAGATGGTCATCTTCTCGTCGTGCCTGACCCGACCGCTCGCCTGCCGGCCCGGACCAACGTCCGGCCCAGAGTCCGATCCTGGGTCAGATCTTCGCGCCTCGTCGACCGCCACCGGCTCGACCGACGGCGGTCCAGCGGGGACGGGCGGCTCAGCGGTGGCCGGCTCCGTCGGTGCCTCGGTGCTTGCTGCGATGTCCTCGTCGTGCGTGGTCGCCCGGAACAGCTCGTCGGCGCCGGGCAGGCTCACTCGTCGGGACAACGCGCGAGCACCTCCCTCGCCAGCTGGCGGTACGACTCCGCGCCGGCCGACGTGCCGGCGTACGTCGTGATCGGCTCACCGGCCACGGTGGAGTCCGAGAACTTCACCGTACGCCTGATGACGGTGTGGAAGACATCCTCTCCCCACGCGTCCACCAGCCGCTGCAGCACCTCACGCCCGTGCAGTGTGCGGCCGTCGAACATGGTGCCGAGCAGCCCGTCGATCCGCAGCCGCGGGTTGAGCCGCTCGGTCACCTTGTCAATGGTGTGCTTCAGCAGCGCGACGCCGCGCAAGGCGAAGTACTCGCACTCAAGCGGCACGACGACACCATCGGAGGCGGTCAACGCGTTGATCGTCAGCAGGCCGAGCGACGGCTGGCAGTCGATCAGCACGATGTCGTAGTCGGCCATCACCGGCTCGAGCACCCGGGAGAGCGTCTGCTCGCGGGCCACCTCCTGGACCAGCTGCACCTCGGCCGCCGACAGGTCGATGTTGGACGGCAGGATGTCGAGCCCGTCGATGCCGGTCGGCCTGATCACCTCGTCGATCTTGTAGTCCCGGCTCAGCAGCAGGTCGTAGATGGTCAGGTCCATCTCGTGCGGGTTGAGACCGAGGCCCACCGACAGCGAGCCCTGCGGGTCGAAGTCGACGAGCAGCACCTTGCGGCCGTACTCCGCGAGTGCGGCGCCGAGGTTGATCGTGGTTGTGGTCTTGCCCACGCCACCCTTCTGGTTGCACATCGAGATCACCCGCGCGGGGCCGTGCTCATGCACCGGCTCCGGCGTCGGCAGGTCGGGCAGGGGTCGTCCGGTCGGTCCGACGTCGCCGGCAGGAGGCGCCAGCTCGGTCTCCTCCGGGCCAGTCACCGGGGTCACGGTGCCAGTCACTGGGCCAGTTACTGGGGCGGGTTGCATCGCGGTCACGGACGCCTCGGGGTCGGGGTTGGCGGATGGCAAGGTCGGCTGCCACGCGTCGGGAGGGTAGACCGGCGGCATCTCCGAGGCGGTGGAGCCTCCGAACTGCGAGGTGCTGTTTGTCGACTCGTCCACGACCCGCCTCACCTCTCCGCCGACATGTCGGCGCTGTGTGCCCACGTGTGGGCGCCGATCTCGCGCGAGCCTAGGCGGTGCGCCGAGCGCTTCTCAAGGCGGCCGGGCGATCTGTGCATACGCCCAGGTGCTACGTACACAACCCTGGCACGACCTGTGCATAAATCTGGGGACGACACGCCTCGGCGGGCAACCTCGCCGAGGCTCAGCCGCGGGCGCGCGGATGAGACGCGGCATACACCTCACGCAGCGAGTCGACCGTGACCAACGTATAGACCTGGGTCGTCGTCACCGACGCATGGCCGAGCAGCTCCTGGACCACCCGGACGTCGGCGCCGCCGTCGATCAGGTGGGTGGCGAAGGAGTGCCGAAGGGTATGCGGCGACACCTCGGCCGTGACGCCCGCCCGGTCGGCCGCGGAGCGGAGCACGGTCCACGCACTCTGCCGGGACAACCGGCCACCGCGGGCGTTGAGGAAGACCGCTGGTCCCCCGCCTGCACCGGTCAGCTGCGGCCTGGCCCGGACGAGGTACGCCGACACGGCGTCGCGGGCGTACGAACCCACCGGGACGACCCGCTCCTTGCCGCCCTTGCCCCGCAGCCGCACCGCCGCGGCGTCCAGGTCGAGGTCGTCGACGTCGAGACCGACCGCCTCCGAGATCCGCGCCCCCGTGCCGTACAGCAGCTCGAGCAGGGCGCGGTCGCGCAGCGCCAGCGTAGTGCCGGGCGCGCCCGCGGTCTCCAGCAGCCGGGTGACGTCATGGACAGGCAGTGCCTTCGGCAGTCGCTTGGGTGGCGTCGGCGGGCGCACCCCAGCCGCCGGGTCAGTCGTGGCGAGCCCTTCGCGCAGCACGAACCGGTGGAACCCCCGCACCGCGACTACGGCGCGGGCCGCGCTGCCGGCGCCGAGCGGTGAATGGTCGGAGTCGCCCTCGCGCAGCCCCATCAGGAACTCCGTGACGTCGCGCTCGGCGACCGCGGACGGCTCGGCAATGCCCCGTACACCCAGGAACTGGACATAGCGCCGCAGATCGCGCCGGTACGACGACACGGTATTGCCCGCCAGCCCGCGCTCGACGGTGAGGTGGTCGAGGTACGTGCGCAGCGTCTGCTGGAGCGCTGTCGGACCGGTCAGCCGAGCACCTCCGCCAGCTCCCGGTGGCCGAGGCCGTGGGCGTCGGCGACCGGCCCGTTGGTGAGCGCGCCGGCGTGCGTGTTGAGACCGAGCGCCAGGCACTGGTCGTCGCGCAGCGCCTGCTGCCAGCCCTTGTCGGCCAACGCGACGGCGTACGGCAAGGTGACGTTGGTCAGTGCGTACGTGGAAGTGTGCGGGACCGCGCCCGGCATGTTCGCGACGCAGTAGAACACCGTGTCGTGCACCTTGTACGTCGGCTCGGCGTGGGTCGTCGGCCGCGAGTCCTCGAAGCAGCCGCCCTGGTCGATCGAGATGTCGACGAGCACCGCGCCCGGCTTCATCCGCGACACCAGGTCGTTCGAGACCAGCGTCGGCGCCTTTGCACCGGGTACGAGTACGGCGCCGATCACCAGGTCGGCGTCGACGACGGCCCGCTCGATCTCGAAGGTGTTCGAGGCGACCGTCTGCAGGTGCCCCTGGTAGATCCGGTCGGCCTGCCGCAGCCGGTCGACGTTCTTGTCCAGCAGCAGCACCTCGGCCTGCATGCCGAGCGCGATCGCCGCGGCGTTCATCCCGGACACGCCGGCGCCGATCACGACGGTCTTGCACGCGTAGACGCCGGACACGCCGCCCATCAACACGCCACGACCGCCGCCGGAGCGCATCAGGTGGTACGCACCGACCTGCGGGGCCAGCCGTCCCGCCACCTCGCTCATCGGCGCGAGCAGCGGCAGTCCGCCGTCGGGAGTCTGCACGGTCTCGTACGCGATGCCGGTCACCCCGCGCTCCAGCAGTGCGTCGGTGCACTCCCGGGAGGCGGCCAGGTGCAGGTACGTGAACAGCACCTGCCCTTCCCGCATCCGGTGGTGCTCCGCCGGCACCGGCTCCTTCACCTTCAAGATCAGGTCACCGGTCTCCCACACGGCGTCGGCGTCGGGCAGGATCTTGGCCCCGGCGGCGACGAACTCCTCGTCCGGGATGGACGACCCGACACCCGCCGACGTCTCCACAAACACCTCGTGGCCGTGCGCCGAGAGCTCGTGGACACCCGACGGGGTGATGGCCACGCGGTACTCGTGGATCTTGACCTCTTTCGGGACCCCGACCTTCATGCCCGTCTCCCTGTCGCGGCGTCGTTCCCCGCCTGCTGTCCACCCTGCTGGGCCACCCCTTCCGGTGGAGTGGCGATGCGAGTGTAGACCCGCCCTCAGGCCGGTGCGACCCGAGTCGACCAGTCCGCGTCCGGACGACGCAGGGAGTCGTACCCGGGGCCGTTGCGCACGGTCCAGCAGGCCAGCACCGCCATCACCGCCATCGGGTTGCCGAGCCGCCCCTCGAGCACCGCAGCGACGGCCTCGATGAGCGGTACCCAGTGCCGTTCGAGGTCGGCCTCCTCGTGCTCGCGGGTGAACTGCTCGCTGGCCGGGACCGCGCTGACCCCGCGGACCAGGAACACCCGCCAGGCCTCGGTGCTGAAGCCCGGGGAGGAGAACGTGTCGACCAGCACCCGCCAGTCGGTGGCCCGCAGGTCGGCCTCCTCCGCGAGCTCGCGGGCCGCCGCGGCCTGAGGGTCCTCCCCGGGTACGTCGAGCAGGCCCGCGGGCAGCTCGAGCAGCCGGTGCCCGGTGGCATGGCGGTACTGCCCGAGCAGCAGCAGCCGCTCCTGGTCGTCGAGGACGAGTACGCCGACCGCGTCGGCGTGCTGCACTACCGCCCGGTCGAACGACGAGCCGTCCGGGCCGGTCAGCGTGTCGCGGCGCACCGTGATGAAGCCGTCGTCGTACATCGTGGCGCTGGCCGACACCGGCCAGCTCTCGCGCCGGTCCGCCGGCGGCGCTTC
>JBOHDE010000022.1:0-27324 GCA_050699035.1 Nocardioidaceae bacterium | reverse complement strand
CGCCGGTGCCGCAGACCGATCCGGGTGTCCGGTCCGGGTTGGAGACGGCGCAGCGTCCTGGCGGGCCGGGGACGCCGGAGATGGCCGAGTTCGCGGTCGACGAGCTGGCCACGGCGACCGGGTGCAGCACGGGCCGGGCGTTCTTCCAGTTGGGTGATGCGCTCGATCTGCGGCACCGGATGCCGGCCCTGTTCGGCCGGCTGCGGGCCGGGCAGGTGCCGGTGTCGAAGGTGCGGCTGGTGCTGCGGGCGGCGCACACGCTGCCGCTGCCGGCGGCCCGCCGCCTCGACCAGCAGATCGCGGCGAGTGTGGAGCGGCTCGGGCCGCGGCGGCTGGCCGCCGAGGTCGAGAAGGTGCTGATCGAGGTCGACCCGGCCGAGGCCGACCGCCGGGCCCGGGCCGCCTTGGAGCGCCGCGGCGTCACCGTCACCAGGGACGACGAGGGCGGCGGCTGCCGCATCTTCGCCGACGTGGACGTGTTCGACGGGCTCGCGTTCGACGCCGCCGCCGACCACGTCGCCGACCTGTTGGGCGACCTCGGCGACGAACGCTGCAAGGACATCCGGCGGGCCGCCGCGGTGGGCTGGCTGGCCAACCCACCCGCAACCGTGGCACTGGTGGCACGGCACCGGGCCTGGGCCGCCGGCGCCCAGCCGATCCCATCGCCCACCACAGACATGCCGACTTCGACCGACACCGACGGCGACCCACGACTCACACCCGGCCTGTGGCGCCTCGACGTGCCCACCCCACACGACCTGATCGACGCCGGCCTGTGGGCCTCGGCCGACGTGCTGGTCCACCTCGACCTCCCCACCTGGACCCAGGCCCAGGGCCCGGCCGACGTGACCGGGCACGGCCCGATCACCACCGACCAGGTCTTCGACCGGCTCCGACACCACCAGGTCACCATCAAACCGGTGATCGACCTCAACGACGACATCCGCTGGCACGCCCCCAACCACAGCGACTACACCGGCACCCTGCGTGAAGCAGTCCAGCTGGCCAACCCATGGAACCCGTTCCCCTACGCCGACGCCCCCACCAGGGCCACCGACGACATCGACCACACCCAGCCCCGCAACCACGGCGGCACCACCACCCTCAACAACGCCGCACCACTACGCCGACGACTCCACCGAGTCAAAACCTTCGCCAACGGCTGGCGAGTCAAACAACCCTTCACCGGACTCCACATCTGGCAATCACCCGAACGCCGCATCTACATCTGCGACCGACGCGGCCACACCCACGACCTCGGCCCACCCGACACCGGCCCGACCACGACCACACCGGACTCACCGCGCCCAACCACCCGCCAGGCCGGGTCGATCTGATCTGATGGCCCGCATGGCCAGGAGCCGAGCGACCCCACCGGTGTCCTACCGGCTGGTCCGCAGCCGCCGGGAGACCGCCGCCGCGGCGCCGCTGGATGCCGCCCAGCAGCGCGTCGTCGGGCACCTCGGCGGACCGCTGCTGGTGCTCGCCGGTCCCGGCACCGGCAAGACCACCACCCTCGTCGAGGCGGTCGTCGACCGGGTCGAGCGGCGCGGTCTGCGACCTGACCAGGTGCTGGTGCTGACATTCAGCCGCAAGGCCGCCGAGGAGCTGCGCGACCGCATCACCGGCCGGCTCGACCGCACCGTGACGACACCGCTGAGCTCGACCTTCCACTCCTTCTGCTACGCCCTGGTGCGCAGGTTCCAGCCGGCCGAGGCGTACTCCTACCCGCTGCAGCTGCTGTCGGCCCCCGAGCAGGACGTACGCATCCGCGACCTGCTGGCCGGCAGCCGCGAGTCAGGTCGGGTGCACTGGCCCGCCAGCCTCGATGCGGCGTTGCGCACCCGGGGCCTGGCCGAGGAGGTCCGCACCGTGATGTCACGGGCGCGCGAGCTCACCCTCGACCCCGGCGACCTCGAGCGGATCGGCGCCGAGGCGGGCCGACCCGAGTGGACGGCGGTGGGCGAGTTCTTCGAGGAGTACCTCGCCGTCCTCGGCTTCCAGCACCACATCGACTACTCCGAGCTCGTCCACCAGGCCGTGCTGCTCGCCGAGCAGCCGGAGGTCCGGGCCGTGCTACGGCAGGAGTTCGGCGCCGTCTTCGTCGACGAGTACCAAGACACCGACCCGGCGCAGGTCCGGCTGCTGCGGGCGATCGCGGGCGACGGCCGCGACCTGGTCGTGGTGGGCGACCCGGACCAGTCCGTCTACGGCTTCCGCGGCGCGGACGCTCGCGGCATCCTGCGGTTCCCGCAGCAGTTCCCGACCGCAGACGGTGCGCCCGCGCCGGTCGTACCCCTGTCGACGACCCGTCGCTTCGGCTTGCGGCTGCTCACCGCGTCGCGCCGGGTGGCCGCCACCCTCGGGCTGCCCGGCAGCCTCGACCGGGAGGCGTTCGAGGCGTTCCGGCAGCCGACGGCCGACGGCTGCCCGTACGGCGACGGCCGGCTCGACGTCTTCACGTACTCCTCGTCCGGTGCCGAGCTCGACCACATCGCCGACCTGCTGCGCCGGGCGCACCTCGAGGACGGCCTGGCCTGGTCCGAGATGGCGGTGCTGGTGCGGTCGGGCACTCGGTCGATCCCGGCGCTGCGCCGGGCCTTGGTCGCGGCCGGGGTCCCGGTGGAGGTCGCCGCCGACGAGGTGCCGCTGCGGATGGAGCCGGCCGTGCAGCCCCTGCTGCTGGCCTTGCGGGTCGCGGCCGACCCGCAGACGCTCACGACCGACCAGGCCCAGGCCCTGCTCGTGTCGCCGCTGTGCGGGCTCGACGCGACCCAGGTACGCCGCCTCGCCCGTGACCTCCGCCAGGCGGACCGCGAGGCGTACGGCGACGAGCGGCCCCCGCGGCCGTCCGCCGACCTGCTGCGCGACGCCCTGCTCGACCCGGCCCCGCTGGCGCTGCATCGTTCGCACGCCGCGGAGCGGGCCCGCGAGTTCGGCCTGCTGCTGCTGGCCGCCGGTGAGCGGCTGGCCGCCGGTGAGCCACCCGAGCAGGCGCTATGGCAGCTGTGGTCGGGCACCCGGTGGCCGCGCCGACTGCGCGCGGCCGTCGACCACGGCGGCGCCGCGGCCCGCACCGCGCATCGCGACCTCGACGCGGTCTGCGCGCTGTTCGAGATGGCGGCCCGGGCCGAGGAGCGAAGCGAGCATCGGGGTACGTCGAACTTCCTCGCCGAGGTGGAGGGCCAGCAGATCCCGGCGGACACGCTCGCCGACAAGGGCGCCCGCGGCCAGGCGGTCCGGCTGCTGACGGCGCACCGGTCGAAGGGTCTCGAGTGGCGGCTCGTCGTGGTGGCCGGCGTCCAGGACGGCGTCTGGCCGGACGCCCGCCGCCGCGGCTCGCTGCTGCAGGCCGACCGGCTGGCGCCCACCGGCCTGACCCCGCCGCCGTCGACCTCCGCGCTGCTGGCCGAGGAGCGCCGGCTGTTCTACGTCGCCGTGACCCGGGCCCGCCAGCGGCTCGTCGTCACGGCCGTCAGGTCACCCGATGCCGAGGGCGACCAGCCGTCCCGCCTGTTGACTGACCTCGGCGTACGCATCGAGCACGTCTCCGGCCGGCCGACCCGGCCGATGTCGCTGGCCGGCGTGGTCGGCGCGCTGCGCCAGGTGGCCGGCGACCCGCAGGCCGACGTCGCCCTGCGGCGGGCGGCGGCCAGCCGGCTGGCCCGGCTCGCCGACGCCCGGCTCGACGACACCGACGAGGCGAGCGCGCCCCTCGTGCCGTTCGCCGACCCGCAGCAGTGGTGGGGGATGCGGCCGCAGAGCGAGTCGACGGTCCGCATCCGCGACGGCGCACCGCTGGTGCTGTCCGGCAGCGCCGTCGACGGCATCGGGCAGTGCGCGCTGCGCTGGTTCCTGAGCCGCGAGGCCGGTGGGGCGACGGCCACCACGACCGCCATCGGCTTCGGCAACGTCATCCATGTGCTCGCCCAGCAGGTCGCGAGCGGTGAGGTCGAGCCGGACATCAATGCCCTGCTCGACCACCTCGACTCGATCTGGGGCGAGCTCCGGTTCGGTGCACCCTGGGTCTCGCTGCGGGAGCGCGCCGAGGCCGAGGTCGCGCTGCGCCGGTTCGTGGCCTGGCACCGCGCCGACCGCCGCCGGCTGCTCGGCAGCGAGCACGAGTTCACGGTCGAGCTGACCGTCGACGGCGAGCAGGTGGTGATCCGCGGCGCGATGGACCGCGTCGAGGTGGACAGTGACGGCGCCGTCGTTGTGGTCGACCTCAAGACCGGCAAGACCCTCGTCACCGGCGACCAGGTCGTCGAGCACGCCCAGCTCGGCGTCTACCAGTTGGCGGTCGCGCACGGCGCCGCCGACGACCTCGTCGGTGACCTGATCGACGAGCCGGCTCGACCCGGCGGCGCCGAGCTGGTCTACCTGCGCAAGGACGGTGGCCGGCTGGCTCCCGGTGAGCCGAAGGTGCTGCGGCAGCAGACCTGGGAGCCGGGCACCGACGCCGACCCGAGCGTCCCGGAGCAGCAGGTCGCCCATGCCGTCCGCAGCATCCGGGAGGAGCGGTTCCCGGCGAGCACCAACGCGTTCTGCCTGATGTGCGAGTTCCGCACGCTGTGCCCCGCGCAGGCCGACGGGCTCTTCGTACTGTCGCCGCTCGAGGGGAGGGGCGATGACGACCGCCCCTGAGCCGAGCCGCCACCCCGGCCGGCTCACCGACCCCGGCGTGCTCAGTGCGCTGATGGGCATCCCGTTCAGCGACCAGCAGCTGGCCGCGATCACCGCGCCGCTGGTGCCCAACGTGATCGTGGCCGGTGCCGGGTCGGGCAAGACCACGGTGATGGCGGCTCGGGTCGTCTGGCTGGTGGGCTCCGGCCAGGTCCGCGCCGACGAGGTCCTCGGCCTCACCTTCACCAACAAGGCCGCCGCCGAGCTCGGCCTCCGGGTACGCGGAGCGCTCGACACGGCCGGTCTGCTGGGCCGCCCCGACGACCGGCCGCCCGGCGAGGGCGACGAGGCCGACCAGGGTGAGCCGACGGTCGCCACCTACCACGCCTACGCCGGCCGGCTGATCAGCGAGCACGGGCTGCGGCTCGGGTTCGAGCCCGACACCGGGCTGCTCGCCGACGCGTCCCGGTTCCAGCTGGCCGCCCTGGCCTGCGAGCAATACCCCGGCTCGCTCGCGCAGGTCAGCACGCACCTCCCCACGACCCTGGCCGGCGTACTCAAGCTCGAGGCCGAGATGAGCGAGCACCTGGCCTCACCCGACGCGGTACGCCAGTTCGACGAGGCGCTGCGCACTGAGCTGGCGGCCGTGCCGAAGCAGCTCAAGCTGGTGCTCGACGCCGTCCGCACAACCCACAAGCGCGACGAGCTGGTGGCGCTTGTCGAGGCCTACCGGCGGCTCAAGACCAGCCGTGGCGTGATGGACTTCTCCGACCAGATGGCGGTCGGTGCCCGGCTGGCCCAGGAGTGCCCCGAGGTGGGTGTGCTCGAGCGCGACCGCTACCGCGTCGTGCTGCTCGACGAGTACCAGGACACCTCGGTGGCGCAGCGGCTGATGCTGTCCGGGCTGTTCGCCGGCGACGCGTCACCCGACGGCCGGGCCCATCCGGTCACCGCGGTCGGCGACCCCTGCCAGGGCATCTACGGCTGGCGTGGTGCGTCGGTCGCGAACCTGGACGAGTACCCGCAGCACTTCGTCCAGGCCGACGACACCCCGACCCCGACGTACCCGCTGAGCGTCAACCGGCGCAGCGGGTCGCGGATCCTCGACGTGGCCAACGCGCACGCCACCGAGCTCTACGCCACACACCGCGGGGTCGAGCCGCTGGTGGCGCCCGCCGACGCACCGCCCGGCTCGGTCCGGGTGGCGTTGTTCGAGAGGTACGCCGAGGAGATGGCGTGGGTGGCCGGCCAGGTCGCCGCCGTGCCCACCGTCCATCCAGGGGTGGCCTGGTCGGAGGTCGGCGTCCTGGTGCACCGGATGGCCGACGCCCGGGCGCTGCAGGTCGAGCTGCGCGGGCACGACGTGCCGGTCGAGGTCGTCGGCCTCGGCGGCCTGCTGTCTCGCCCCGAGGTCGCCGACGTGGTGGCCACCCTCGAGGTTGTCCACGACCTGACCGCCAACGCCGCGATGCTGCGGCTGCTCACCGGGCCCCGCTGGCGGGTCGGCCCGCGCGACCTCGCCCTGCTCGGCGACCGGGCACGCCGCCTCGCCGCGGTCGAGCGGAGCCCGCGGTCCACCGACCTCGCCGTCGCGCTCGAACAGGCCGTGGCCGGTGTCGACCTCACCGAGATCGTGTCGATCGCCGACGCCCTCGACGACCCCGGCAAGGGCGACTACTCGCCGGAGGCACTGGACCGATTCGCGCAGCTCACCCGCGAGATCAGGCGGCTGCGCGCCTTCGCCGGCGAGCCCCTCGTCGACCTCGTCCGCCGCGTCATCGACGTGATCGGCGTCGACATCGAGCTGGTGGCGTCGCCGGGGGCCGTCGCTGCCCAGGCCCGCGACAACCTGGCGTCGTTCGTCGACGCGGTGGCCACCTTCGCCGGCAGCGACGGCGACGCCTCGCTGCACAGCCTGATCGCGTACCTCAAGGCCGAGGACGACTATGCGCAGGGTCTGCCGGTGGCCTCGCCGACCGAGTCCAACAGCGTCAAGCTGATGACGGTCCACAAGGCCAAGGGCCTGGAGTGGGACGTCGTCTTCGTGCCGGAGCTGACCGAGACCGTGTTCCCCAGTGCGCTGGCCCGTCCCCGGTGGACCAGCAACGCCGAGGCGCTGCCCTCGCCGCTGCGCGGAGACGCCGACACGCTGCCCGAGATGCACGAGTGGACCACGGCCGGCGACCGGGCCTTCCGCGCCGACAGCGCCGCCCACGAAGGGCTCGAGGAGCGCCGGCTCGGTTACGTCGCCTTCACCCGTGCCCGCCGGGCCCTGGTGGTGAGCGGCGCGTGGTGGGGTCCGACGCAGAAGAAGAAGCGCGGTCCGTCCGACTACCTCAAGCACCTGCACCAGCTGGTCGGGGACACGGCCGACCCGTGGTGCGCGGAGCCGGCCGCCGACGACAACCCCTACCTCGGCGACGAGCGCACCTCGCCGTGGCCCGCGCCGCTGGACGCTGACGCGGTCCGGCGGCGTACCGACGCCGCCCGGCTGCTGGCCGAGGCGCGGACGCGGCACGAGCACACCGGCAGCTACGACGCCGACGACGAGCTGCTGCTCGACCATGCGGCGACGGTGGCCGACTGGGACGCCACGGTCGACCGGCTGGTCGACGAGGCTCGGCGAGCCCGGCTGACCGACCGCGAGGTCGAGCTGCCCAGGTCGCTCAGCGCGACGACCGTGCTGCGGCTGCAGTCCGACCCGGTCGGCCTGGCCCGTGACCTGGCCCGGCCGATGCCGCGCCGGCCGTCGCCGGCCGCGCGGTTCGGCACCCGGTTCCACGCGTGGGTCGAGGCCTACGTCGGGCAGCAGCAACTGCTTGACCCGGCCGACATCCCGGGGGCGGCCGACGAGGGCATCGACAACGACGCCGACCTGCGGGCGCTGTGCCAGGCCTTCGCCGATGGGCCGTTCGGCGAGCGTGCACCGCACCGGGTGGAGGCGCCGTTCGCCCTGGCACTGGCCGGTGAGGTCGTCCGCGGCCGTATCGACGCCGTCTACGCCGAGGGCGACGGCTACCGGGTGGTCGACTGGAAGACCAACCAGGAGCAGACGGCCGACCCGCTGCAGCTGGCGATCTACCGGCTGGCCTGGGCCGAGCTGACCGGTGTCTCGGTCGAGCAGGTGAGCGGGTCGTTCTACTACGTCCGCTCCGGCCAGCTCGTCACCCCGGCCGACCTGCTCGGCCGCAAGGAGATCGAACGGCTGCTGCTGCTCGAGAGCCCGGGCTGAGCGGCCGTACTCATAGCGGCGGCCCATCGAGCGGCACCGCGAGCATGGCGTCGAGGGCGATCTCGACCATCTCGCCGAAGCCGGTCTCGCGGACCTCGGCCGACACCGACTCGCCGGTGCGGACGTGGTCCGACACGGTGCACACCGCCAGCGCGCGGGCACCGTGCTTGGCGGCCAGCGTGTAGAGGGCACTCGCCTCCATCTCGATCGCGACCACGCCGTACTCCACCAGCCGTTCGGCCAGTTCCGGCCGGTCGTTGTAGAACTGGTCGCCCGACAGCAGCTGGCCGACGGTCGCGTCGATGTCGCGCTCCACGGCTGCGTCGTGGGCGGCGCGCAGCAGCAGGAAGTCGGCCGCCGGGGCGTAGTCGAGGCCCTCGAACCGCAGCCGGTTCATCGCCGAGTCGGTCGACGCGCTGATCGCCAGCACGATGTCGCGCACCTGCAGGGAGGGCGCCAGCGCGCCGCAGGACCCGACCCGCACGACCTGCGTGACGTCGTACTCGGTGAACAGCTCGGTCGCGTAGATCGCCAGCGAGGGCTGCCCCATCCCCGATCCTTGCACCGACACCGGCTCACCGTGGTAGCTGCCGGTGAAGCCGAGCATGTTCCGCACGGTCGAGTAGCAGGTGGCGTCGTCGAGGAAGGTCTCGGCTATCCACTGGGCCCGCAGCGGGTCGCCGGGCAGCAGTACGCGCGGAGCGATGGCGCCGGGCTCGGCGGCGATGTGGGTGCTCATGGGCCGCGATCCTGCCAGACGTAGAGTCAGCCCCGTGACCGCACCGCACCCGTTCAGCCACCCGCTCGACCCGCCCCTCGCGCTGTCTCGGCATGCCCATGACCGGATCGGCGACCATCGCGTCGACGACGCCTGGCTGGCCGAGCGCTGGGCCGACGACCGGACCCGGGTGCTGCTGTTGCATGGTGGCCAGGTCGCCGTCACCGCCGATCAGGTGCCCGCGTTCGTCGCTCCGTCCCGGACAGGTCCCGGCGCACGCCTGCTGCTCGGCGATGAGGGCGGCACGACGTACTTCGCCATCTTGCTCGACGACCCACCGGAGGGTTTCGAGCTGGTCACCCTGCGGGCCATCGCGGCCGGGCTGGGCGACCTGGACGCGGGGCTGCTGGTGCATGCCGTCGGCATGGCGAACTGGCACCACACGCACCGGCACTGCTCGCGCTGCGGCGGTCGCCTGCAGCCCGAGCTCGCCGGCCACGTGCTGCGCTGCGCGGACTGCGGCCGGGCCCAGTTCCCTCGCACCGACCCGGCCGTGATCATGCTGGTCACCGACGACCGGGACCGCTGCCTGCTCGGGCACAACAAGCACTCACCGCGGCCTCGCGGGTTCTCCACGCTGGCCGGGTTCGTCGAGCCGGGGGAGTCGCTCGAGCATGCGGTGACCCGCGAGATCGCCGAGGAGGTCGGCGTACGGGCCGACCGGGTCACCTACTTCGGCAGCCAGCCCTGGCCGCTGCCGGCCAGCCTGATGGTGGGCTTCTACGCACACGCGACCACCACCGAGATCACGGTCGACGGTGACGAGATAGGCGAGGCCAGGTGGTTCACCCGCGCTGAGCTGAAGGCGGAGGCGACCAACGGCGACGTGGTGCTGCCTGGGCATGTGTCGATCGCCCGCCGGCTGATCGAGGACTGGTACGGCGGGGAGCTGCCCGGCACCTGGTGAGGCGGTCAGACCGCCGCGAGTCGAGCCTTGATCTCGCGCATGGACGGGTTCGTCAGCGCCGTGCCGTCGGCGAACACCAGCGTGGGGACCGTCTGGTTGCCGTTGTTGGCCTGCTCCACGATCCGGGCGGCGTCCGGCTGCTGCTCGATGTCGACGACCTCGAACTCGATACCTTCCCGGTCCAGCTGTGCCTTCAGCCGGTGGCAGTAGCCGCACCAGTAGGTGGAGTACATGGTGAACGACATCCAGTGTCCTTCCGCGCGTCTATGGTTGCTTCGGTCGTGACAACGACCGCCCGCAGTCGATCCTTCCCTGAGGTGACACATTGCACACGCGAGACCCCGAGCAGTTGCTGGCGGGCCTCGATCCCGAGCAGCGTGCCGTCGCGACCTCGCTGTCCGGACCGATCTGCGTCCTGGCCGGCGCCGGCACCGGCAAGACCCGAGCGATCACGCACCGGATCGCCCACGGCGTGTTGACCGGCTCCTTCGAGCCGACCAGGCTGCTGGCGGTCACCTTCACCACCCGCGCGGCCGGCGAGATGCGCACCCGGCTCCGTGATCTCGGTGCGCCGACGGTCCAGGCCCGGACGTTCCACTCCGCCGCCTTGCGCCAGCTGCGCTACTTCTGGCCGCAGGTGTACGGCGGGGAGGTGCCGACCCTCGTCAAGTCCAAGCTGAGCCTGCTGGCCGAGGCGGCACGGGCCTGCCGGCTGCGGGTCGAGCAGGCCGACCTCAAAGACTTCGCCGCCGAGGTCGAGTGGTCCAAGGTCAGCAACGTCCGCCCCGACGACTATGCGGCCGTGGCCGGCCGCGAGGGCCGTGGGCTCGCGTCGTTCGACCACGAGACGGTGGCCCGCGTCTTCGGCGCGTACGAGCAGGTCAAGCGCGACCGCGCCCGGATCGACATGGAGGACGTCCTGCTGTGCACGGCCGCCATGCTGGCCGACGACGAGCGCGTCGCTCAGCTGGTCCGCAAGCAGTACCGCTGGTTCGTCGTCGACGAGTTCCAGGACGTCAGCCCGATCCAGCAGGCCCTGCTCGACCTGTGGCTAGGCGGCCGGGACGAGATCTGCGTGGTCGGTGACCCGGCCCAGACGATCTACTCGTTCGCCGGTGCCTCGGCCGACCATCTGCTCGGCTTCCGCCGGCGCCATCCCGGCGCCGAAGTGGTCCGGCTGGTCCGCAACTACCGTTCGACGCCGCAGGTGATCGAGGTGGCCAACGGTCTGCTCAAAGGCGCCGGCGGGGTGGGTGAGCGGGCTGGGCTGCTCGCGCAGCGGGGGAGCGGCGCAGCCGTCGAGTTCGCCGGCCACGCCGACGAGGTCAACGAGGCCGAGTCGGTGGCGGCTGCGGTGGTGTCGGCCCGCGACGCCGGCGTCCCGCTGCGCGACATCGCCGTGCTGTTTCGCATCAACGCCCAGTCCGAGGCGTTCGAGGAGGCCCTGGCGGCGCGGTCGGTTCCGTACGTCCTGCGCGGCGGCGAGCGGTTCTTCGAGCGACCCGAGGTGCGGCAGGCGGTCGCCCTGCTGCGGGGAGCAGCCCGGGCAGGCCCCGACACGGGCACCGAGGCCGGCACCGGTGATAACGGGCTGGTCGCCGACGTCACCGGGGTGCTGTCGGGTCTCGGCTGGCAGAGCGAGCCGCCGACCGGCGGCGGCAGCGGCCGCACCCGCTGGGAGTCGCTCGACGCGCTGCGCGCGATGGCGGCCGACCTGGTGGCGACGACGCCGGAGGCCGGTCTGGCCCGGTTCGTCGCCGAGGTCGACCGGCGCGAGGCGGCTCAGCACGCCCCGGTCGCCGAGGGCGTCACGCTCGCCACGATGCACGCCGCGAAGGGTCTGGAGTGGCCCGTCGTCTTCGTGGTCGGCGTGCACGAGGGGACGATGCCGATCGTCTACGCCGACACCGCCGCCGCGGTCGACGAGGAGCGCCGGCTGCTCTACGTCGCCGTGACGCGGGCGCGAGACCAGCTGCGGGTGTCGTGGTCGCGAGCGCGCAACCCGGGCGCGCGTTCCAGCCGCAAGCCCTCACGGTTCCTCGACGGAGTACGCCCCCGTACGGCCGACGACGCCGACGCCGCGGCCGGCCGGTCCGGCCGACGCAAGACGAAGACGGCGCGCTGCCGGATCTGCCAGCGGCCGCTCGCCGACGCGGCGGAGCGCAAGCTGGGTCGCTGCTCGACCTGTCCGTCCAGCTTCGACGAGGAGCTGTTCGAGCGGCTCCGCGGCTGGCGCTCCGAGCGGGCCGCCGCCGAGAAGGTCCCGGCCTACGTCGTGTTCACCGACGCGACCCTCACCGCGATCGCCGAGATCCGTCCCAGCACGCCCACGGGGTTGCTCGGCATCGCCGGCATCGGCCAGGTCAAACTGGACAAATATGCCGACGAGGTCCTCGAAATCTGCGCCGAGACCTGACCCTCGCAGCAAAGATTTCGAGAACTTCGAAGAAACACGTTTAATTCGTTTGCACCCCGCCGGACCCCCGGCGTATTCTGCAGGAACTCCAGCAGCCCGCCTGCTGGATTTGCATGACTGAATGGGTCGTACACGACGACACCGAGAGGAGGTGCTCGACATGGAGAACACGATGACCACGCCGCAGGCAGCGATGCCGGCATCGGCGCGCGTCCGCATGTTCACGGGCGCCTCCACGGGCGTGGTGTCGGGTGCGTACACCCCGGTCATCGTGGATGTCGTGAAGCACGACCTCCCGGGTGTCCTGGCTTGGAGTCCACCGGTCTAGCGATGAAACTAGACCGGCGCCTCCAGGCCGCGGAACCCGAACCCCGGGAACCGCGGCCTTTTTCATTCCCCACGTCGACCCACCGGCCGACAGACGAGTGTCACAAGGAGGTGAGAACAACAATGAGTCTCAGCGTCCTCGACGCGTACGCGGTGATCGCGGACGGGGAGGTCGACGAGCAACAGTTGCCATGCCGGTCCAACGACCCCGAACTGTTCTTCGCCGAGTCCCCCGCCGATGTGGAGCACGCCAAGCGCCTCTGCCTGGACTGCCCGGTCCGGCTCGAGTGCCTGGCGAGCGCCCTCGAACGTCGCGAGCCCTGGGGGGTGTGGGGCGGCGAGCTGGTGATCCAAGGCGTCGTCGTTCCGCGCAAGCGGCCCCGAGGCCGGCCACGCAAGACCGAAGTGGCGGCCTGAGCTGCGCACCACACCATGGGCAGAGCGCCCGTGGTCCCGAACAGAAAGCCTCACCACTCAGATGACCAAGAACAGCTTGAACAGGAGCAACGAGATGGAACTCATGCATGAAGCAATGGCTCGAGCGCATATGGACGCGCGCCTCGAGCAGGCGCGCGAGCTTCGCCGTGCGGCCGTCGTGGCCCGCGCTCAGCACCTCGCGAAGCGCGCCGAGCGCTCCGCCCTGCAGGCACGCCTGCTGCTGGCCCGCGCGTTCTGAGCTCGGCACTGCGCGCTGAGCTGGACTCGTGAATGAGCCTGGTTCCCCCGCCATCAGGCGGGGGAACCAGGCCTTTTTGATAGCAAGTGGTATGACTTAGCATATTTCGTCGGCGTGTCGTGATGAGACACGCCGCCACGGAGCGCGAGAGGGGTGTAGAAAGAGCAGGTGGTCATTATCTGTAACTACTGCGGCACACAGAGCGACGGAGATCGAGTCCCTCTCACCTGGGTGATGGGCAACGAGCGCGGTCAGACTCACCTCTTCTGCGACCGGTGCTCACGCCAGCATCTGCGCAGCATCGAGGGCAAGCTCGACAGCGCCTGGTGGTGACGCTCAGGCCGCGGTCTGGCTGAACCCCGGCAGCCACTCGGCCAGTAGGTCGGCGAACGCCGCCTCGGCCTCGAGCTGCGAGAGCACCCCGATCCCGCCGAGCCATACCCGGTGGATCAGCAGGTACGACGGGGGCAGGTTGAGCTTCAGCGCGGTGGCGTACTCCGGTCGTCGCGGGTCGTTCAGCCGGGCGAA
Source organism: Nocardioidaceae bacterium (assembly GCA_050699035.1). Lineage (GTDB taxonomy): Bacteria > Actinomycetota > Actinomycetes > Propionibacteriales > Nocardioidaceae > WHTB01. The sequence goes on along the minus strand of JBOHDE010000022.1, from coordinate 13,837 downwards.
CTGAGTGCGCATCCAGGCCCGGCCGAACTGGAACGTCGGGCTGCGCGCCGGCTCGACGAACGGCTCGAGGTAGTCGCGCAACGCGTCGGGCTCCACCTTGATGTGGGGCCGGATGAAGCCCTCGGCACGCAGCCCGTCGACGACCGCGTCGTAGTCGCCACGGACCGCGATGCCCAGCACCCGGCCCATCGCCTCGGGGAACCCGTCGGGGAGCCGCGCCACGGCGCCGTAGTCGACGACGCCGAGCCGGCCGTCGTCGAGGACCCGGTAGTTGCCTGGGTGCGGGTCGGCGTGCAGCAGGCCGGCCCGTTCGGGTCCGGAGAACAGGAACCGGGCGTAGAGCGAACCGTAGTGGTTGCGGTCGGCCTGGCTCCCGTCGGCGATCAACCTGGCCAGCGAGGACGGGCTCTCCAGCCACTCGCTGATCAGCACGGTGTCGGTGTGGGCTAGGACCTCGGGTACGACGAAGGAGTCGTCGTCGGCGTACGCCTGGTGGAACCGGGTCTGGGCGTCGGCCTCGAGCCGGTAGTCGAGCTCCTCGGCGACCCGCTCCTGCAGCTCCTCGACCAGCGGCTTGATCTCGATGCCGGGGATCCAGCCGGCGAACAGCCGCGCGGCGCGGCCGATCTGACGCAGGTCGGACCGCAGCGCCTCGCCCGCACCGGGGTACTGAACCTTGATCGCGACCTCGCGGCCGTCCTGCCAGCGGCCGCGGTGCACCTGGCCGATCGACGCCGCGGCGGCCGGCTCGTCGACGAACTCCACCAGCTGGGTGCGCCACCGTGGTCCGAGCTGGCGGGCGAGGACCTGGTGCACGACGGCCGGTGACATCGGCGGTGCGGCGTCCTGCAGCCGGGTCAGCGTCGCGCGGTACGGCGCGGCCACGTCCTCCGGCAGCGCCGCCTCGAAGATCGACATCGCCTGGCCGAACTTCATCGCGCCGCCCTTGAGCTCACCGAGCACCCGGAACAGCTGCTCGGCGGAACGCTGCTGCATCTCCGTGACTACAGCCTCCGCAGGGGCGCCGCCGATCCGCCGGCCCAGACCGACGGTGGCACGGCCGGCGAAGCCCAACGGCAGGGCGGCCAGCCGGGCCGTGCGCGCGACGGCGCTGCGAGGCAGGTCGGTCATGCCTCCATTGTGGCCGAGGAAGGCAACTTGTTTTGGGTTTCCTCCGGCCACACACAGCCACACCACGGATGCGGTGCCAGCGCCGTCGGCTCCGGTATCAAGTCGTCCTCGCGGAGGACCAGCGTGCACGACAGGGTGCGTGGCTTCCGCCCGTCGACGTACGCCACGGCCTCGTGCGCCAGCAGGGCGGCGGTGGCCGCCACCAGCCGGCTGGAGGCGACGCCGAGGCCCGCCGGGTCGGGCGCCGGGTGCGACAGCAGCGGCCGCCGCCAGCGCCAGGTGGGGTCGCTGGCCCTGCGGTGCAGGTCGTAGCAACGCGAGCACGCGCTCCACCCGGGTACGACGAGCGGACCGATCCGGCCGGTGGCGTCCCGCGTGCCCCCGACCAGGTGCGGCACGTCCGCGCGGACCAGCGGCTCGAGTACGTCGAGCGGGACCTCGTGGTCGGCGGCTAACACAACCAGGTCCGACGGTGCACCGGGCGCGTCGATGACCGGCTCCAGGTCGAGGCGCCCGATGCCGGCGTCGTCGAAATGGCCGACGAGAGCCTCGGCGGTCGGTCCCGCGCCGTACACCCGTACGACCGCCGACTGGCGCGCCGCCCAGCGCGCGTCGCCTGCTGGGTCCGCGAGCAGCTCGGACGCGGTGGTGCCGGCGGCCGCGTCGATGACCACGTGCCGATCCAGCAGCCAGCACCACTGGGCCGAAACCTCCTCCGCCGTGACGCCGGCGGCGACCGCGCCAGCCTGCACCGCCTCGTCGTCACGCAGGCCGTCGAGCGCGGAGACCAGCGCCCGCGCGGCCGGGCTGATCGGGAGCACGGTGGTCGCGTCGGTCAGGACGGCGCGGCCGTCGACGGTCGCCGGCCGGAGTCCGGGGCGGAGCACGGGCCGCATGGACGGGCACATCCGACGAGCGTGCCATGACCGCCGCCGCTGCGGCGTCGGCTGTCCACAGGCCCGCACGCACGAAACGGGGCGCCCGATCGGGCGCCCCGTCTCATCGTTCGTGGGTTTGCTCAGGCCTTGCCGAGGATCCGGTTCAGGTTGGTGCCGCACACGGGACACTGGGCCTTGGCCATCCGCGTGCCCTTGTCGTTGACGCGCACCTCGCCGCTGGCCTCGCGCTTCTCCTTGCACTTCACGCAGTAGAACTCACCGCTCCACGTCTCCGCCATTACGGACTCCTTGCCTGTATTGGTTACCCAGAGTTACCGGCGTCCGGGCTCCGGCTGTGTGGTCGTGCGGAGATCGCCGTAAAGAACCCGGTGACGAACCCCGACATTGCGTGACCCTACGTGAGTCGTGCCCATTCGCCACGTTCCCACGCGGTGACACACCGGGCCATTGTGGTGTTTTATCCGGTTTCTCCCGATTTATCAAGACCGAATGATGCTCACGCGACCGATGATCGAGGCCCCCGGGACGACAAGGTCGCTCGCCTTCCCCTTGCGAACGACCCGACATCCCGGGGGCCTGGACTGGGCTCGACGCTAGGGCTTCCGGGCCGAACGGGTCAACGGCAGACTGTCCACCCCTGTGGACAACGCTGTGGATGAGCTGGGGACATCCTGTGGAGCCCGCACGCGAACCGGTGCAAAGCCTGTGTATCGCATCTGCCCGACATCCCGGACAGATCCGAGCTGACCAGCAGGTTCGGTCATCCACCGGCTGTGGACCTAGATTTCTTGGGGCCGGCGGGCGGTACCTTGGCGAGGTGACCGCTCGACTTCCCGACGAGGCCGCCGACCGCCCGGCGGTCGAGGTGCGCCGCAGCCGCCGCCGTCGTCGCACCGTCGCCGCCTACCGCGACGGCGACCGGGTCATCGTGCTGCTACCGGCTCGGATGACCCGCGCCGAGGAGGCACAGTGGGTCTCGACCATGCTCGAGCGGCTCGATAAGCAGGAGCGGCGGCGCAAGCCGACCGACGGTTCCCTGCAGCGGCGCGCCCGTGAGCTGTCGCGCCGCCATCTCGACGGGCTGGCCGAGCCGGCGTCGGTGCGGTGGGTCGACAACCAGAACCGCCGATGGGGGTCGTGCACACCCGCCGACCGAAGTATCCGGCTGTCGGAGCGGCTGCAGGGCATGCCGTCGTGGGTCATCGACTACGTCCTCGTGCACGAGCTCGCGCACCTGATCGAGCCCGGCCACGACAAGCGGTTCTGGGCCTTGGTCGACCGCTACCCGCGCACCGAGCGAGCCCGCGGCTACCTCGAGGGTGTCGCCGCTGCGGCCGGGTTGGACCTCGGCGACGCGATCAACGACGTCGACGGCCCCGACGGGGTCATGGACGGGGTGGAGGACGACATCGCCACGGTCGCCGATGACCGGCGACACCCGTGACGCGGCGGCTGGCCGCGCCCTGGCTCACCGAGCTCGCGCCGCCGGCGACGCCTCCGGGCGTCGACGCACGGGCCTTCGCGTTGGCGATGTTCGAGGACCTGCACGAGCTGGTCGCCGGCCTCGACCTGGTTGACGCAGCGGTGCTCACCGCACCCGGCCTCGGGCCTCAGGTCGAGCCGCTGATCTGGCCGGGCACCCCGCTGGCCGAGGTGACGCCCCCGGACGGCGCGGCCGCCCTGACTGCGCTGGCCCACCTCGGTGCCGACGTCGGGCTGGTCCTTGCGGCCGACGCTCCGGACCTTCCGCCGCTGCTGGTGGGCAAGGCGATGCGGGCACTCGGCCGCGCTGAGGTGGCCTACTGCCCGGCCACCGACGGCAGCACGGTGTTTCTGGCGGCGCGGCTGCCGCTGCCGTCGTGGGTCGCCGAGGTGGCGCCGAGCCTGGACGACCCGTCGGCGGTCGGCCGGCTGCGGGCCGCCGCACCTCGGCGGACGGCGGTTGCCGCGACGCCCGGCTGGCACCGGATCCGCACCACCGACGACCTGGCCATGCTCGACCCCGGCCTCGAGGGCTGGGACGTCACCCGCCTGCTGCTGGCGGGTCGCCCACTACGGCAGCCGGGCTGAGCCGGCCGCGGCGGTGGCGACCAGCGCGCGCAGGGCGCCGTCGGCGTCGGCGGGCAGGTCGTCGACCGGGAACCAGCGCAGGTCCGCCGACTCGTCGCTGATCTCCGGCACGGCGTCGGCGGGCGCGACGGCGACGTACTGCACGTCGAGGTGGTGCGCCGGACGCACCGGACCGCACGGCACCTCGTGGTACGACAACCGAGCCGGCGCCATGCTCAGCGCGAGACCGGCGATGCCCGACTCCTCGGTGGCCTCGCGCAGCGCGGACGCGGCCAGCGACTCGTCGGCGGGCTCGCAGTGGCCGCCCATCTGGAGCCAACGCCGGATCCGATGGTGGAGGGTGAGGAGGACGTCGCGGCCGTCGGCGGAGACGACCAGAGCGCTGGCCGTGAGGTGGTCCGGTCGGCATTCCCGCCACATCGCGTCGGTATGCGTGGCCAGGTGCTCCAGGTACTGCGCCTGCAGCCGCGCCTGATCCGCATCGGACGGTGCCCAGGCCGCCAGCACCCGCACGGCGTCGCCGTGCAGGGTCACTGGTCCGGCTCGTCCTCTCGGGACAGCAGCTCCTCCAGCGCCGCGTCGAACTCGGCGTCGGTGCTCGCGGTCTCCCCGTCGTCGTCACCGGCCGAGAAGCCGAGCGGGTCGTCGAGGTCGGCGGAGGTGGGCAGCAGGTCGGGGTGCGCCCAGACCGCGTCTCGCGCGTCGATGTCCTTGACCGAGCGCAGCGCACCCCACAGCGCTGCGGCGTCGCGGAGCCGGCGCGGCCGCAGCTCGAGGCCGACCAGGGAGGCGAACGTCTGCTCGGCCGGTCCACCGGCGGCCCGGCGACGACGGACGGCCTCCTGCAGCTTGCCGGCTGCCGGCATCCGGTCGCGGGTGGCCTGGCCGACCACGTCGTCGACCCAGCCCTCGACCAGTGCGAGGGCGGTCTCGAGGCGTTGCAGGGCGGCCCGCTGCGCCTCGGTCTCCTCGGGGACGAACAGGCCGCCGGAGAGGGCTTCCTGCATCGCCTCGAGGTTGCTCGGGTCGAGGGAGCCCATCGCCTCCTCGATCCGCGACAGGTCGATCGTCAGGCCGCGCCCGTAGTCCTCGACCGCGCCCATCAGGTGGCTGCGCAGCCACGGCACGTGGTGGAACAACCGCTGGTGCGCACACTCGTGGAGCGCGAGGTAGAGCAAGACGTCGGACTCGTCGACGTCGAGACCGTCGGCGAACGTCCTGGCGTTGGCCAGCACCAGGGCGGTGTGGCTGCCGTCGGTCAACGGGATCCCGATGTCGGTGGACGAGAGCACCTCGCCGGCGAGGGCGCCGACGCCTTGCCCGACCTGGGCACCGAACATCGACCCGCCGGCCTGGCTGAGCATGCCCATCATCGGGCCGGCCATCGCTGCGGCCTCCTGCGGGATCGCCTTCTGCATCGCCCCGGTGAGGTGGCCGGCCATCGGCTCGACAACCTCCTGCCAGGCACCCATGGTCGCCTCGACCCACTCGGCCCGGCTCCAGGCGACGGCACGGCCGCCGGCAGCGGCGAATGTGCAGGCGGTGTCGAGCCACAGGTCGGCCAGGCGTACGGCGGCGTCCACCGCGGCGTGGTCGGACGGGCCGGGGGAGGGGTCCGCCTGCTGGGCCACGGTCGACCGGGCGGTGTCCTTGGCGAGCCGCCAGTTCACTGTGCCCTCATACGGCGTGAACATCTGCTGCACCTGCTGGAGCAAGGCCGAGAAGTCCGGCGCTCCGGACCCTCCGGCACCGGCGCCGCCGAAGGCCGCGAAGATCTGCTCGAACGGCGTGCCGGCGAAGGGGTTCTGCTGGTTGTCGTCGTCGCCGGAGTCGTCGCCGGGGCGTTTGCTGGGCGGTTCTGCCATGCACCCAACCTACGTCGCAGGAGCAAGAGAGCCGAAGAACTCTCGTAGGTCTCCGACCAGCAGGTCGGGCGTCTCCAGCGCGGCGAAGTGGCCGCCTCGGTCGAACTCGGTCCAGCGCACGATCGTCTCGTTCTTCTCCGCGAACCGGCGGATCGCCACGTCCGGCGGGAAGACAGCGACGGCGGTCGGCACCGACGACTTCTCGACCGGCATCCACATCGCCTGGTCGTGGAACCGCTCGTAGTAGCCGTTCGCGGACGAGCCCGCTGTGCCCGTGAACCAGTAGACGCTGACGTTGGCAAGCAGGCGGTCGCGGTCGACGGCGTCCTCGGGCAGCTCGTTTGCCGGGTCGGTCCACTCCTTGAACTTCTCGATGATCCAGGCCAGTTGGCCCACCGGGGAGTCGGTCAGCCCGTACGTCACGGTCAGCGGCCGGGTGCCCTGCTGGTTCATGTATCCCATCTGGTCGTCCTGGAACCTCTTGAACGCGGCGAGCCGCTGCTGCTCGGACTCGGTCAGCGTCGCCATGTCCTCCGGGTCGCCGGTCGGGAACGTCGTCAGCGCGTTGACGTGCACGCCGACCACCTTGTCGGGGGCCATCCGAGCCATCTGCGGGGCGATGAAGGCACCGATGTCGCCGCCCTGCACGCCGTACCTCTCGTACCCGAGCCTCGCCATCAGCTCGGTCAGCGCCGCCGCCGCGCGTCCGTCGGTCCAGCCGGTCTCGGGCACCGGACCGGAGAACCCGTGGCCGGGCAGCGAGGGGATCACCAGGTGGAACGCGACGCTCGGGTCGCCGCCGTGGGCGCGCGGGTCGGTCAGCGGCCCGATCACGTCGAGGAACTCGAGCACCGACCCCGGCCAGCCGTGCACCAGCAGCAGCGGCGTCGCGTCGGCCTCGGGCGACAGGACGTGCAGGAAGTGGACGTCCGCGCCGTCGATCGCGGTGACGAACTGGGGGTACGCGTTGAGCGCCGCCTCGTGGGCGCGCCAGTCGAACGTGTGCTGCCAGTGCTCGGCGAGCTCCTTGAGGTAGCCGGTCGGGACGCCTCGCTCCCACCCGGCGCCGGCCAGCTCGGCCGGCCACCGGGTGTTGGCCAGCCGGGCCGTCAGGTCGTCGAGGTCTGGCTGCGGGACGTCGACGCGGAAGGGCCTGATCTCTGTGGTCTCCATGGCAGAAACGCTATCGACCAATCAGGACAGGTTCCGTCCGCTTTATCTGCCAGACTTCAGGACATGTTGGCGACCTCGGCGCGGCTGCTGCGGCTGCTGACGCTGCTGCAGACGCATCGTGACTGGACCAGCGGGCAGCTCGCCGAGCGGCTCGGCGTCACACCGCGAACGGTGCGGCGCGACGTCGACAAGCTGCGCAGTCTCGGCTACCCGGTCAACGCGACGTACGGTGCCGCCGGCGGGTACCGGCTGGGTGCTGGTGTCTCGCTACCACCGCTGCTGCTCGACGACGACGAGGCGGTGGCGGTGGCCGTCGGACTGCGGACGGCGGCCGGTGGCTCGGTCGCCGGGATCGAGGAGACGTCGGTGCGCGCGCTCACCAAGCTCGAGCAGTTGCTGCCGTCGCGGCTCCGGCACCGGGTGAGTAGCCTGCACTCGGTCACCGTTCCGCTGTTCGGCTCGGTGCCGACCGTCGACCCCGGGGTGCTGACCGCGGTGGCCGCGGCTTGTCGCGACAACGAGCAACTGCGGTTCGACTACTTCGACACGGCCGGGCTGCCGAGCCAGCGGAAGACGGAACCACACCGGCTGGTCCACACCGGACGGCGCTGGTATCTCGTCGCCTGGGACCTCGACCGGGAGGACTGGCGCACGTTCCGCGTCGACCGGCTCAAGCCGCGCACGCCCACCGGTCCCCGTTTCACGCCGCGCGAGCTGTCCGACGACGAGGTCGCGACCCGTACGTCGACCGGCATCTCGACCTCTGTCTACCGCTACCGGGGCCGGTTCACGATGCACGCGTCAGCGGCCGAGGTGCGAGACATCGTGACGCCGACCTCCGGCCGGGTCGAGCCGATCGACGAGCACAGCTGCACGCTCCACGTCGGCTCGAACTCGCTGGACCAGCTCGGCGTCTATGTCGCGCTGCTCGGGTTCGACTTCGACATCCACGAACCCGAGGAGCTCGTCGACCACCTCGGCACCGTCGTCGACCGGCTGAACCGCGCCACCGGCCGCTAGGCTGCGAGCGTGTCCGACCAGATCAGGCTACTCGACATTCGCGAGACCCCGCTCTCGGTCGACGAGGTGATGGCGGCGGTCGCCGACCCGCGGGCAGGCGGCGTTGCAACGTTCGTCGGCACGGTTCGCGACCATGACTCCGACCGTGACGTGGCCCGGCTCGACTACTCCGCCCACCCGACGGTCGACGACGTGATGCGCTCGGTCGCCGAGCAGGTCTGCTCGACGCACCCGGTGCTCGGGCTCGCCGCAGTGCATCGCGTCGGCAGTCTCGCCATCGGTGACCTCGCGGTCGTGGTGGCGGTGTCCTGTGCGCACCGGGGCGCGGCGTTCGACGCCTGCCGGATGCTGATCGACGACCTCAAGTCGACGGTGCCGATCTGGAAGCACCAGATCTTCACCGACGGCAGCGAGGAGTGGGTCGGCACTCCCTGACGCTGCACCGGCACCGGGTGTGGCGGCTTGGGCGGTGGCGAGGCGAGCCCTAGCCTTGCTGCGTGGAGATCCTGTGGTGGCTCGCGTTCCCCGTCGGCGTGACGCTGGTGGCGATGGTGTGGGCCGCCTGGGCCGGCCGCCCGGAGCGTCCGCCGAGCCAGCGGGACTCGGACGCGGCGTACGAACGGTTCGCGACTGCGCTGCAGAAGCCGCACCCGGGTGCCGGCCGTCGGGTGCCGCCCGCCGCGCTCGGGCGGGTGAGCGGCGTCGCCGTACGCAGGGGCACTGCCGGCGCACCCGGCCCCACCCGCGACTCGCGGCGGTGAGAGGCTTCCCGGATGAGTCGCCGCACGCTGACCCTGGTGACCGCGGGGTTGATGCTGGTCGCGCTCGTCGCCGTGGCGGCGATGCGGCCGGTGCCGTACGTCGCGATGCGTCCCGGGCCGGTGCAGGACACGCTCGGCAAGGTCGACGGTCAGCAGATCGTCGCGATCAGCGGTGAGAAGCAGTACCCCACCAAGGGACAGCTCGACCTGACGACCGTCTCGGTCACCGCCCCGAACGCGCGGCTGTCGCTGGCCGAGGCGGTGACCGCGTGGTTCGACCCGGACCGGGCCGTACTCCCGCGCGAGGTCGTGTATCCCGAGAAGCAGACCGCGGAGCAGGCCGAGGAGCAGAGCTCGCTGGAGATGACGTCGTCGCAGAGCGCGGCCGAGGTGGCGGCCCTGACCGAGCTCGAGTACGACCTGACGTTCGACGTCACCGTCGCGCAGGTCTTCGACGACGCGCCGGCCAAGGGCACGCTCCGCAAGGACGACGTGATCGTCAAGGTAGGCACAGAGCCGGTCGACAAGGCGGCGCAGGTCGGTGAGCTGCTGCAGAGCATCGACCCCGGTGAGGACGCGACACTGACCATCCGTCGTGACGGCAAGGAGCGGCGGGTCGTCACGCCGACCGGACCGTCTCCCGAGGACGCCGACCGCACCGTGGTGGGCATCCAGGTCGGCGACGCGCCACGGCTGCCGTTCGAGATCAGCATCGAGCTCGGTGACCGGATCGGCGGGCCGAGTGCCGGGCTGATGTTCTCGTTGGCCATCGTCGACAAGCTGACCCCCGGCCCGATGACCGGAGGGCTGCATGTCGCCGGCACCGGGGAGATCGCCAACACCGGGGAGGTCGGCCCGATCGGCGGCATCCAGCAGAAGATCGCCGGCGCCGATGATGCCGGTGCCGACGTCTTCTTGGTGCCCGCCGACAACTGTGCCGAGGCCGTGCACTCCGACCGGGCCGACGACCTCGAGCTGGTGCGGGTCGCGACGCTCGCCGAGGCGCGCGATGCGGTCGAGGCGCTGGCCGAAGATCGTGACGCCGACGTGCCCGCGTGCAGGAGCTGACCCGGCAGGTGAGGAGATCCGGTGAGCGATGAGGTCGCCGACCCACTCGGGCCGTTGGCGCGCGCGGTGGTCGAGGTGGAGGCACATGCCCAGGAGAGCGGCTGGGACAGTCCGCCCCGGCTGTATGCTCTGGTGCCGACCGACGAGCTGATGGCCGGCGAGCCGGCCCTGGCCGAGCAGCTCGGTCTCGACGCCACGACGGCGGCTGGCACGCTGACACCGGTCGAGCAGGATCAGCTTCCGTTGGACACGCCGTTGGAGGAGACACTGGCCCGGATCATGTGGCCGCCGCAGGTCACCGGCTGTGCCGCCGTACTCGAGCGCCTGACGCTGCCGACCGAGGCCGAGGCAGATCTGCCCGACGACCCGGCAGCGGCGCAGGAGTATGCCGGCAGCCACCCGGACCGGCACGAGGTGCGGATGGCGGTCGGCGTCTCGCGGGATGGAACTCAACACTGTGTCCTGCGCGTTCGAAGCCATGAGGGAGCCCTTGTGCAGGGGCCCGACCTGGTTCCTGAGCTGGCCAGACTGCTGCACGAAACGCTCGAGGACTAGGACTAAGGGAGACTGGGCGCGTGAGTGGGCTTTTCGACGAAGGCAAGGTGTTCGGTTCGCGGCCACCGACGGAACGTCAGCGCGCTCCGCGAGCGCTGCTGCCGACCCTCGGCATCGTCCTGGTCCTGCTGATCGTCGGGTCGACCTTCACCGACCTGTGGACCGAGCGGCTGTGGTTCGCCTCGGTAGACCACGCAGACGTGTTCGGCAAGCTGCTCGGCACGAAGGCGCTGCTGTTCGTGGTGTTCGGCGTGCTGCTCGCCGTGGTCGTCGTCGGCAATGTCGTGGTGGCGTACAAGACCAGGCCGCTGCACCGGATGCTGTCCCCTGAGCAGCGCAGCCTCGACCGCTACCGCGACGTCGTCGAGCCGGTGCGACGGCTGATCCTGATCGGTCTCGGCGTCGCGATGTTCTTCTTCGGCGGCACGAGCGCGTCCTCGCAGTGGGGCAACTTCCTGCTGTGGCGCAACGGCGGGGACTTCGGCAAGAAGGACGAGTTCTTCAAGATCGATATCGGGTTCTTCGTCTTCGACTACCCGTTCCTGCGTTACCTGATCGGCTTCGGCTTCGCCATCGTCGTGGTGTCGCTGATCGCGGTCGCGGTGACCAACTACGTCTACGGCGGCATCTCGCTGCAGGCGCCCACCGACAAGGTGTCCGGCGCGGCGCAGGTGCAGCTGTCGGTGTTGATCGGCGTGTTCATGCTGCTGCGGGCGGCGGCGTACTGGATGGACCGCTATGGACTCGCGATCGAGGACGGCAAGCTGTTCACCGGGATCAGCTACACCGGGGCCAACGCCATCCTCCCCGCCAAGAACATCCTCACCGTGATCGCGGTGATCTGTGCGCTGCTGTTCTTCGCCAACGTCGTGCGCCGCACCTGGATGCTGCCCGGACTGTCGATCGGCATGCTGATCCTGTCGGCGATCCTGCTCGGCGGGCTGTGGCCGTTCATCGTGCAGCAGTTCCAGGTGCGCCCGTCCGAGCCGGACAAGGAGGCCCCGTACATCGCCCGCAACATCACCTCCACACGGGACGCGTACGGCGTGCAGGACAGCGAGGTGGCCGAGTACAACGCCGAGACCACGCTGACTCCCGAACAGCTGCGCGGCGACGCCGAGGCGCTGCCGGGGACCCGGCTGCTCGACCCGACCCTGGTGTCGCAGGCGTTCGAGCAGTTGCAGCAGGTGCGCGGCTTCTACCGGGTGCCCGACACCCTCGACGTCGACCGCTACACCATCGACGGCGAGCAGCGCGACATGGTGGTGGCGCTGCGCGAGCTCAACCTGTCCGGCCTGCCCGACGACCAGCGCAACTGGAACAACGACCACACGGTCTACACCCACGGCTACGGCCTGGTCGCGGCGTACGGCAACCGGCGCACCCCGGAGGGTGAGCCGAGCTTCGCCGACTCGGGGCGGCCGCCGGACGGCGGGCTCGGCCCGTACGAGCCACGGGTCTACTTCGGCGAGCTCGGCCCGGAATACTCCATCGTCGGCGCGCCGGAGGGGAGCCGCCCGGTCGAGCTGGAGCTGCCGGCCAGCGAGAGCGAGGGCGAGCGGGTCCGCACCTCGACGTACGAAGGCGAGGCCGGTGTGCCCGTCGGCGGGTTCTTCAGCCAACTGTTGTACGCCGTGAAGTTCCGCCAGCCGAATGTCTTGCTCTCGAGCCGGGTCAACGACGAGTCGAAGATCATCTACGACCGTGAGCCACGGCTGCGGGTGGAGAAGGTGGCGCCGTGGCTGACCGTCGACGGCGACCCGTACCCCGCGGTCGTCAACGAGCGGATCGTGTGGATCGTGGACGGCTACACGACCAGCAACTCGTACCCACTGTCGACCCGCCTCTCCCTCGAGGACGCAACCGACACCAGCCTGACCGAGCAGCGGGCGCTGGCCGCGCAACCGGACGACGAGCTCAACTACATGCGCAACTCGGTGAAGGCCGTCGTCGACGCGTACGACGGCAGTGTGACGATGTACGAATGGGAAGAGGGCGACGCGGTTCTGCAGGCGTGGCGCAAGGTCTTCCCCGGGACGGTGCAGGACAAGGACGAGATCCCGTCCGAGCTGATGGAGCACCTGCGCTACCCCGAGGACATGTTCAAGGTGCAGCGGGAGATCCTGACCCGTTACCACGTCACCGACGAGGGTGACTTCTATCAGGGCAATGACCGCTGGAAGGTCCCGGAGGACCCGGCGTCCCCGGGCAACTCGCAGCCGCCGTTCTACCTGTCGCTGCGGATGCCCGACCAGAAGGCGGCGGAGTTCTCGCTGACCGGCGTTTTCACCCCGCAGAGCAGGGAAATCTTGGCCGGCATGATGTCGGTCGACGCCAACGCCGCGAGCGAGGACTACGGCACGATCCGGATCCTGCAGCTGCCCAACGACACCCAGGTGCAGGGCCCCGGCCAGGTCGCCAACGCGTTCAACTCCGACCGTGACATCGCCGAGGTGCTGCTCCCGTTCAAGCAGCAGCGCGGGGCGCAGGCGCTGTTCGGCAACCTGCTCACGCTGCCGGTGGGCGACGGGCTGCTGTACGTCCAGCCGGTCTACACCCAGCGCGACACCGGCGAGGGCAACTACCCGGTGCTGTCGTACGTGCTGGCGTCGTTCGGTGACAAGGTCGGCTTCGGCACGAACCTGAGCGAGGCGCTCGAGGTGGTGCTGGGCGCCGACTCCGGCATCGACGACGAGAACCAGCCGGGCCAGCCCGACCCACCGCCGACCGACCAGCCGACAACCGAGCCCACCGACCAGCCGACCGACGAGCCGACGTCACCGCCGGCCGGTGGGGAGACGGCCGAGGAGCTGCTCGCCCAGGCGCGGGACAAGTTCATCGCCGCCGACGAGGCGTTGCGCGCGGGCGACCTGCAAGAGTGGAGCAAGCTGTACGAGGAGGGTCGCGACCTGTTCCAGCAGGCGCTGGAGAAACAGGGCGTGCCCAGCGCGTCACCGTCGGACTGACCGCCCCGCGAGCCGATTTGCTTGCGGCGTGGGGCGCCCCGTAGTCTTGTCACTACGACGCGGGGTGGAGCAGTTCGGTAGCTCGCTGGGCTCATAACCCAGAGGTCGCAGGTTCAAATCCTGCCCCCGCTACCAAATTCAGGCTCGGTTCCCTCTGGGGAACCGAGCCTGAAAGCTTTCTAACTTGACTCGGTCATCACAAAGTCAGCCTTTCGTGACGTCGCCTCGCGACGGTAAGCCCGAAACCGGGCACCCCGGCGGAGACGATGGCGGCGCCGCTACGACAGGGCAATGACCAACCTGATGACGGCCGCACTGCCGACCTCCGC
>JBOHDE010000021.1:9202-27724 GCA_050699035.1 Nocardioidaceae bacterium | reverse complement strand
TAGTCGACGCCGAATCGACGCATCGAGCCGCCGGCCTCACCTGCGGTGGCGCGGACCGACCCTCCGCCGCCCACCACAAGTAGCCGATCGGGCGCAGCCTGCAACACCGCGCCGAGCGCGTCCCTGCATGCGGCCCGTAGGTCGTCGAGCTCGGTCGCAGCGCCAGCCGCCACCTCCGGGATGAGCAACGGCGGGTGCGGACAGATGGCGGCGGCAACGAGCACGGCGCCTGAGCCTAGACGATCGAGTGCGCGCGTCGGCAGCGGCCGAGACGGCCGGGAGGCTAGATCAGGTGGGAGAGAACGTCGGGTGGCACCCATTCAGAGGGATCGTCCGGGGTGGTGTCGAGGTCGCCGTCTTGTTGGCGCCAGAGTTTAAGTTTGCGTTCGGCGATGCTGCGCCAGGTTGTTTCGCGGCGCCAGGTGCTTTCGCAGTTGCGTTGGGCCTGCAGCAGGGCGAGGCCGGCGTTGACGTCGGCGGGTGAGGCGGGCGGTGTCCACGTGGTGGGCCAGGTGCTGGTGGCGTACGGCGTCGGGCGGGTGGTGTAGGTGTGGCCGGACGGGTAGGTCCAGCGGAACACGCCGGGCTCTGGTTGGTCCAGGCGGAAGCCACCGCCGTCCTTGTCGCGGTGGTCGGCGCGGCAGGCGGGGCCGAGGTTGGCCTCTCCGGTGGCGCCGCCGGCTGCGTAGGCGACGGTGTGGTCGGTGTCGCATGCGTCGGCTGGTGTGTTGCAGCCGATGCCGACGCACTGGCGGTCGCGGGCCCGGACGGTGCGGGTCAGCGCCGCACCAGGACGGTAGGTGTGGGCGGAGAGCTCGACGAACCGGCCCCGGTCGGTGATCAGCCGGTACCACACCGAGTCGGGGTCGGAAGCCAGCTGACGGGCCAGGGTCGCCGGGACCACGTCGCCGCTTTCAGTCTCGCCCGGAGAGTCCGAGACGCCGAGCAGGGTCTGGATCGGGACGGTCACGTTGACCTGGACTCGCCGCCGCACCCCGGTGGGCCGCATCGCCGGCGGAACGCCTTCTTCCAGCAGCGAGGTGCAGGTGTCGATCACCAGCCGGCCTTCCAGTACATCGGCGGCGAGGTCGGCGACCTTCTGGTCCATGGTCCGTGGGTCGTCGGCAGGTAGGGCCTGGGCGATCAGCCCGAGCCGGTGCCGGATCCCGGCCAGCCGGTCGATGGAGTGGTCCAGCCGCAGCACCCCCATCCCGTGCGCGTCGCCCGGCTCGACCGACACCCGGCGAGCCGCGAAGGCCCGCTTGAACTTCTCGTCGGTCTGCTCCGGCTCGGCCTGCGCGACCAGGGTGCGGACCAGCCGTCGGGTCGCGGTCGCGTTCACCCCGACCAGCCCGAACCCGCCGCCCCGGCCGGCGTCGGCCGGCGTGGACGCCTCCAGCCGGGTCACCAGCTCCGTCACGATCCCGGGCACCAGGGACCTGTCGACCACCGCGACCAACTCGTCGGCGACCAGGTCGGCCTGGTAGACGTCGAACCGGCCGTCGGCCACCAGCCGCCACAGCTGCGGCAGCTCGCCGACCAGCCGGCGCACGATGTGCAGCCGAATCTGGCACCGGAACTTCGTCTCGCCGACCGCGGCCGCCAGCTCCTTGGCCGCGTGCCGGGTGGTGTCGTCGGTCGGGTCGTCGCCCAGCTGGTGCTCGTGCTCGAGCCGGGTACGGATCGCGTCGCCGGCGGCCAGGCCGAGTGCCTCGAAACAGTTCACCAGACGCTTCGCCGCGGCGGCGGCGTCGACCAGCTCGGCCGAGTCCAGCGACGCCAGGTCCCGCGAGCACAGCACGGTCGCCAGCTCCGCACCGGCCGGCAGCGCACGCAGGCCCGGCCAGCCGACCGGACCATCCGACGCCGAGTCAGCCATCCGTCCATCCCTTCGTACGTATGTTCGAATACTACCATCGGGCCAGCCGGTAATGCAACCCGAATTCCCTTTATCCACAGGGAAAACCGGGCACTCGCGCTGCTTGTCGTCAGTCTCGCCGGTCGAGGCGAGATTCACTAGCACCGAACCAAGTCGGCCGCTCATCGCGTCTACTAGGTGACGACCGACGACCGCAGGGGGCGTGATGCGAGAAGCCGACGAGTCGGAGTACGCAGAGTTCTTCGCGGCCACCTGGGACAGGTTGTTCCGGAGCACGTACGCCGTCGCTCGTGACTTCCAGCTCGCCGAGGACGCCCTCCAGTCCGCCTTCGCCAAGGCTTACCGATCATGGCGGCGCGTGCGGACAGCCGATCGTCCGGAGGCTTACGTGCGTCGGATGGCGATCAACGAGGTTCTGGGCGTACGGCGGCGGGCCTGGTGGAAGGCCGAACGACACAGCGAGAGCGTCGACCACACCGGCTCACCATCGCACGAAGACGCAGTGCTTCGACACGACGAGGTGTGGGGCGCATTGCTGGCGCTGCCCCCGCGGCAACGCGCCGTGATCGTGCTCCGCTACTACGAGGACCTGAGCGAGCAGCAGATCGCCGACGCGCTCGGCTGTCGCCCAGGGACGGTGAAGTCACAGGCATCGGCCGCCCTCGACACGTTGCGCCACACACTTGACGACGATCTGCTCGCCCAGCAGGAGGACCTCCGATGACGATCGAGCGACAGCTGTCCCAGACCATCACCGACCGGCTCGACCACGTGACCCCACCGCAGCCGGACCTCGACGCGGTCGTCCGTCGGGGACGACGCCGGCAACGGCGTCGGCACATCGGCGTCGCGTTGGCGTCGACGGTGGTGCTGGGCGCCGGGCTCGCGACTGCCGCCGGGATGGGCGCCTTCGAGTCCGGCAGCGTCGGCCCTCGACCGGAACGACTCGACGCGGTCGGGCAGCTCGACTTCACTGACGGCCTCCGCGCGTACATGAGTCCAGACGCGGACGGCAAGATCTGGCTCGGTGGCAGGTCGTTCCCGGTCGGCGACCTCAGCCAGATCGACACGGACGCGACGGCGACGCCGTACGGGATGGTCTTCTTCGACCGCGCCCAGCGGGCGTATCTGATGCGCGAGGACGGTACGAGCGTCCCGTTGGCGCCGGCGCCCGATGCACCGAGGCGGGCGTTCCACCCGACCTCCAAGAGTGACTCGCGGTTGCCGCTGGTCGCCTGGTCCGAGCCAGCCGCGGACAGAGTCATCATCCGGCTGTACGACCTGGCCGCTGGCGCAGCCATGGACAGCATCGAGATCCCGTGCGCAGGTGCCGCCTGCTCGAAGGTCTTCGTCGATGCTGTCGACCAGGGCCTGGTCTTCGTCCGCACGGCTGAAGGGACTTCGGTCTGGGACCCGAACAGTACGGGCGACGCCCGGTGGACGACGCTCAGCGGGCCAGGCACCCAGGTCGCTGACGCCCGGAACAAGCGCATCCTGCACACGGGCCGAGCACCGACGCCTGCCGCAGGCAGCCCGATCGACAGCTCGTGGTCGTTCACCGAAGGGGCGATCGACGCACAGCTGTCCTTCGACGGCCGCTACGTCCTGGACTGGTCGACCCGGCTGGAGCCGACCTCGCCGGCCCACGATCCCGTCGAGCTCGACATCAGTGCCGGTGACTGGCCGTTCGTCACGTTCGACACCGACGGGTCGGTCCTCGTGGCCGTGCCCGACGCGCCGCTGCAGGCGATGACGGCCACCGTCTACGACTGCGAGATCCCCAGTGGGGTCTGCACCGAGCTCAGCGACGTGAAGACCGAGTCGGGCGACCCGGTGTTCGTCGGCAACGACATGTGAGCAACCCCGAAGAGAGCTCAACCGACCCAGGGACCGCGGCCGTGCCGCAGCGTGCGGTCGACCAGGCCGACGAGCGCACCCGGCCAGCCGAACCAGTGCCGCGCCAGCCAGTCCCCCGTCTCCGGGTCGTACGTCTCCGGCAGCATGCCGTCGTCGCTGACCACCCGTGAGATCCGGTCGAGGACCCTCCGGGCCGCCTCCTCGTCCCCCGTCGTCATCGCGACGGCCCACTCCTGCGCGTCCCCGAGCGGCCACACCCCCGGCGTGTGCGCCGAACCCAACCCGCCCAACACGCCGGGTACGTACCCGGGATTGCTCGGTGACCAGGCGAACCGCATGGTGGCGAGCCACCGGGGATCGTCGGCCGCGCACAGTCCCCACACCGGCGCCAACGCGGTCGGCACGTCGTTGGCGTCGTGGTAGCGCCGATGCGTCCCCTGCCCGTCGGTCTCGTAGGCCCACTGGGCGCCGTACGGCCCGTCGCAGCCGAACACGGCCCGGATCGCCGCCAACGAGCGCGCCGCGTCGTCGGCAAGCCCGAGGTCCGCGAGCTGGAGCTCGTCTTCCCATTCAGCAAGTCGACGTGCCGTGTACGTGAGCAGCAGCTGGCTCGACAGCAGGTATGGCAGATCGGACGGGTCGTCGGCGGGGTTCTCCTCCCCCGGCAGCAGACCCGGCGCGTCGCGCGGCAGCCCGGACCAGACGCGCCGCGTCAAGGTCCCCCAGGCCGCGGCCGAGTGCGTCGCCGGCCATCGCCTCGCCACCCGGCGGAAGTCCGCCAGCTCGAGCAGCGGGTACAGCTGCTGGTCAGCCTGGTACGCGGGGTCCTTGACCGCGCCGGTGGTGAGGTGGCTGCGCTGCCAGACGCCCGATTCGTCCCGGCCGGGTCCCCACAGCCAGGCCAGGTGCCGCTCGACGACACCGAGCGCTTCGGGCGACTCCTGGCGAGCCAGCAGCAGTGCTGCCTGGTAGTACGCGTCCCGAGTCCACGACAGCGGCAGCAGCCTGTGGTCGGTGACGATGCAGCAGCGGCCGTCGGCCACCTCCAGCGCGGTGCAGCCGAGCGTGTAGCGCTCCGCGCCCCCACCCACCAGGTCGAGTACGTCGTCGGACCGACCCGCCGCCGGAGCGGCGACTGTGCGAGGCGAGGCGGTCGGCACGTCCATCGTCACCGCGATCCGCAGCTCCGTCGCCGATCCCGCCCCGCTCACCCGAGCGGTGGCACCCGAGCCACCGGTGACCCAGCCGATCGGCTGCGCGCCGGTCGCGGTGACGGTCACCAGCGCGTGCACGGGCGGCGCACTGCCGGGGACGCTCACCTCGAGCGTGGGGCCGTCGGCCCGCAGCAGGGTCGGCGGCAGCCCGGGCGGGATCGGGCCGACCGGGGTGATCTCGGCGTACCCGGGTCGAGCGAGGCGGCCAGAGAACTCGATCGTCAGCGAGCGCCCCGCCCGGACGCGCATCTCCTGGACGATGGTCCCCGCCTCCGCGTGAGCAGCGGCGTCGGCCGCGTCGGCGCCCACCACCCGGAGCATCGCGCACGAGGGGTCGACCAACCGGGCGCGGTGCTCGCGTACGGCCGGGCCGTCGCCGTCAAGACGCTCCGGGAAGGGAGGCGCACCGGTCAGCTCCACCAGCCCCAACCTCGGGTGGTGCGCACCGACCGACAGCCAGCTGCCGTCGGTGCCGAACGACGCACAGACCACGCCGTTGCCGACGTCGGTCGGCTTGCGCTGCATGGAAGGTCAGTCCGGCGACGTGTAGAGGTCCGGCCGGCGCAGCCGCAGCGACGGCTCCCGGGCGCGCTCGCGCTGCACCGCGTCCAGATCCAGCCGCGCGTGCAGCACGGTCTCCTCGGCACCGGCCTCGGCCAGCACCTCGCCGCGTGGGTCGGAGACGAGCGACCGTCCGCAGAACCCGTTCCCGGTCAGGTTGCAGCCGATCGCGAAGATCTGGTTGTCCTGACCGCGCGCCCGGGTCCGGAGCGAGAGGAGATGCTCGTAGCCGTCCGGCACCGCCGACGGGATCACCAGGATCTCCGCGCCGGCCAGCGCCAGCGTCGTCGCGACCTCCGGGAACGCGTGCTCGAAGCAGATCAGCGGGCCCAGTGTGCCCGCGGGGGTGGCGACCGGCCCGAGCGCCGTGCCACTGGCGAAGCAGTCCAGCTCCGGTGGGTAGAGGTGGGTCTTGCGGTACGTCGTCGCGGACCCGTTCGGAGTCACGGTCACGAGCGCGTCGTACACCTGGCCGTCGGACGCCTCCAGGAAGCCGGCCACCAGTGTGACCTCGGCCTCCACGGCCGCCGCGACCAGCCGCCGAACGCTCGGACCGTCGATCGGCTCGGCCAGCTGCTTTCCCTTGCTGCGCAGCAGATCCAGGTCGTAGCCAGTGGTCACCAGCTCGGGAGCGACGACGAGGTCGGCGGTGCCGCCGTGCTCGCGGACCGCAGCGACGACCCGGTCGACGTTGCCGTCCACGTCGCCCGGGGTGACGGCCAGCTGCAATACGACGACGCCGACGACGGTCATCCCTTCACCCCGCCGGCGAACAGCCCGCGCACGTAGTAGCGGTTGAGCAGGGCGAACAACAGCAACGGCGGCAGGATGGCCAGGATCGACCCGGCCGACACCAGGTTCTCCTGGGCCAGGTGCGGCGCCTGCAGGTTGGCCAGGCCGACCGTGATCGGTTGGTGGTCACGGTCCAGCAGCGTCAGAGCCAGCAGCAGGTCGTTCCACACGAACACGAAGTCGATCAGCGCGAACGACGCGATCCCCGGCAGCGACAGCGGCAGCACCACGTGCCGGAACACGCCGAGATGCGACGCGCCGTCGATCCGCGCCGCCTCCAACATGTCCTCCGGGATCTCCGACATGAACCCGCCGAGCATGAAGATCGCCCAGCCGGCCCCGAACGCCACGTGCACGAGGATGATGCCGACGTACTGGCTCACCTCGCCGGTCAGGTGCAGGGTCTGGAACCACGGCAGCAGCGGGATCAAGATGATCTGCACCGGCACGATCATCGTGGTGATCAGCAGGAAGTACGCCAGCCCCTTCAGCCGGAACCGAAGCCGGGAGAAGGCGTACGCCGCCAGCGAGCCGAGCAGCACGCTCAGCAGCACGGCGCCGATGGTGATCACGAAGCTGTCGACGACGTACGACGAGAGCCCCTCCTGCCACGCGCGCGAGTAGTTGCCGAACGTCAGGTCGCCGAGACCCGGCTGCCACCAACCCTGGCGGGTCTCGGACAGCGGCAGCACCGAGATCATGAACGCGCCCACGACCGGGACGAGCCAGATCACGGCGAGCACCGTCGCCACTGCGTAGAGCGCGAGCCCCGACCGGCCGCTCACCCGCAGCGCACTCATCGGTCGCTCCGGGTGGCCCGGCGGAGGTACGGGTACGCACCGACGATCAACGTGGCCGACAGCAGCACGGCGATCGCGGCCGCCTGGCCGGCCTGCGGCGTGTCGAGGAAGGAGAACGCCTGCAACCACAACAACAGCGCCAGCACCATCGTGTCGTCGGCAGGTCCGCCGCCGGTCATCACGTACACGATGTCGAACGTGCGGAGCGCGAAGATCACCATCTGCACCAGCACCACGATCATCGGGCCGCGCAGCGACGGGATGATGACGTTGCGCACCGTCTGCAACGGGCCCGCCCCGTCGATCTTGGCCGCCTCCAGCAGATCGTCCGGCATCGCCGTCAGCCCGGCCGTGAAGGTGATCACGCCGAAGCCGGTGAACGCCCAGAACGCCGGCAGCACCAGCGCGATGTTGGTGAAGTCGACCTGGATCGGGCCGAGGTCCAGATGCCCGAGGTTCGACAGCCAGGCGCCGAGGTTCAGCTCCAGCCAGCCGACGTCGAAACTCAGCCCGTCCAGCCGCAGCGTACGCAGCACGGCGTTGAACACACCGACGTCCGGGTCAGGGTTGTAGACGAACGTCCAGATCACGCCGACGGCGGCCAGCGAGATGGTCAGCGGCAGCACGAACACGCTCCGCAGCACCGAGGACCCGCGACCGGCGAACCACACCAGCAGGGCCAACGCCAGCGAGAACACCCCGACCAGCAACGGCAGCGCCACCAGCCAGATCAGCGTGTTGACAGTGGCGTTCCAGAAGTCGCCGCTGGTCAGGGTGGTGCGGTAGTTGTCGAGCCCGACGAACTCCCAGGTCGACGGGTCGGCCGGCTCCCAGGGCGTCAGCAGGCTCCACTCGAAGAAGCTGGAGGCGACCGTCTGCACCGCCGGCCACAGGTAGAACGCCGCGAACACCAGGAGCATCGGCCCGACGAACAGCCACGGCACCCACCGACCGTCGCGCCGAGCCCGCGAGGTCGAACCCATCGCCCGGCTCACCCGGACCGCGTGTCGACCTCGGTCATCGTGCCGATGAACGCGTCGACGTCATAGTCACGTACCAGCTGCTGCAGGGCTTGGGTGTACTTCGACTGGATCTCCCCGCCGATCCAGTCGTCGAGGTCGTACCCGGCGGCGACATCGTCGGTCGGCCAGAGCTCGGCCGCGGCCCGGTCGATGTCGCTCGGGTACGCATCGGCGGGCACGTTGGCGTTCGGCGCGATGTAACCGCCGAGCTCGGCCCAGATCGTCTGCGCCTCCGCCGAGGCGAGGTACTCCAGCAGGGCGCGCGTCGCCGCCTCGTTCTCGGACTCCTTGGCACCGAAGAACAGGTCGCCGCTCACTGCCTGCGCGGCCGGCACCGCCTCGTCCGGCGCCGGCATCTTGAAGAACGCGAAGTCCTCGCCGGGCTTGAGCGACTCGTCGCACTCCGCCGGCGTGATCAGGCTGATGAACGCGCCCTGGTTCTGGAACAGCGCCTTGCCCTGGGCGCGGGCGCAGGTCGCGTCGACGAACCCGGTGCCGAGCGCGGACTCCGGGAAGTACTTCTCGGCGACCTCGGCGTACGTCTCGAACGCCTTCACGATCGCCGGGTCGTCCCAGCCGATCTCGCCCCGGGCGAGCTGGTTGAACTTCTCCGGACCGGCCACGCCGAGGATCAGCGGGTCGGCCCACTGGGTGAGCGGCCAGGAGTCTTTGCCACCGATGGCGAGCGGGTCCATCCCCTGCGCCTTGTCCATCGCGCCGGTGAACTCCGCCCAGGTCTTCGGCGGCTCGACCCCGAGCTGGTCGAGCTCGGCCGGCGTGTACCAGATCAGGCCGTTGACGTTGCCCTTGAAGTAGATCGCGTACGTATGGTCGAGCCCGGCGGTCGCGACGTCGCGCAGCGACTCGCTGTAGTCACCGTCCTCGACCCAGCCGTCCCACTCGTCGTCCAGCTCGAGCAGCAGGTCTTTCTCGGCGAAGTTGCGCACGATGCCGGGTAGGCCGACCGCGACGTCCGGCGGCCCGCCCTGGACGAACTGCTGGGTGAGCAACGACTGGGTCTGGTCGAACGGCACCTGCTCCAGCTTGACCGTGACGTCGGGGTACTTCTGCTCGAACCCGTCGACCACGGACTGGAACGCCTCGCCCTCGGGTCCGGTCCAGTTGTGCACGACCCGCAGGTCGCCGGCCACCTCGCCGCCGCCCGACCCACCGCCGTCGTCCGAGCCGCCGCAGCCCGCGGCGGCGAGCGCCAGCCCGAGCACGACCACGTGGACTCGCGTCACCGCTGCCCTCATCGCACGCCTCCAGAGCATTTGTATTCGTTCGATGACAAATACTCGACACCCGATCGGCGGTGCTGTCAAGGGGCTGTTACCGGACTGCCACCTGCACGGGCAGCCCGGTGATGGCGGCGATCAGGTCGGCCGCCCGGTGGGCGGCGTCCGCGGGGTCCGTCCGGCCGACCAGCACCGCCTCGAGCATGGCCTGGAGCTGGTTCGACACCCGGGGGTACGTCGGGGTCGGCGGCCGCACTACGGCTCCGCCGAGCATCGCCGCGGTGTCGTGCAGGAAGCCCGAACCGTCGTCGGCCAGCGCGGCGGCGGTCCGGCGCACGGCCAGCTGCCCGGTCTGCCGCGCCATCCGGACCATCGCCTCCGGTGCCGCCAGCCGTTGCAGCAGCCGCATCGCCAGATGGGGGTGCTGCGCCTGGCGGAAGATCCCGTGCACCATCCCGCCGGCCAGGGTCGTCGCGCCACCGCGTGGCCCCTGCGGCGGCGGCACGAACCCGAACTGCTCCCACACCTGGTCGACGCCGAGCCCGGTCTCCGCGGCCAGCGTGCGCAGCTCGTAGCTGCCGCCGATGCTCAGCGCCACCTGCCCCCGCGCCAGCATCCGGGCCGCCCGGTCGTACTCGTAGGACACCGCGTCCGCGGCCAGCACGCCGCCGTCGACGAGGTCACGCAGGAAGGTCAGGCACTCGACCGCTCCGGGCGAGTCGATGGTGACGCCGTGCTCGTCGAGGACCGTCACACCGTTGGCGGCGAGCAGCCCGAGCAGGCAGTACGTCGTGGCCTCGCCGCCCCGTGAACCGGCCGGGAAGGCGAGCGGCCGACGGACACCAGCCCGGGTCAGTGCGGCAGCGGCGTCGGTCAGGTCACCCCAGGTCCGCGGCGGCTCGAGACCCACCTCGACGAGCAGCGAACGGCGGTACCACAGCCCCGCGACGTCGGCCTCGGCCTGCAGCGCCACCGGGTGTCCGCCGAACCGGTTGGCGTCCACGAACGGGTCGACGAGGTCCGCGACGTACTCCTTCCGAAGCCATCCCGGGTCGAGCTCGTCCAGCGGGTACAAGAACCCGGCGGCGGCGAACTCCGGCACCCACACCGAGTCGAGCAGCGCCACGTCCGGCGCCCGCCCTTCGGCGACGGCATGGGTCAGCACCTGGTGCAGGTCGTCGAGCTCCACGGTCGCGACATTGAGCGTCACCCCGTCGGGGCACGCCGCCCGGACCAGGGCCTCCCACGGCCCGTCCGGCACCGTGACCAGCAGCTCGGCCTGGCTGTCGTTCAGTCGCACCCAGTGCGGGTTCACGAAGGTGCCGAGCCGCCGCTGCCGCAGGATCGCGCCCTCCTCGGCGAGCTCGGCCAGCGCCCGGTGGACCGGCGTCCGGCTGATGCCGTACAGCGCGCACAGCTCGTGCTCGGTCGGCAGCCGATCACCGGGGCCGTAGCGGCCGCCGAGGATCTCCTCTATCAGCAGAGTCTTCAGCTGGACATAGACCGGCAGCGGCTGGCTGGGGTCGATCACCCGTCCCACAAGGGTCCTCGTCCGGGCGCGCCGATCGTCGGCATGCCCAGCGACACACCCGATGCAGCGGCCGGCGCCGCGCTGCGGGCCTCCCAGGCGTCCCCTGACCTGGTGCGCCGGACCTCCGTCACCGGGGTGTCGGACACCAGGTGATGCGGTGCGGCGTACGTGATCGGCACCGACACCAGGTCACCGGGACGTACGCCGGCACCGTCGCCCGGCACGAAGTGAACGAGCCGGTTGTCCGGGGCGCGCCCCGACAGCCGATGCGTCGCGGCGTCCTTGCGGCCACCGCCCTCGGCCACGAGCACCTCGACCTTCGTGCCGACGAGCCGCTTGCCCTCGGTCCAGGCGATCTCGTCCACCACCTCGACGAGCCGCTCGTACCGGGCCTGCACGACGTCCTTCGGCAGCTGGTCGTCCATCTCCGCGGCCGGGGTCCCGGGCCGCTTGGAGTACTGGAACGTGAACGCACCTGCGAAACGCGCCGCGCGTACGACGTCGAGGGTGTGCTCGAAGTCCTCCTCGGTCTCTCCCGGGAAGCCGACGATGATGTCGGTCGTGATCGCCGCCGCCGGCATCGCCGCGCGGACCCGCTCGATGATGCCGAGGTACCGCGCCTGCCGGTACGACCGCTTCATTCTCCGGAGCACCGCGTCGGAGCCCGACTGCAGCGGCATGTGCAGCGACGGCATCACGTTCGGCGTCTCGGCCATCGCCGCGATCACGTCGTCGGTGAAGTCGCGCGGATGCGGTGAGGTGAAACGCACCCGCTCCAGCCCGTCGATCTCACCGCAGGCGCGAAGCAGCTTGCCGAACGCGAAGCGGTCGCCGAACTCCACGCCGTACGAGTTGACGTTCTGGCCCAGCAGCGTGACCTCGCAGACGCCTTCGGCGACCAGCGCCTCGATCTCGGCCAGCACGTCGCCGGGGCGGCGGTCCTTCTCGGTGCCCCGCAGCGACGGCACGATGCAGAACGTGCAGGTGTTGTTGCAGCCGACCGACACCGAGACCCAGGCCGCGTACGCCGACTCGCGGCGGGTCGGCAGCGTCGACGGGAACACCTCGAGCGACTCGAGGATCTCGACCTGCGCCTCTTCGGCGACCCGGGCCCGCTCGAGCAGCACCGGCAGCGAGCCGATGTTGTGGGTGCCGAACACGACGTCGACCCAGGGCGCCTTCCGGGTGATGATGTCGCGGTCCTTCTGCGCCAGGCAGCCGCCGACGGCGATCTGCATGCCGGGTCGCTCGGCCTTGACCGGGGCGAGGTGGCCGAGGTTGCCATACAGCCGGTTGTCGGCGTTCTCCCTGACTGCGCAGGTGTTGAACACGACGACATCGGCCTGGTCGTCCTCGGTCGCGCGCTGGTAGCCGGCGTCCTCGAGCAGGCCGCAGAGCCGCTCGGAGTCGTGCACGTTCATCTGGCAGCCATAGGTGCGCACCTCGTAGGTGCGGGAGACAACGGAAGTCGCAGACATAACCGTCCAAGCGTACGGCCGGAGCGGGGGGCGTCGAAATCGGCATCGACTTGGTCAAGATCGGGCTCAGACCCGGCGTGTGGATGACCATGGACCCGGTTGGCGCTAGGTTGCCTGTCATGACCGATGCGGTATTGGCCCCCGAACCCACCGCCGGGCCGGGTGGTCCGCTCGTCGTTCTCGACGGCGTCAACAAGTGGTTCGGCGACCTGCACGTGCTGCAGGACATCAACCTGTCGATCGACCGCGGCGAGGTCGTGGTCGTGATCGGGCCCTCCGGGTCCGGCAAGTCCACACTGTGTCGGGCGATCAACCGGCTCGAGACGGTCGGCAAGGGCGAGATCCGGCTGGACGGCAAGCCGTTGCCAGCCGAGGGCAAGGAGCTGGCCAAGCTGCGTGCCGACGTCGGCATGGTCTTCCAAGCGTTCAACCTGTTCGCGCACAAGACCGTGCTCGACAACGTCATGCTCGGACCCACCAAGGTGCGCCGCACCAAGGAGGCCGAGGCCCGCGAGCACGCGAAGCAGCTGCTCGACCGGGTCGGCGTCGGCAACCAGGCCGACAAGTACCCCGCCCAGCTGTCCGGTGGCCAGCAGCAGCGCGTCGCCATCGCGCGGGCTCTGGCTATGCGACCGAAGCTGATGCTCTTCGACGAGCCCACCTCGGCGCTCGACCCGGAGATGATCAAGGAGGTCCTCGACGTCATGGTCGACCTGGCCAAGCAGGGCATGACCATGATCGTCGTGACCCACGAGATGGGGTTCGCCCGCACCGCCGCCAACCGCGTCGTGTTCATGGCCGACGGCCAGATCGTCGAGGAAGCCACGCCCGACGAGTTCTTCACCAACCCGAAGTCGGATCGGGCCAAGGACTTCCTTGGCAAGATTCTCAAGCACTGAGGAGAAATGCAGTGAATCTCAACCGAACCAGGATTGCGGTCGTCTCGGTGGCGGCTGCGTTTGCGCTGTCCGCGTGCGGTAGCGCCGGCGACGAGGACAAGGGCGGAGGCGCCAAGGTCGACGTCAAGGAGGACGCCGCCGCCGAGTTCGAGGACGGCACCGCGATGAAGGAGTTCGCCGAGGCCGGCAAGATCACCATCGGGGTGAAGTTCGACCAGCCGGGCATCGGTTTCAAGGGCGCCACCGACGACGCCCCCACCGGCATGGACGTCGAGATGGGCAAGATCCTGGCCGGTGCGCTCGGCATCGAGCCCGACGGCATCGAGTGGAAAGAGACCATCTCCGACAACCGCGAGCCGTTCCTGGAGGGCGGTGAGGTCGACCTCGTCATCGCGTCGTACTCCATCACCGACGAGCGCCGCGCCGTCGTCGGTCAGGCCGGCCCGTACTACGTGACCGGCCAGCAGATCCTGGTGAAGAAGGGCAGCGACATCCAGGCGGTCGAGGACATCAAAGGCAAAGAGGTCTGCTCGGTGACCGGCTCGACCTCACTGGAGAACGTCGAGGCCAAGGGCGCCACCGGGCGTGGCTTCGACACCTACTCCGAGTGCCGCGACCAGGTGCTCGACGGCACCGTCGAGGCGATGTCGACCGACGGCTCGATCCTGCTCGGCTACGCCGCGGAGAACCCGGACGAGCTCGAGGTCGTCGGCGAGCCGTTCTCGGAGGAGCGCTACGGCATCGGCTACAGCCTGGAGACCCCGGAGATGTGCGAGTGGATCAACGAGACCGTGCAGAAGTCGTACGACGACGGCACTTGGGCGGACGCGTTCGAGGCCACGCTCGGCAAGTCCGGCGTGGAGACGCCCGAGCCACCGGCACCCGACGCGTGCCCGGCGGCCTGACCGACCGCTGACCGCGTCCCGTGGGGCGGCCCGTGCACTGGGCCGCCCCACGGTCACGCCGACCAGCCCGGTGCGCACCCGGGACCGGTGACCGACCGAGGAGGTGGCGAGCATCGACGACATCGTGCAGGACTACGGCATCGTCCTTCGCGGGTTCCTGCTGACGATCGAGCTGTTCCTGGTGGCGGGGCTGGCCTCGCTGGTCGTCGGAGTGCTGCTGGCAGCGGCCCGGGTCGGCCCGATCCCCGTGCTGGCCAAGGCCGGCACGGTCTACGTCGCCATCTTCCGCAACACCCCGCTGCTGATGGTGTTCGTCTTCGTGTTCATCGCGATGCCCCGGCTCGGGCTGAACTACCCGTTCTTTGCCAAGGGGTGCATCGCACTCACGGCCTACACCGCGGCGTTCGTCTGTGAGGCGTTCCGCTCGGGCATCAACTCGGTGTCGCTCGGTCAGGCCGAGGCCTCACGCGCGGTCGGGCTGACGTTCGGTCAGTCGATGCGGCACGTCATCCTGCCGCAGGCCCTTCGCGCGGTCGTGCCGCCGCTGGCCAGCGTGATGATCGCGCTGGCCAAGAACACCTCGATCGCGGCGGCGTTCGGCCTGGCCGAGGCGACTAGCCGGATGCGCTTCTTCACCAACAACAATGCGGACGACCGCACGCTGATCTTCCTCACCTTCGCGGTCGGCTACATCATCATCGTCGAGCTGGTCTCCCTCGGCTCGCACGGCCTGGAGCGGCGCTGGCGGGTGGCCCGATGAGCAGCATCCTGTTCGACGTTCCCGGCCCGCGGGCCCAGGCCCGGCAGCGCCTCTACTCCGTGATCGCCTCGATCGGCCTGGCCGGCCTGCTGGCGCTGATCGGCTGGCGGATGTACGACACCGGCCAGCTGACGTACGCCAAATGGGAGGTGTTCCTCACCCCCGACTACATCAAGGTCATCCTGGTGGACGGCCTTCTCAAGACTCTGCAGATGGCCGTGCTGTCGATCATCTTCGCCACCGTCTTCGGCGTGATCTTCGGCGTCGGCAAGCTGTCGGAGCACGGTTGGCTGCGTTGGCCGTGCTGGGCGGTCGTCGAGTTCTTCCGCGCCGTCCCGCTGCTGCTACTCATCGTGTTCATCTTCTTGTCCTACGGCATCGGCGACGGCTTCGGCGCGTACTGGTCGGTCGTCATGGGGCTGACGCTCTACAACGGATCCGTGCTGGCCGAGGTCTTCCGGGCCGGCATCCTCGCCGTACCCCCGGGGCAGGCCGAGGCGGCGTACGCGATCGGGATGCGCAAGTCGCAGGTGATGTCGATCATCCTGCTGCCGCAGGCGGTCAAGATCATGCTGCCGTCGATCATCAGCCAGTGCGTGGTGGCCCTGAAGGACACCAGCCTCGGCTACTACATCACCGCGCCCGGCCTGACGTTCATCGGCAAGCAGATCTATGGAGAGTTCGCGAACCAGGTGCCCACCACCCTCGTGGTGGCGTCGCTGTACATCATGGTCAACCTCATCCTCACCGGTATCGCCACCTGGGCGCAGCGGCGCTACGTCGGTGAGCGCAAGCCGCTCGAGGTGCCAATGGTCGGCGACGCCGCCACCGGTGGGTCGCAGACCGTGCTCTGACGTCGACGGCTCAGGCCGCCGGCTTGTCGGTGACCCAGAGCTGGATGACGCCGCGCACGACGACGGTGCCGTCGTCGCGGGTCGCCGTCACGGTCACCGGCACGTCCGGGCCGGCCCAGTCGGCCTCGGTCGTCTCGGCCACGCAGCTGATGTCACTGGTCGCCTTCGCGACGTACTCCACCTGCATGCCCTTGGGCAGCCAGCGCTTGCCGGCCGGGATGGTCGCCTCGGCGAGCGCGCCCATCGCCGCCTCGAGCCCGTTGCAGACCGCGATCGCGTGCACGGTGCCAATGTGGTTGTGCACGGCGCGGCGGTTCGCGACCACCAGTGCGGCGCGGTGCGGCCGCAGCTCGGTGAACCGCGGCTTCACGCTGGCGAAGTACGGAGCCTTGCGCGCGAACGCGACCGAGAACAGCAGGCGGCCCTTCGGCACCCGGCCCAACAGGTCGAAGAGGCCGAGGACCGACGGCATGCGGAGCACTGACATGGCCCTGAGCCTACCCGCGGGTAACCCTGCCGAGGACCTGGGCCACGTCGAGGGTGCAGACGACTTCCGGGTGGTCTTGGCCGGGCACGTCGATCCACAGCCCCTCGGCGAACCCGCACTTGGCCAGCACGCGCAGGCTGATCGCGTTGCGGTGGTCCGGTGACGCCACGAACCGTGGGGCGTCGGGATAGTCGCGGCGGAGCACGTCACGGCAGAACGTCCAGACCACCCGAGTGCCGAGGCCGCGGCCCACCAGGGACCGGTCACCGATCAGGTAGTCGAACGCGACCGCCTCCGGGTCGCCGACCTTGGCGGCGTACTCGTCGTGGTCTCGGACCCGATAGTCCTGCAGGTAGCCCACCGACCGGCCGGCGACCTCCAGCACCCACATCCGGGTCGGTGCCTCACCGCGCAGTTGCGGGCCGTACCGCTCGCCCGCCGTCGCCGGGTCCAACGACTCGCCACGGAACCAGCGGACCGCGTGCGGTGCGCGCTGCCAGCGGACCAGGTCGCCGAGGTCGGCCGTGGTCATCGGGCGGTACGCGAGCGTGACGCCGTCGCCGGCCGCCAGCCGGACCGGGTCGGCGGTCAGGTCGACGGCCCACGGGTCGTGGCCGGCGTACCCGGACCCGTCGAGGACCCGCCGGGCGGCCGCCAACACGGACTCCCCCGCCCCCACCTCCCCGTTGAGTGTGACGACTTCGACAGACACGCCGGCGTGTCGCGTCGAGAACGTCACACTCAACGGGAGGGGGTGGGCAGACATGGGTCAGCGGGCGACTTCGGTGGCGCGGGACTCACGCACCACGGTGACCCGGATCTGGCCGGGGTAGGTCAGCTCCTCCTCGACCTGCTTCGCGATGTCTCGGGCCAGCACCTGGGCCTGGACGTCGTCGACCACGTCCGGCACGACCATCACCCGGACCTCGCGGCCGGCCTGCATCGCGAACACCTTCTCGACGCCCTCCTTGTCCATCGCGATCTCCTCAAGCCGCTCGAGCCGTTGTACGTACGCCTCCAGCGACTCCCGCCGGGCCCCCGGCCGGCCACCACTGACCGCGTCCGCGGCCTGGGTCAGGATCGCCTCGACGGTGCGCGGCTGCACCTCGTTGTGGTGGGCCTCGATCGCGTGGACGACGTCGTCGTGCTCGCCATGCTTGCGGGCCAGCTCGGCGCCGACGATGGCGTGCGAGCCCTCGTGCTCATGGGTCAGCGCCTTGCCGATGTCGTGCAGCAGCGCACCGCGTACCAGCAGGGCCCGGTCGAGACCGAGCTCGTCAGCCATCAGCCCGGCGGCGTGACCTGACTCGATCAGGTGCTTGAGGACGTTCTGCCCGTACGACGTGCGGTAGCGCAGCTGACCCAGGGTGTGCACCAGAGTCGGGTGCATGTCGGTGATGCCGAAAGCCACGACCGCGTCCTCGCCGGCCCGCTGGCAGAGCCGGTCAACCTCAGCGCGAGAACGCGAATGCACCTCCTCGATCCGGCTCGGGTGGATGCGGCCGTCGAGGACCAGCGCCTCGAGGGTCAGCCGGGCCGTCTCCCGGCGTACCGGGTCGAAGCAGGACAGGAGTACGGCCTCGGGAGTGTCGTCGATGATCAGGTTGACGCCGGTCGTCTGCTCGAACGCCCGGATGTTGCGGCCCTCGCGGCCGATGATCCGGCCCTTCATGTCGTCGCCGGGCAGGTGGACCAGCGAGACGACCGACTCAGCGGTCTGCTCGGAGGCGAGCCGCTGGATCACGGTCGACAGCACCTTGCGAGCCAGGAACTCGCCCTCCTCCTTCGCCTCGCGCTCGATCTCGCGGGTCGTGATGACGGCCTGCCGTTTGGCGTCGTTCTCGATGCTCTCCACCAGCTCGCGCTTCGCCGCGGCAGCCGACAGCCCGGCGGTCCGTTCGAGCACGGCGCGCCGCTGCACCTCGATCTCGGCCACCTGCATGCGCTTGCGCTGGATGTCGTCCTCGAGCTGGGCGAGCTCCTCGGCCCGCTCCTCGAGCTGGCGAGCCTCGACGTCCAGCCGCTCCTCCCGCTCGGCGAGGCGGTGCTCGCGCCGCTCGACGTCGACCCGCTGCTCGCGTACGTCCTCCCGCTGGACCCGTAGCTCCTCGTCGACGTCGGCGCGCAGCTGTTTGGCGTGGGTGGCCTGTTTGGCGGCCCGGCGGCGAATCTCGACGGCCTCGTCCTCCGCGGCGACCCGGATCGCTTCGGCCTCGCGCTTGGCCGCCTCCCGTTCGGCTGCCTC
>JBOHDE010000021.1:0-9102 GCA_050699035.1 Nocardioidaceae bacterium | reverse complement strand
GGCTGCCTCACGTTGGGCTGCCTCACGTTGGGCTGCCTCACGTTGGACCGCAGCCTGGCTGTCCGCCTCCCGTTGCGCGGTGTCGGCCTGGGCCGCGGGCTCCTGCAGCAGCGGGCTCGGCACCGAGGTGGGGCGTTGGCGGAGCAGCACGGCCAGCAGGACGACGACCAGCACGATGACCAGAGCGACCAGAACAACCTCGAGCATGTCCACGGCTCCCTTCCCGGGGCCGGCCCCGGGGGCAGGGCACGGCCGGTCCTCCCAGGGATACGCCGCATCGCCGCGCCGGTCCCGAGCACCGGACTGCGGCGGAGTGTTCAGAGTGTCAAGGTCGTACGTCGTGTCGTGGTCGTGCGTGCATCAACTGGCTGTCGCTATGTGTCCAACGCGGGCCGGCCGGGGTGACCGGTGCGGAGTATCCCTATGGTCGGAGGCTAGGTCGCCGCCGCCAGGCCGGTCAAGATTCGGCACCGCCGACTTCTTCGACCGAGTCAGTCGATCGGGTCGCTCAGTCGATCGGGGCGGTCAGCCCGTCGGTGTCGTCGCCGAACCGGTCCAGCTCGTCGCGGACGACTCGGAAGGCGAGGCCGGCCGGGTAGCCCTTGCGGGCCAGCATCCCGGTCAGCCGGCGCACCCGGGCCTGATGGTCGACGGATCGCAGCGACCGCAGCTTGCGTCGGACCAGCTCGCGGGCCGCGTCTTCCTCGACGTCGGTGTCGATCTCGTCGAGGGCCTCCCGCGCGACCTCGTCGGAGACTCCCTTGCGGCGCAGCTCCTGGGCCAGCGCCCGGCGGGCCAGCCCACGGCCGGACTGCCGCGACTCGATCCAGGAGCGAGCGAACGCCGCGTCGTCGACCAGCCCGACCTCCTCGAACCGGTCGAGCACCCGCGCAGCCACATCGTCGGGGACCAGCCGACCCGCCATCGTGTCGGCGAGCTCGGCGCGGGTGCGGGGCTGTGACGTCAGCCGGCTCAACGCGATCGTGCGGGCCACCGACTCCGGGTCAGCGGGTGGTCCGCTGCCCGGGTCGGGGTCGTCGGCCGTCGAGCCACGACCGGCACGCCGGCTGAGTGCCATCGCCGCGGTCAGAAGTCGATGTCGGTCGGCTCGGCCGGCGCGTCAGCCGGCTCGTCGAGCTTGGCACCGATGCCGAGCTTCTCCAGGATGCGCTTCTCCAGCTCGTCGGCGAGGTCGGGGTTGTCGCGCAGGAAGGCGCGGGCGTTCTCCTTGCCCTGACCGAGCTGGTCGCCCTCGTAGGTGTACCAGGCACCGGCCTTGCGGACGAACCCCTGCTCCACACCGACGTCGATCAGACCGCCCTCACGGCTGATGCCCAGGCCGTACATGATGTCGAACTCGGCCTGCTTGAACGGCGGTGCGATCTTGTTCTTGGCCACCTTGACCCGGGTGCGGTTGCCGACCATGTCGGCGCCGTCCTTGAGCGTCTCGATGCGACGCACGTCGAGCCGCACCGACGAGTAGAACTTCAGCGCCCGCCCACCAGTGGTGGTCTCTGGACTGTTGTGCACCATGACGCCGTCGACGAAGTAGTTGTGGTTGCCCTCCACCTCGATGTCGAACTTGTGCATGGAGCGGGTCAGCGGCTTGACGTGGATGTCCAGCACCCGAGCGGGCACCGGGCGAGTCACCGGCTCGGCGAACTCCGGTGCGACGGCGAACCGCCCGCGCAGGCGCGGCAGCAGCTTGTAGTCCATCGACGGGTGCACGTAGGGCGCCACCAGCTCCAGGAACCGGGCGCTCGACGCGGTAGTGAAGGTGAGGACCGCCATCTTCCTGGTGCCTGTCTGCCGCCAGGACACGTCGAACCCGTGTGTGTCGCGCAGGTAGTCGACGAGCCGGTCCCGTGATCCCTCGCTGAGCGCCTCGACGCAGAACTGCACCCGCCCAGAACCACCGGTCGTGCGCTGCTGCTTGCCCTCGGAACGCACCGTGAAGGTGCCGTCGTCCATGAACCAGACGGCGAGCGCCAACGGCGTCAACGCCTTCAGGTAGTCCCAGGTGATCGTGCGCTTGCCGTCTCCCAGGTAGACCGTGCGCTGCAGCTCTCCGAGCTCGGCCAACGGAGTGAAGTCAGCGAAGACCGCACCCTTCTCGTCGGTGCGGCGGCTGCACTCGACGTTGCCGAGCAGCGAGACCTTCCAGTCGAGATAGTCGGCCTGTGCTGCGCCGTGCCCGAGGCGGAAACGGACACCGTTGCGGTCGTGCCGGTTGGGTGAAAGGTTGCCGTCGCCGAGGAGTGAGCCGAGGACCAGCTGCCACTGCTGCTCGCTCAACCGGTGGAGCTCGGTCGCCATGACCCGGTCACCGGCCACGATCTCGCCCGCCTCACGCCACCCTCCCGGCGTGCGGATCAAGTGGTTCTCGGTTGCCGCGAACTGGGACCTGCCGTTGCCGCTGGACTTCTCGACGGTGAACTGCAGGAATCGCTCGGCGACGCCATTGTCGAACCAGTTGACGACCTTGCGCGGTACGACCTTGTCGGTCTCAGGGTCGTAGGAGAGCACCTCGACCGGCAGCTTCTGGTTGACGATCTTGCCGATCTTCTCGCTGGTGCCGTCGGCGAGCATGACCCGGGTGCCGTAGGAGAAGCAGCCGAACATGACACCTATCTTCTCGCGCAGCTGGTTGATGAAGACCGCGGTCGTGCCGGAGGCGTTGAGCGCACCGGTGATCTTGCGCAGCGCCTGGCTCATCAGCCGGGCCTGCAGGCCGACGTGGCTGTCGCCCATCTCGCCCTCGATCTCCGCGCGCGGCACCAGCGCCGCGACCGAGTCGATCACGATGATGTCGAGGGCGCCGGAGCGGATCAGCATGTCCGCGATCTCCAGCGCCTGCTCGCCGTTGTCGGGCTGGGACACCAGCAGCGCGTCGGTGTCGACACCCAGCTTCTGCGCGTACTCCGGGTCGAGGGCGTGCTCGGCGTCGATGAACGCCGCGATGCCGCCGTTGCGCTGCGCGTTGGCCACCGCATGCAGCGCGACCGTGGTCTTGCCGCTGGACTCCGGACCGTAGATCTCGACCACGCGGCCGCGCGGCAGACCCCCGACGCCGAGCGCGATGTCGAGCGCGATCGAGCCCGTCGGGATCACCTCGACCGGCGCCCGGCCCTGGTCACCCAGTCGCATCACCGAGCCGTCGCCATGCGCGCGCTTGATCTGCGCCATCGCGGTCTCGAGGGCCTTGTCGCGGTCTGCTCCAGCCATCTGTGCCACCCGTGTCTCGTCGCTGCGGGACGTGCGCCCGTTGGATTTCTTCTTCATCGGCGACGACGCTAGAGGTCACCACCGACAAGCGCTGCGGTGCTCCCGACGGCTGTGGACAACCGGGCCTCCGAGGGCACCTGTGGACACAAACTAGCCCGAACACCTGTTCGAGACACACCGACACGCCGACAGCACGTCACCGAGTGGGCTCAGCAGCCTCCGACTCACGCGCCGCCACCGCCGCGGCCATCACCACCAGCGCCAGCACGCCGGCACCGGCGTTCAGCACGCCGTACCCCCACTCCGCCACCACGAAGCCGGCCAGCGCTCCCCCGCCGGCCGCGAACAGCCCCATCACCAGGTCCGACCCACCCTGCACACCGGGACGTTCGGCCAGCGGTACGGCGTCGACCAGGATCGCCGAGCTGGCCACCAGACAGCACGACCACCCGAGACCGAGCAGGAACAGGCCGAGGGTCAGACCGCTCGAGTCACCCGCCGGCGCGCGCCCCGCCAGCACCACCGCGGCCAGGAGGACGACCGAGCCGAGCGCCAGCACGGGTGCACGTCCCACCCGGTCGGCCAGCCAGCCGACCAGCGGGGAGAACGCGAACATCCCCAGCACGTGCACGCTGACCACGAACCCGATCACCTCGAGGCTCGCTCCGCCGTGGTCCATGTGCAGCGGCGTCATGATCATCACCGACACCATCACCGCGTGTGCCACCGCGATCGCCGTCATCGCCGCCGCGGCCCGCGGGTGCCGCCGGAGCACACCGGCCACATGGCGCAGGCTCACCACGCCCATGCTGGCCTCGCCGCGAGCCGTCGCCAGCTCGCGGGCGAACAGCAGCGGGTCGGGGCGCAGCCGCAGCAGCAGCCAGGTCACACACAGCGCCACCGCGACGACCGTGAACAGGAAGGGACCGGTCAGCTCCGGCAGCCCCACGGCGCGTGCAACC
The DNA here is from genome assembly GCA_050699035.1 of Nocardioidaceae bacterium. GTDB lineage: Bacteria > Actinomycetota > Actinomycetes > Propionibacteriales > Nocardioidaceae > WHTB01. The sequence goes on along the minus strand of JBOHDE010000021.1, from coordinate 4,915 downwards.
GCCGCGCCCGGACCGGTCAGGTTGGGCCCCAGCACCGCGCCGATCGTCGTCGCCCACACCACGACCGACAGCGCGCGGGCCCGCCTCGACGGCTCCGCGAGGTCGGTCGCGGCGTACCGCGCCTGGCTATTGGCCGCGGTCGCCGCGCCGATCGCACACGTACCCACCAGCAGCACCGGGAACGAGTCGACCGCGCCGGCCAGCACGCACAAGACGGCGCCGGCGCCCCCGATGCCGTACCCGAGGGCCAGGCCGACCCGTCGTCCACGTGCCGCCATCACCCGGGCGAGCAGGAATGCGGCCAGAGCGGCGCCGAGCACCTGGGTCGTCTGCGCCAGACCCGCGAGCCGGGCCGACCCGAGAATCTCCTCCGCCAGCAGCGCCGCGACGGCGATGCCGGTGGTGACACCGACACCGCCGAGCATCTGGCTGACGGCGAGGACCGAGACCGTCCGTCGCTGCACATCGGCAGCGGAGTGCGTGACGACGGTCATGGGCGGCTCGCGAGTTCGGCGTTCACCTCCGCATTATCGACAGACATCTCGTCGGGTGGCGAGTCGGTTTCGCGGAACCCGACCCGCTCCCAGAGGCGGCGCAGCGGTCCCGGCGCCCACCAGTTGGCCTGGCCGAGCAGCCGCATGGTGGCAGGCACGAGCAGGGCGCGTACGAGGGTTGCGTCGATGAAGATCGCGACGATCATGCCGACGCCGATCATCTTGATGAACGTGATGCCCGACGTCGCGAACGCCCCGATCACCACGATCAACAGCAGCGCGGCACTGGTGATGATGCGGCCGGTGTGCTGCAGGCCGGTCGCCACCGCCTCGGTGTTGTCGTGGGTACGGTCCCACTGCTCGCGCACCCGCGACAGCAGGAAGACCTCGTAGTCCATCGACAGGCCGAACAGGATCGCCAGCATCAAGATCGGCTGCGTGGCGTCGACGGCGCCGGTCGAAGTGAAGCCGAGCAGGCCGGACAGGTTGCCGTCCTGGAAGATCCACACAATCACGCCGAACGACGCCGTGATCGACACCAGGTTCATCGCCATCGCCTTGATCGGCAGCACCACCGACCCGAAGGCCAGGAACAGCAGCACGAACATTGACGCGGCCACGGTCAGCCCCATCCACGGCAACGTGTCACCGAGGGACTCGAGCTGGTCCAGCAGAGCCGCCGTCTCGCCTCCGACCAGCGTCGTCGCGTCGCCCGGCGGCTCGACCGCACGGATGTCCTGCACCAGGTCACGCGCCTCCCCCGACTGCGGGTCGAGGTCGTAACCGACGTCGACCACCGACGTCCCGCCCTCCTGCATCACTACCTCGGCGGCGGCGACACCGTCGACAGCGGCGAGGTCGGTCACGTACCCCTCGACCTCGGACGCCGAACCCCCACTGACCACGACCTGAGCCTCCGTGGCGGGGCTGGCGAAGTCCTCGTCGATCCGTTCGCCGACGACCCGGCTCTCCGTGCCCTCGGGCAGGACCCGCGCGTCGACACCTCCCCAGTTCACCCGCAGGAACGGCGACCCGAGGGCGAGCAGCGCGATCACGATGGTGACGAGGTAGATGACCGGCCGACGCATCACGCTGTGCGCGACGCGGGCCCACAGACCGCCGTCGGTACGGGCCACGCGACGCCGCAGGAACGGGACCCGGCCCGCGTCGACCTTGTGGCCGAGCACGCCGAGCAGGGCCGGGAGCACGGTCAGCGCAGCCACCATCGCGACGAACACCGCGGCCATGCCGCCGAACCCCATGGAGAGCAGGAAGTTCTGCGGGAACAACAGCAGCGAGGCCATCGCCGCCGCGACCGTCAGCCCGGAGAACGCGACCGTGCGTCCCGCCGTCGCCACGGTCCGCGCGACGGCGTCGTCCACACTGCGGCCGGCGGCCAGCTCCTCCCGGAACCGACTCACCACGAACAGCGCGTAGTCGATCGCCAGGCCCAGGCCCATCAGCGTGATGACATTGATCGAGAACACCGAGATGTCGCCGAACAGCGTGAACACGTGTAGCAGCGCGAACGCGCCGAGGATGGCGATGACTCCGACCAGAAGCGGGAGCGTGGCGGCGACGACGCTGCCGAAGATCAGCAGGCAGAGCAGCAGGACGACCGGCATCGAGATCATCTCGGCCCGGGCGATGTCGTTGGCCACCTGGTCGTTGACGTCGGCGAACACGCCCTGGAAGCCGCCGAGCTCGGTCTCGAGACCGGGTGCGTCGAGCTGGTCGCGTACGGCGGCGAAGCTGTCGCCCAGCTCGTCCTCGTCACTGCCGTCCAGCGTGATCGCGACGTACGTCGAGTGCTGGTCCGCGGAGACGAACACCGGGGACTCGGTGTCGTAGAAGCCGACCGCGTTCGCCACCTCGGCGGCGGGCAGGTCGGCGATGGTCTCGGTGACCGCCCGCTCGAACGCTGGGTCGTCGACCGTCAGGTCGTCGCTGTGGTAGAGCGCGATGACGTCGGAGTCGGTCCGCCCGAAGGTCTGCTCGATCCGCTCACCGGCCTTGATCGCCTCGCTGTCCGGGTCGTCGAAGCCGCCGTCGGAGAGCGCGCCGAACACACCCACGCCCCACACACCGGCAACCATCACGACCAACGCGCCGGCCACCAGCACGACCCAGCGCCGCCGGTAGACCAGGTGACCCCAACTCGAGAACATCGGCTTGCCCCTCCGTGTGAACATCGTTAACTGTTTACGGCGTTCACTATGCTAACGTCGTTAACGGATGTCAAGACTTGCGGAGGTCAGCGGTGGCACAGACCGGGTCGGCAGCGCCGGAGACACGGCGCGACCAGCGCCGCCAGGCGACCCTGCGCGAGATCATGTCGACGGCTCGCCGGCTGCTGCTCCGCGACGGCATCGTCGGTGTGACGGTGCGCGCGATCGCCCGCGAGATGGGGATGACTCCCCCGGCCCTGTACCGCTACTTCGACAGCCATGAGGACGTGGTGTCAGCGCTGACCGCCGACCTCTACGACGAGCTGGTGTCGGTGATGGAGCAGGCCCGTGACGCGCAGCCGGCCGACGACGTGGCCGCCCGGCTGTTCGCCGTGACGCTGGCGTTTCGGCAGTGGGCGTTGGACCACCGGCCGGAGTTCGGTCTCGTCTTCGCCAACCCGATCACGTCGATGACCGCTCAGCTGTCCGACGCCTGCGAGCTGGCGGGGCAGCGCTTTGGGCTGGTGTTCGGGGCACTGTTCAACGAGCTGTGGCAGTCGCGGCCGTTCGACGTACCCGACCTCGCCGATCTCGACCCGCACCTGGTCGAGCAGATCGAGGCGTTCGACGACGAGGTGCGAGGCGGTCTGCCGGTCGGGGCGACGTACATCTTCCTGCGCTGCTGGATCAGCCTCTACGGCACGGTCACGATGGAGGTCTTCAACCACCTCCACTGGGCGCTGGAGGACAGCGAGCCGATGTTCGAGACGGTGATGGTCGACAACGCCCGCCTCCTCGGCCTGGCCGACGACCATCGCCGGCTGTACGGCTGACCGGCCGGGCGGGTGGGTCACCAGGACCAGCCGCGCTCGGCCAGCTCCCGCTCCTCGTGCCAGCGCCCGGCGTCGCTGCGTGGCGACTCGCTCGGCACCGGCACCCCGGCCAGCCGGCAGGCCTCGTCGAGCAGGTCGTCGTAGGCCGCTCGGGATGCGCTCAGCCGATGCACCCGCCGGTAGACGTGCTGGTCGTGCTCGAGCCGCCGGATCTCGTTCGCAAGGACGCCGAGCCGTTCCTGCAGCCACAGGATCTCGAAGGGGTCGTCCGGCTCCGCCCGACGTGGGCGCAGCCGGTGGCGCAGCGGCGCCGCGAGTCGGGCGAGCCGCAGCCGTTGGCTCGGACGCAGGCTGGTCGGCACGACGAGCTCCAGCGCCACCGCCACCAGCAGCAGCGCCACGACCACCAGCACGAACCAGACCATCACCCACGCCCTCGGCCCCAGGCTACGCCGGGACGTGATGGCCACTCCACGATCCGCCCTCCACTGACCCGCTCCGTCGCCAGGTGCCACGTAGACGTGGCACCTGGCGGCTGGCGACCCTGGTCAGGCCATTTCGGGGACCCGCAGGTGGGCGATGGCCAGCTCGAACTCGGCCATGTCCATCACCTCGGCGCCGGCGTCCTTGGTGCCGGTGGCGCGTACGGCGGCGGCCTGCTCGCGGTTGCGTTCCATCGCCTCGTGGCTGTCGTACGTCACCGAGGAGACGGCCCTCCCGGAGGCCCGGTCGACCAGCAGACTGGCACTGCAGAACCCCTCGAGCTGCTCCATCTCTGGAAGCGAGCCCATCTTGTACACGTCGATCGCCCGGTCGACCTGAGCCGGGTCGACCGTCATCCAGGTCGCGCGCACGCAGGCGCCGTCGGCGGACGTGTGGTCGCGGTGGAGGACGGCGATCTCCCATTCCTCCACCTGGGGGCTGCCGCCCATGATCTCCGCCACCTGGTCGCGGATGGGGCGCAGCTCGTCGTCGGTCGCGCGCATCGACTCCTCGTCCTGCCAGGCGCTGGTGGCGATGCAGCGGCCAGCTTCACGGTCGACCAGCATCGACAGGCCGATGCACCCGGACATCTCCATCAGGGCCGGCATCACCTGGTCACGGACGAACGCCACACCGGCATCGATTGTCTCCGGCCGAGCCTGGAGCGTGGTTGAACGTGCGTACACGGCGCGCCTCCTCTCGAACGGGGCGGCGCCCCGGTGGCGCCACCGGTCACCCCCACCCTGCTCCCCTACTCACTGCCCCGCAACAGGTGGCGAGACCCCACCGCCCGCGGCTGTGCAAAATTGCCCAATTGGGCAAAATTCGACCTCGAACCGGCCGGGACCGGGTCGAAGATTGCCCAATTGGGCAATCTTCGACCTTAGGCGCGGCGACCCGACGACCGATGTCAGCGCCTCGCGACGGTCGCCGACGA
>JBOHDE010000020.1:0-27737 GCA_050699035.1 Nocardioidaceae bacterium | reverse complement strand
CGGGCCGCGCGAGCAGTTCAGCCCGACCACGTCCGCGCCGCCGCCGGCCAGCCCCTTGGCGGCCTCCGGCAGCGATCCGCCGTCTCGCATCACGTCGTCGTGGTCGACGACGAGTGTGATCACGGCGGGCAGCTCCGCCTGCCGGATGACCTTGAGCGCGATCTCGGCCTCGCCGACGTAGCGGAAGGTCTCGCCGATCACGAAGTCCGCGCCCTCCTCGACCGCCCAGCCCACCTGCTCCTCGAACATCGTCCGCACGTCGTCATGCGTCCCGGGATCGGCCGGGTCGAACACGTTCGTGTTGCAGACGTCTCCGGCGAGCAGCGCGCCGTGCTCGTCGGCCACCTGTCGGGCCAGCTGGAGAGCCTGCCGGTTCATCGGCTCCAGCAGGTCCTCCTTGCCGAGGATCCGCAGCTTCTCGCGGTGGGCGTAGTACGTGAACGCCTCGACGACGTCCGACCCGGCATGCACGAACTCCTGGTGCAAGGCGGTCACCTGCTCCGGATGGTCGAGCACCACCTCCGGCACGAAGGCGCCGGCCTGGAGGTAGCCGCGCCGCTCGAGCTCGAACAGGTAGCCCTCGGCACAGATCAGCGGTCCGGCGGCCAGCCGTTCGGTCAGGCCGGGGCGGGTGTCAGCGGTCATGCCTACTCCTTCGGGGTCTGCTTCTTGGGGTCCCAGAACGGCTTGGGTACGACGACGGCGGTGGACTCGCCTCTCGCCGACCGGACCGTGAACTTGGTGCCGAGCTCGGCGTACTCCGCTGCCACCAGGGCGAACCCGACGTTCTTCTCCAGACGTGGCGACCAGAACGCCGACGACACCTGGCCGATCTGTCGGCCGTCCGCGTTCACCGGGAGGTAGTCCTCGAGGTAGCCGATCAGCGGGTCGCCGCCGATCTCGACGCCGACCACCTGCCGATCGACGCCGGCGGCTGCGATCCGGGTCAGCGCCGCCTTGCCGATGAAGTCCGCCTCCTGGTCCAGGTCGACCGTCCAGTCGAGCCCCGCCTCGTACGGGTTGAGGAACTCATAGTCCGCGAACGCGTTGTTGTCGAGCACGATGTCGGAGCCGTAGCTGAGGATGCCGGCCTCGACCCGGCGGATCTGGCACGGCCCGATCACCGCCAGCTGGTGCGGCTCACCGGCCTGCAGGATCGTGTCCCATAGCCGGGCGCCGTCCCGGCTGGCGTTGCGGAGGTAGATCTCGTAGCCGACCTCGCCGCTGTACCCGGTCCGGGAGACGACGACGTCCATGCCGTCCAGGTCGTACTCCCGCATCCGGTAGTAGCGGAGGTCGAGGACGCCCTCCCCGAACAGCGCCGCCAGCACGGCCTTGGACTTGGGGCCCTGGATCTGGACCGGCGCCACGTCCGGCTCGCCGATGGTCACGTCCTGCCCGGACTGGCTCGCCACCCCCTTGGCCCACAGCAGCACGTCCCCGTCGGCGACCGAGAGCCAGAAGTGGTTCTCGGCCAGCCGCAGCAGGACCGGGTTGTTGAGGACCCCGCCCTCGACATCGGTGGTGAGCACGAACTTGCACTGGCCGACCTCGCACCGGGTCAGGTCGCGTGGCGTCAGCAGGTTGGTGAACGTGAACGCGTCCGGCCCGGTGATCTCGACCTGACGCTCGACGCCCACGTCCCACAGCGTGACGTCACGGACCAGCCGCCAGTACTCCTCGATCGGGTCGGCGTAGTGCCGCGGGTGGTACATCCGGTTGCAGACGCTGTAGGACTGCACACCGTGGCGACGCGACGCGTAGAAGTACGGCGACTTGCGGATGCGTGTGTACATGTGGATCTTCGGGACGTCGTACGGGATGCGCATGGCGGTCAGCTCCAGGGGAACGGCGAACTGCTGGTGGGATGCAGCCGGCCCTGCTCGTAGCGGGCGAACGCGAACGGCGCCAGCAGCTCCTGCGGCTCGCCGAGCAGCTCCTTGGCCACCAGGGCGCCGACGCCGATCATCTTGTAGCCGTGGTTGGAGTCGGCGATCACGTACGCGTTGTCCAGGAAGTGGTCGAACACCGGGAAGCTGTCCGGGGTGAAGCAGCCGATCCCCCCGGACGGCTCCGGAGACAGCAGCCTGCGGGCCTCCCAGAACCGACTGTGGCAGTGCGCCAGCCCGGCGGTCCACAGCCGGGCGAACTCGGCGCCGGACGTGTAGGCGGACTGCTCCGGGCCGTACGGGTCGACCGCGACCTCGGCGGTCGGCTGCTCGATCCGGCGCGGCAGGCTGCCGCCCTGGACGCCGCCGAAGTTGGTGTCCGGCTTGTAGTAGATGCCCCACGGCTCCGCGGTGACCGGCTCGCCGTCCGCGTCGAAGAGCGGCGCGTCGGAGTCGACGTGCACGACCGGGGGCGGCCCGCCACGCGCGTCCGTGAACGTCGCCGGGTCGACCTTCAGGGTGCCTTCCTGGACCAGCCAGTAGGTCCACATCGCCCGGTCCTGCAGCCCGCCGTCGGGGCCCCGGACCGGGACGGTGTCCGGCAGCCCCAGCATCGCCCAGAGGTCTCTGGTCCACGGCCCGGCGGCGACGATCAGGCGGTCGCACGGGATCGTGCCCTGGTCGGTCAGCACGGCCCGCACCGCCCCGTCGCGGACGTCGAGACCGGTGACGCGCACCCCGGTGCGGATGCGGACACCGGCTGCCTCCGCCTTGGCCGCCAAGCCGCGCAGCGACTCCCGGTTGTTCGCGAAGCCGCCCTGGTGCTCGTGCAGGACGCAGCTGGTCCCCTCAGCCTGCCAGTCCTGGAAGAGGCCGTCCATATAGGCCCGGCAGTCCGCCTCGCCCTCGACCAGCGTCGACCGGTAGCCGATCGCCTGCTGCTCCTGGTAGATCTGCCGAACTCCCGCGCGCATCGCCTCCGGGCCGAGCTGCAGATAACCGACAGGGTGGTACGAGAAGGCCGCCGGGTCGGACTCCCAGACCGCCACGGAGTGCGCCATCAACCGGCGCATCGCCGGCTGGAAGTAGTTGTTGCGGACGACCCCGCAGGCGATCCCCGAAGCGCCGCCGCCGACCCCGGTCTTGTCCAGCACCACGACGTCGGCCGAGCCGTCCTGGCCGCGGGCGCGCAGCTCACGCGCCAGGTGCCAGGCCGTGGACAGGCCGTGTATCCCGGCGCCGACGACCACAAAGTTGGTCGTGCGGGGAGCCATGACTGAGAGTGCCTCTCGGGGCATTGCCTTTTCGGCAACAGTGTTTCATCTCGTACTCCGCGGACCGTAGCATGACGGCTGTGAGCCAAACAACGGTCCGGCCGGTCGTCGTCGTGGAGCGGGCGCTGGCGATCCTGGACGTCCTCGCCGACGCGCCCCAGGACCTGGGCACGAACGAGATCGCCCGTCGCACCGGCATCACCCCGAGCTCGGCGTCCCGGATGCTCGCGACCCTCGCGAAGGGTGAGCTCGTCCGCCGGGTCCCCGACACCGGGCGCTACCGGCTGGGCCTGCGCCTGGTGCAGCTCGCCAACGCGGCCCTGTCGCGGATCGACCTCCGCGACGTCGCGCATCCCCATCTGGTGGCGCTGATGGAGGTGACCGGCGAGACCGCCACCCTCTCCGTGCCCGGTGAGGGCTCCGCGATGACGCTCGACTTCGTGCAGAGCTCGTCCTCGGTCCGCAGCGTCGCCGAGATCGGCCGGCCAAGCGTCCCGCACGCGACCGCGATCGGGAAGGTATACCTGAGCCTCGGCGGCACCCTGCCGGACGGCCGGCTGACGGCCTTCACCGATCGCACCATCACCAGCCGCAGCGCGCTCTCGAAGGCGCTCGTCCAGGTCCGCGAACGCGGCTGGGCGGAGGCCGTCGAGGAGCGGGAGCCCGGCCTGAACGCGATCGCCGCCCCGGTCCTCGACGCGGACCAGCGGCTGGTGGCCGTCCTCGGCCTGCAGGGACCTGCCTGGCGCTTCGACCCGGCTGCGATGGAGCGCGCCGTCGGGCCGCTGCTCGACAACGCCGCGGCGCTGTCCCCGGGGTCGACGGCGTGACCCGGCCGACCCGCTACTCCGCGTACGGCCTCGCCCGCCGCGGCCTGACCGGCGCCACCTGGCCACCCGCGTGGCGGGCCCACGAGCTGCGTCCGAGCTACGACGTCGTCATCATCGGGGGTGGGGTGCACGGGCTCGCCGCCGCGCACTACCTCGCCGCCAACCACGGCATCACGAACGTCGCGGTCCTCGAGCGCGGTTACCTCGGCGGCGGCGGCTCCGGCCGCAACACCGCGATCATCCGGTCCAACTACCTGACGCCGGAGGGCGTTCGCTTCTACGACCGCTCGCTGCAGCTGTACGAGTCCCTGGCGGCCGACCTCAACTTCAACGTGATGTTCTCGCAGCGCGGCCACCTCACCTTGGCGCACTCCGACTCCGCGCTACGCACGATGCGCTGGCGGGCCGAGGTGAACAAGCTGCAGGGCGTCGACTCCGAGCTGCTCGACCCGGCCGAGATCGCCCGGCTGGTGCCGCACCTGGACGTGTCGGACCAGCCCCGCTACCCGGTCGTCGGCGGGCTGTTCCACCCGCCGGGCGGCATCGTCCGGCACGACGCCGTCGTGTGGGGGTACGCACGGGCGGCCGACGCCAACGGCGTGCACCTCCACCAGGAGACGGAGGTGGTGGGCATCGATGTGGTGGACGGCCGGGTACGCGGCGTGCGCACCAACCGGGGTCCGGTCGCGGCCCCGGTGGTCGTCAACTGCACGGCCGGCTGGTCCAGCCTGGTCTGCGCGCTGGCCGGCGTCGAGGTGCCGATCACGACGTACCCGCTGCAGGCGGCGGTCACCGAGCCGGTCCGGCCGTTCCTCGACACCGTCGTCGTCTCCGGCACGCTGCACGTCTACGTCAGCCAGACCGACCGCGGCGAGCTCGTGTTCGGCGCCTCGGTCGACCCGTACCCCTCGTACTCGACCCGCGGCTCGCTGGAGTTCACCGAGGGCGTCGCGACGCACGTGCTGGAGCTGATGCCCGCACTGGCCAACCTGCGGGTGCTGCGGCAGTGGGCGGGCCTGTGCGACATGACGCCCGACTTCTCGCCGATCATGGGGCGGACGCCGGTGGACGGGTTCTATGTCGACATCGGGTGGGGCACGTACGGCTTCAAGGCCGGGCCGGTGGCGGGCGAGACAATGGCCGAGCTGGTCGCCACCGAGACGACACCGGAGCTGATCGCGGCGTTCGACCTGGCCCGGTTCGCCGAGGGCCGGCTGGTCGGCGAGCGCGGCGCCGCGGCAGTCGGGCACTAGCCGTGATGCTCCTGACCTGCCCGCACTGCGGTGCGCGCGACGCCGGCGAGTTCGACTATGTCGGTGAGCGACGCGACCGGCCGGACGTCAACCTCGCGTCCGAGCAGGAGTGGCGCGGCTACCTGTACCTGCGCGGCAACCGGGCCGACTGGACCGCCGAGCTATGGCACCATCGGGCGGGCTGCGAGCGCTTCCTCACGGTCCTGCGGCACCTCGGCACCGACGAGGTGCGGGGCTGATGCGGCTCCCCCCTCAGCCCGGTGAGGCGATCGACCGCACGACGGCCTTCACGTTCACCTGGGACGGTCGCAGCTACCCCGCGTACGCCGGCGACACGATTGCCTCGGCGCTGGCCGCGGCCGGCGTGCGGGTGTTCTCCCGCAGCCTGAAGTACCACCGCCCCCGCGGCTTGCTCACCGCCGACTTCCACGACCCGGGTTGTCTGGTGCAGGTCGGCGACAAGCCGAACGTGCGGGCAGCGCACCGCCGGGTCGAGCCCGGGATGACGGTGCGCCCCCAAGCCGTGTGGCCGTCGCTGCGCTGGGACGTCAAGTCGGCGAACCAGCTGGTCGGCAAGGCCCTGACGGCCGGGTTCTACTACAAGACGTTCATCAAGCCCCGGCCGCTCTGGCCCGCGTACGAGCAGGTGCTGCGCCGGTTCTCACCCGGCGGTGAGGTGCCGGCGGAGCCTCCCGGCGGTCGCTACGACCAGCGCTACGCGCACCCCGACGTCCTGGTGGCCGGGGGCGGGCCGGCCGGCCTGGCCGCAGCCCTCAGCGCCGCCGAAGCCGGCCTCCAGGTGCTCCTCGTCGACGAGCAGCACGAGCTCGGCGGCCACCTGCTGTGGGGCGACGACGACGACCGCGCTGCGCTGCGGGACCTCCGCGGCGCGGTCGCGGCGGCCAAAGGCATCGAGGTGCTCACCGACTCCGTCGTCACCGGCCGCTACGACGGTGGCCTGGTGGCGGTGCTGCAGCGCAGCGCCCCCGGGGTGGTCGAACGGCTGGTAAAGGCCCGGCCCCGGGTGCTCGTGGTGGCGCCCGGCCTGATCGAGCGGCCGTACGTCGTGGCCGGCAACGACCTGCCCGGCGTGCTGCTGTCGACGGCGGTCCGCCGGCTGGTCAACCTGTATGCGGTCAGACCTGGCCAGCGGGCGGTCGTACTCACGGCCAACGACTCCGGAGACGCTGCCGTCGGCGACCTGACCAGGGCCGGCGTCGACGTCCGCCGCGTACTCGACGCCCGGCGCGGGGACGACGTCGTCCGGGTCCGGGGACGGCGGGGTGTCCGCGCGGTCGAGTGCGCCGACGGCAGCACCGTCGCGTGCGACCTGCTGGTGACCGCGGTCGGGTGGACCGCGCCGACCTCGCTGCTGACGATGGCCGGCGGCCGGTCGCGGTACCTGGCCTCGTCCGCCCGCTTCGTACCCGCCGACCTTCCCGACGACGTGCTAGCCGCCGGTGGCGTCGTCGGCGACGGGTCGACGGCCGACCTGGTCGAGCACGGCCGGGCGGTCGGCCACGAAGCGGCCCGTCGCGCTCGCGGGCTGCCTCCGGAGCACGTCGCCGACCTCGAGCCGGAGCCGCACCCCGAGCTGTTCCACGGCCGCAGCAACGGCATGGTCGACCTCGCCGAGGACGTGTCCGCGGACGACCTGCGGGCCGCGGTGGCCGAGGGCTACGACTCGATCGAGCTGGTCAAGCGCTACACGACCGCCACCATGGGCCCGACCCAGGGCAAGCTCGAGGCGGTCAACACGATCGCGGTCGTCGCCGCCGCGACCGGGCGCAGCATCGAGGAGACCGGCACGACCACCGGCCGCCCGCCGTACGTGCCGGTCAGCCTCGGGGCGCTGGCCGGCCGGCGGTACCAGCCGGTGCGACGGTCGCCGATGCACGCCTGGCACGTCGAGCACGGCGCGACCCCGCTGGTCGCCGGGGCCTGGATCCGCCCGGACCACTACGGCGACCCCGCCGGCGAGGTGCGCGCTGTCCGACAGGGCGTCGGCATCATCGACGTGACGCCGCTGGGCAAGCTCGCGCTGCACGGCCCCGACGTCGCCGACCTGCTCGAGCTGCTCTATGTCAACCGCTGGCGCAAGCTGGCGGTCGGGTCGGTCCGCTACGGCGTCATGTGCACCGAGGACGGCGTGGTCCTCGACGACGGTGTGACCGGACGGCTGGGCGAGGACCGCTATCTGATGACGACCACGTCATCGGGTGCGACCACGGTCGAGCACTGGGTCGAGCGCTGGCTGCAGACCGAGCGGCCGCACTGGCAGGTGCACCTGGTGCCGATGACCGACGCGTACGCCAGCATCAACGTCGCCGGTCCGCGGGCCCGTGAGCTGGTCGGGCGGCTGACCGACCTCGACCTCGCGCCCGAGGCGTTCCCGTACATGCGGGTCCGGCTCGGCAGGGTCGCCGGCGTGGCCGACTGCGTGGTCTGGCGGATCGGGTTCACCGGCGAGCTGAGCTATGAGCTGCACGTCCCGGCGGCGTACGGGCTGCGGGTCTGGGGGGCCCTGCTGGAGGCGGGTGCCGACCTCGGCGTACGCCCGTTCGGCGTGGAGGCTCAGCGCATCCTGCGACTGGAGAAGGGCCACCTGATCGTCGGCCAGGACACCGACGGGCTGACCCAGGCGTACGGCGCCGGGCTGGACTGGGCGGTCAAGCTGGACAAGGACGACTTCGTCGGCAAGCCGGAGCTCGCCTGGCAGCGCGCCCGCGACGACTACCTCGTGCTGGTCGGGCTGCAACCCGTGGACCCTGCGGTCGTTCCGCCCGAGTCGAGCCAGATCATCGAGGACGGACAGCGGATCGTCGGCCGGGTCACGTCGAGCCGGATGTCTCCGACCCTCGACCGAGCCGTCTGCCTCGGCCTCGTCGCCGCCCACTTGGCGGAGCCCGGCACCACGGTGACCGTGCTGCTGCCCGAAGGTCGGCGGGTGCCTACTCGGGTGATGCCGCAGCTCGCGCACGTCGACCCGGAGGGGGTGCGGCTGCGTGGCTGAGCCGCTGCGGCTGACCGACTGCACCGCTTTGGCCAAGGTGCTGGTGCGGGGTGGTGACGGGCTTGGCGTCTCGTACGGTCGTGCCCGCCGGGACGGCTCCTTGCTCGTCGGCCTGCTGCCCGACGGGTGGCTGGTGATCGCCCCGCCGGGGTCGGCCACCGACGTCGTCGACCGGGTCGAGGCCGGGCAGGACGGCGGGTTCAGGACCGTCGTCGACGTGACCCACGCGTACACGCTGCTGCGTCTCACCGGGGCCGCGACGCCGGCGGTGCTCGCGAAGCTGTGTGCCATCGACCTGGCCCGGGCGCCCGACTGCACGACCGTTCGCACCCTGGTCGCCGGGATCAACGCGACGGTCATCCGTGACGACCAGGGCGGCAGTTGCTCCTTCCTGCTGCTGTGCGACCGGTCGTACGGCGAGTACGTGAGCGACGTCCTGCTCGACGCAGGCGCCGAGTACGACATCGGCCCGCCATAACCGCGCAACTGTCCCAAGATTGCACCGTTGTGAGTGGCTGATGCACCATCTCGGGACAGTTGCGCGGTGATTGCACACTGGACGAGCGCCGCCCGCGAAGTGAACGACCGAGCGTCCCCCTGGCCCAGTGGGCGCCTCCGCTCCATTCCGCGTTTGGAACGGGGGCGCCCCGTACCACTAGGTATGGAACGGGGGCGCCCCGTGCCAATCAATCGTGTTGCCCAATGGGCGACGGCCTTGTGCCGCCTGCAGTGGTGGTGCCACAGTGACACGAGGGTCGGGGGGTAGTTGCGGAACGTATCTCCGCCGAGCCCTGAGGTGGTGCCTGCCCGGGAGGTGGATATGAAGGTCCGTTGCAGCGTCCTGAGGCGCGGACACACGTCATGACCTTCTTCGAGTATCTCGACTCCCGGTGGGACTCTCTGCTCGAGCTCGGCATCGAGCACGTACTCCTCGTCCTCGTGTCCGTGGCCATCGCGACCGTCGTCGGCGTCGTACTCGGGATCCTCACCTACCGGACCCAACGCCCGCGCGAGCTCGTCCTCGCGGTCACCGGCACGTTCCTCACCATCCCGTCGCTGGCGCTGTTCGGGCTGTTCCTCGTGTGGGGGCTCGGGCTGGGGTCCACGCCGGTGGTGATCGGGCTCGTGATGTACGGACTGCTCCCGATCGTGCGCAACACCATCGTCGGACTGCGTGAGGTCGACCCGGCGGTGGTGGAGTCCGCCCAAGGCATGGGCATGGGCCGGTGGCAGCGCCTGCTGCAGATCGAGCTGCCGCTCGCCTGGCCGGTCATCCTCACCGGCATGCGCGTGTCGACGCTCATCGTCCTCGGCATCGCCGCGATCGGCGCGTACATCAACGGGCCCGGGCTGGGCAACGAGATCTTCGACGGGCTCGCCCGCATCGGCACTCCGAACGCCGTCAACCTGGTCCTCGGCGGCATGCTCGGCATCCTCGTGCTCGCCATCCTCCTCGACCTCTTCTACGTCCTCGTCAACCGACTCACGACATCGCGAGGTCTCCGATGAACGACACCACCGGCAACGCGACGATCAAGATCCGGCTGGAGAACCTCTCCAAGCGCTTCCCGGGTCAGCGTGAGGCGGCCGTGGACAACCTCACCCTGGAGATCCCCGAGGGCGAGATCGTCATCTTCGTCGGACCCTCGGGTTGCGGCAAGACGACCACGATGAAGCTGATCAACCGGCTGATCGAGCCGACTTCCGGTCGGATCATCCTGGACGACGAGGACGTCACCAAGGTCGACCCGGACCACCTGCGCCGGCGGATGGGCTACGTCATCCAGCAGATCGGTCTCTTCCCGCACAAGACGATCGCCGACAACATCGCGACGGTGCCGAGGCTGCTCGGCTGGGACCGCAAGCGGATCGACGCGCGGGTCGAGGAGCTGCTCGAGACGGTCGGGATGGACGCTGGCACGTACGGCAGGCGCTACCCGAAGGAGCTGTCCGGCGGGCAGCGACAGCGGATCGGGGTCGCCCGCGCGATGAGCGCCGACCCGGACGTCATGTTGATGGACGAGCCGTTCGGCGCGATCGACCCGATCACCCGTGACCGCCTGCAGAACGAGTTCCTCCGGCTGCAGCGGGAGATCAAGAAGACGATCATCTTCGTCACGCACGACATCGACGAGGCGATCAAGATGGGTGACCGTATCGCGATCCTGCGCGACCACTCTCACATCGCCCAGTTCGACACCCCCGAACGCATCCTGGTCGAGCCCGCCGACGACTTCGTCGCCGACTTCATCGGCCGGGGCGCGTCGTTGAAGCGGTGCGACCTGAGCCGGGTACGCGACGTCGAGCTGCACGACTGGCCGACGGTGCGCGAGGACACTCCGCGGGCCGAGGTCCGCGACGTGATCGAGCGGAGCGACAAGGCCTTCGCCCTGGTGCTCGACGAGCAGCGCCGCCCGCGCCGGTGGATCAGCACCGACCAGCTGCGCCGGGCCGACGACCGGGAGCCGCTCGGCCAGGAGGGCCTGCCGGCCGAGGCCGTGGTCGAGCCGCATGCCACGCTCAGCGACACGCTGAACGAGATGCTGACCGCCCGGTACGCCGTCGCGATCGTCGTCGACGAGCACGGCGCGTACAACGGCGTCGTCGACATCGAGACGATCAACGAGGCCGTACGCGGGATGCGAACCGCCGAGCGCAGCCGGCTCCGCGGCCAGCTCACCGAGGACGGCGAGGGCACGGCGTAGCCATGGCGATCACCGAACGGCCCGCGACCCCCGGCGTCATCGACCCGGGAGCGGCGCAGGAGACCGTCCACGAAGGGCGGCGCTCGGTCGGCCGGTACGTGTTCATGCCGGTGCTGCTCGGCGCCGTTCTGCTCGCGCTCTACCTGTGGGTGAGTGCCAAGGAGCTCGGGGGCACCGAGCAGCGACGGCTCACCCGCGAGTCGATCACGACCGGGACCATCGAGCACCTGCAGCTGACGGCAATCTCGACCGTGATCGTGCTCGCCATCGCCATCCCGCTCGGCGTGCTGCTGACCAGGCCGGTGCTCGGCCGCATCACCCAGCCGGCGGTCGCGGTGTTCAATATCGGGCAGGCGCTGCCGACGATCGGCCTGGTGGTCCTGCTGGCCGTGGTCTGGGACATCGGCTTCTGGCCGGTCGTCGTCGCGTTGGTGGCCTACACCGTGCTGCCGGTGCTGCGCAACACCATGGTCGGCCTGCGGCAGGTGGATCCGGCGGTGATCGAGTCCGCCCGCGGGATGGGGATGACCCGGCTGGGCGTACTCCTGCAGATCGAGCTGCCGCTGGCCGTGCCCATCATCATGGCCGGGGTACGCACGGCACTGGTCATCAACGTCGGCACGGCGACCCTGGCCGCGTTCGTCGACGGCGGCGGCCTCGGCACCCTCATTGTGTCCGGCACGACGTCGGGCCGGGAGACGATCACCATCGTCGGTGCCGTGCTCACAGCCGTGCTCGCGCTGCTCGTCGACTACGTGGCGGGCGTCGCCGAGGACCTGATCAGGCCGAAGGGACTGTGACTATGCAACGGACGCCACAACGACGGCATCACCTGAAACTGGAGGCACGGACACCATGACGTACGTGAAGATCGGGCCCATCCGTCTGCTGGTGCTGCTGGCGGCGCTCTCGCTCGGCGCCACCGCCTGCGGCGATGACGGCGGCGGGGGCGGTGGTGGCGACGGCGCGCTGTCCGGGGCGACGCTGGCCGTCGGCTCCAAGGAGTTCAACGAGCAGCTCCTGCTCGGGCAGATCGCCATCAAGGCGCTTGAGGACGCCGGCGCCGAGGTCTCCGACGAGACCGGCATCCAGGGCACGGACAACACCCGGGCGGCCCTGACCTCCGGCGAGATCGACCTGTACTGGGAGTACACCGGCACCGGCTGGACCACCCACCTGGAGCATGCGGCCGGTGAGGCACCCACCGACCCGGCGGAGCTCGCCACCAAGGTCGCAGAGGAGGATGCGGCCAACGAAGTCGCCTGGCTCGACCCCGCCGGGGCGAACAACACGTACGGCATCGCGCTCGCGGCCGACAAGGCCGACGAGCTCGGCATCAGCACCCTGTCCGACTACGCCGAGCTCGCGAACAGCGACCCCGAGGCTGCGACGCTGTGCGCCGCCGCCGAGTTCCTCGACCGCGAGGACGGCTGGCCGGGTGTCGAGAAGGCGTACGCCTTCGACCTCCCCGACGCGCAGATCTCCGAGGTGGACGTCAACGTGGTCTACGCCCGGCTGCCCGAGGGTGACCCCTGTGTCTTCGGCGAGATCTTCCAGACCGACGGCCGGATCATCGGCAACGACCTCACCGTCCTCGAGGACGACAAGTCGTTCTTCGTGAAGTACAACATCGCGATGACGGTCCGGCAGGAGACCCTGGACGAGTACCCCGAGATCGAGGAGGTGTTCAACCCGATCAGCGAGAAGCTGTCCAACGACAAGATGACCGAGCTGAACGCCCGGGTGGACGTCGACGGCGAGCTCCCCGAGGATGTCGCCACGGACTTCCTCGAGGAGGAAGGTCTGATCGGCTGACAACCCGCCTCGGAGAGGGGTCGGGATGCGTATCACCCTCGCTCAGGTGGACGCCGAGCTCGGCGACATCGACGCCAACGTCGACCGTGCCGCGCAGGCGATCGAGGCTGCCCGCCGGGACCGCAGCGACCTGATTGTGTTCCCGGAGCTGCACCTGAGTGGGTACACGATCGGTACGGTGGACGCCGACCTGTCGATCCGGACCGACGACGAGCGGCTCGAGCGGCTGGCCGAGCTGGCCGGTGACGCCGGCGTGGTCCTCGGCTTCGTCGAGGACGGTCCGGGCGGCATGAACACGTACAACAGCGCCGCCTACTTCCAGCACGGGCGGCTCGTCCACGTGCACCGCAAGCTCTACCTGTCGACGTATCTCGCGTTCGAGGAGCACAAGCACTTCACCCCCGGACCGCGGATGCGGGCGTTCCCTGCCGGTGACGCCGGCCGGATGGCGATCCTCGTCTGCAACGACGCCTGGCAGGCTCAGCTGGCCTTCCTCGCGACGCAGGACGGCGCCCGGATCCTGCTCGTGCCGGTGGCGAGCGGGCAGAGCAACTTCCCGGAGCGCTACGACTCACAGGGATACTGGCGTGGCATCACCCGGTTCTACGGCCGGATGTGCCAGCTGTTCGTGGTGTTCGTCAACCGGGTGGGGGTCGAGGGCAGCCTGCGATTCTGGGGCGGCTCCCACCTCGTCGACCCGTGGGGGAACGTCGTCGCGGAGGCGGCCGAGGGCACCGAGCACGTGCTGACGCTGGAGATCGACACGACCGACGTCCGGCGGCGGCGCCGTGAGATCCCGCTGGTGAAGGAGGCCCGGCTCGACCTGATCGGCCGCGAGGTAGCCCGCCTGCTCGACGAGAGCGGCGACCTCTGACCCGGGCGCGCGCCGCCGGCCGACCTCGCCGGGCGAGCCGCCCACAGTCGCGTGTCATCGACCCCGCGGCGTCGGGCCCACCACATGACACGCGACTGACGACACCCCGCCCTCGGCCCGCCGGCGCGCGATCTGCCGACACGTGGCCGCAGAATGCACTCGGGGCCGCCCGCCGCACGCCATCTGCCGACACGTGTCCGCGGAATGCAAGCGGGTCCGCGGCGCCGTTTGCCACCACTCGGCGCGACCGTGCGCACCGTTGTCGGGCACCCCATGACAGTCGCGTGTCATCGGCGACCGACGGCGACCCACCACCAGCCCCCGACCACCCAGTCGCGTGTCACCCACCGGGCCCGACCCCACGGCATCGATGACACGCAACTCACAGCGCCAGCCGCGCTACTCCCACTCGATGGTGCCAGGCGGCTTGCTGGTCACGTCCACCACGACCCGGTTGACCTCACGCACCTCGTTGGTGATGCGGGTGGAGATCCGCTCGATCACGTCGTACGGCAGCCGCGCCCAGTCGGCCGTCATCGCGTCCTCGGACGTGACCGGCCGGAGCACCACCGGGTGGCCGTACGTCCGACCGTCCCCCTGCACACCCACCGAGCGAACGTCGCCGAGCAGCACCACCGGGAACTGCCAGATGTCGCGGTCGAGGCCGGCCAGGGTCAGCTCCTCACGAGCGATCGCGTCGGCCTCACGCAGCACGTCGAGCCGCTCCTGGTCGACGGCGCCGATGATGCGGATGCCGAGACCAGGCCCGGGGAACGGGTGCCGCCAGACGATCTCCGGCGGCAGCCCGAGCTGCTCGCCCACCAGCCGGACCTCGTCCTTGAACAACGCTCGCAACGGCTCGATCAGGGTGAACTGCAGGTCGTCCGGCAACCCACCGACGTTGTGGTGGGACTTGATGTTGGCCGCGCCCTCGCCGCCGCCGCTCTCCACCACGTCCGGGTAGAGCGTGCCCTGGACCAGGAACTCCACCGTCTCGCCGTGCGCGCCGGCGTCGGCGATGACCTCCCGCTCGGCTGCCTCGAAGACGCGGATGAACTCCCGGCCGATGATCTTGCGCTTCTCCTCCGGGTCGGTCACCCCGGCAAGCGCACCGAGGAAGCGGTCGGTCGCCTCGACCACCTTCAGCGAGACGCCGGTGGCGGCGACGTAGTCGCGCTCGACCTGCTCGGCCTCGCCCTTGCGAAGCAGCCCGTGGTCGACGAACACGCAGGTCAGCTGGTCACCGATGGCCCGCTGCACCACGGCGGCCGCGACGGCCGAGTCCACGCCTCCCGACAGGGCGCACAGCACCCGCTTGTCGCCGACCTGGGCCCGGATCGCGTCGACCGTCTCGTCGACGATGTTGACCATGGTCCAGGTCGGACGGCAGCCGGCGATGTCGTGCAGGAAGTGCTCCAGCACCGCCTGGCCGTGCTCGGTGTGCATCACCTCGGGATGCCACTGCACCCCGGCGAGGCCGCGGCCGACGTCCTCGAACGCCGCGACGGCCGACCCCGCCGACGACGCCAGCGTGGTGAATCCCTCCGGCGCGGCGGCGACGGCGTCGCTGTGGCTCATCCAGACCCGCTGCGCCTCCGGCAGCCCGGCGAGCAGCGTGCCGGGGTCGCCGACCTCGACGTCGGTGCGCCCGAACTCCGATACCCCGGTACGGCGGACGTCGCCGCCGAGCGCCTTGGCCATCGCCTGGAAGCCGTAGCAGATGCCGAACACCGGCACCCAGGCCTCGAAGATGTCGGCACCCACCTGCGGCGCCCCCGCCGCGTAGACCGACTGCGGCCCGCCGGACAGCACGATCGCCTTCGGCCGCTTCGCCAGCAGCTGCTCGACCGGCATGGTGTGCGGCACGATCTCGGAGTAGACCCGGGCCTCTCGCACCCTCCTGGCGATCAGCTGGGCGTACTGCGCGCCGAAGTCGACGACGAGGACGAGGTCATGGATTTCCACGGCCGGAGTCTACCGAGACGTGAGACAACGGAAATCTCCCCCCGAACACCCCGTAACCCCCGTGCCGCTGACTCGTTGAGCGGTTCGGGTCCAGCCAACCGCTCCCTCCCCGGTTGGACCCACCCTGAGCCTTAAGGGTCTCGGGACACGCGGGGTCCGGCCTCCTCCCTCCCGGCCGGGCCCCGCGTCTTAATTTAGGCCGACGCGGGCAGGTCTCACGTCGACTGCTACCCCCGGATCGTCGGGGTCGGCTGGGTGCTCAGCTGACCCCGACGATCGGCAGTTGGAGCGCACCGGGAGCGCCCTCAGGCACGGCCGGGTTCTTCGGCGCCACGGGTTCCAGTCGCTGGTACGTCGATCCGAGTGTCGGTCGGCCGTCATCCTCACCCCGGTTCGGCCAGAACGCCATCGCCCGCTCCGCCTGCGCCGTGATGGTCAGCGACGGGTTGACGCCGAGGTTGGCCGAGATGGTCGAGCCGTCCACGACATGCAAGCCAGGATGGCCGTACACCCGGTGCCACGGGTCGATGACGCCGCTGGCCGCCGACTCCCCGATCGTGCAGCCGCCGATGAAGTGCGCCGTCAGCGGCCGCTTGAACGGCTCGCCGATCGACCCGCCGGCCGTGCCGCCGAGGACCGCCGCCATCCGGCGTACGGCCTCGTTGGCCTGCGGGATCCAGGTCGGGTTCGGGGCGCCGTGTCCCTGCCGCGAGGTGAGAGTACGTCGACCGGTCACCCGGCTGCGCTTCGTGAACGTCGTGATGGAGTTGTCGTGCGTCTGCATCACCAGCGCGATCACGGCACGCTCCGACCAGTGCTTGAGGTCGTAGAGGTCCTTCACGTCCCGGCGCTGCGCCCACAGCTCGCGCAGCCAGGTGCGCCACCGCGGCTCCAGCCCGTCGCCGTCGGTCAGCACCGTCTGCAGCAGCGCCATCGCGTTGCTGCCCTTGCCGTACCGCACCGGCTCGATGTGGGTGTGCTCGTCGGGGTGGAACGACGACGTGATCGCGACGCCCTGCGTGTAGTCGACCCGGCGGTCCGGGGCGATCGCCCCGAGGATCGACTCGGAGTTGGTGCGGGTCAGCACGCCCAGCTGGCCGGAGACCCGGGGCAGGTGGCCGTCGTCACGCATCCGGAACAGCAGCTTCTGGGTGCCGAGCGTGCTCGCCGAGAGCACCACCTGCTCCGCGGTGAACCTGCGACCAGTCCGCCGCCGCCGGTCCGTGCGGGTGGTCTCGACGGCGTACCCGCCGGTCGCCAGCGGCCGCACGACACGCGCCGTGGTCAGCGGGTGCACCTCGGCCCCAGCCTGCTCGGCCAGGTAGAGGTAGTTCTTGGTCAGGGCGTTCTTGGCGTTGTGGCGGCAGCCGGTCATGCACTCGCCGCAGTCGAGGCAGCCCGCCCGCTCCGGGCCCGCGCCGCCGAAGTACGGGTCGGCGACCGTCTCGCCCGGCGTGCCGAAGAAGACGCCGACCGGGGTCGGGTGGAACGTGTCACCGACGCCCATCTGGTCGGCGACCTGCCGCATCACCTGGTCCGACGGGGTGGTCCGGGGGTACGTCGTGACGCCGAGCATCCGCTTGGCCTGGTCGTAGTACGGCGCCAGCTCGGACCGCCAGTCCGTGATGCCACTCCAGGCCGGGTCGGAGTAGAACGCCTCCAACGGCTCGTACAGCGTGTTGGCGTAGACCAGCGAGCCGCCACCGACTCCGGCACCGGACAGGATCAGGCAGTCCTTGAGTACGTCGATCCGCTGGATGCCGTACATGCCCAGCGCCGGGGCGAACAGGAAGCGGCGCTTGTCCCACGACGTCGCGGGGTACGTCGACTCGTCGAACCGCGCACCGGCCTCGAGGACGCCGACCCGGTAGCCCTTCTCGGTCAGCCGCAGCGCGGTGACGCTGCCACCGAAGCCGGACCCGATGACGAGGACGTCGTAGTCGAACGTCATGGACGTCGCGTCCGCCGGCGCAGCAGGCGCAGCGAGGCACCCATCAGCTGCGCGTAGCGTCGGTCACCCATCCCGAGGACCGGGGCGATCGGCAAGAGCCGCTGGGTGGCCACGGTCTGCGACTCGGTGTAGCGGTGGATGCCCTCCGCACCTTGCCGGCGGCCGAGCCCCGATTCCCGCATGCCGCCCATCGGCGTGTCCACGCTGCCGAACGACGCGGCGTACCCCTCGTTGATGTTGACCGAGCCGGCCTTGATCTGCCGGGCGATCTCCCGGCCGCGCTTGCCGTCCCGCGTGAACACGCTGGCGTTGAGGCCGTAGCTTCCGGCGTTGGCCCGCTCGACCGCGTCGGCCTCGTCGTGGAAACGGTAGAGCGACACCACCGGGCCGAACGTCTCGTTGCCGAAGCAGGTCATCGACGGGGACACGCCGCTGAGCACGGTCGGCTCGTAGAACAGCGGGCCGACGTCGGGTCGCGGCCGGCCGCCGGCCAGCACCGTGGCGCCCTTCGCGACCGCGTCGTCGACGTGCGAGCGCACGGTGTCGAGCTGCGCCTCGGACACCAGCGAGCCCATGTCGCCGGCCCAGTCGAAGGAGGCCGAGAGCTGGATGGCACCGACCCGCTTGAGGAACCGCTCCACGAACCGGTCGTAGACCTGGTCGGCGACGTACATCCGCTCCATCGAGACGCACAGCTGACCGGCGCTGGAGAAGCAGGCCCGGACCGCGGCCTCGGCGGCCCGGTCGAGGTCGGCGTCGCGCAGCACCAGCAGCGGGTTCTTGCCGCCCAGCTCGAGCGAGCAGCCGATCAGCCGCTCGGCGGCCCGCGACGCCACACTGCGGCCAGTCGCCGTCGAGCCGGTGAAGCAGACGTAGTCGGCCCGGTCGATGATCGCGCTGCCGACGACCCGGCCGGGACCGTGCACGACCTGCCACAGATCACGCGGGAAGCCGGCCTCCTCGAGCAGCCCGATGCCGGACAGCCCGGTCAGCATGGTCTGCGAGTCGGGTTTGTGCACGACCGCGTTGCCGGCGAGCAGGGCCGGCAGCCCGTCGGAAACCGCCATCGTCAGCGGGTAGTTCCACGGCGAGATGATCCCGACGACGCCCTTCGGGACCCGGTTGACATCGACGCGGGTGAGCGCGGGCAGTACGCCGATGCGCCGCTGCGAGTCGAGATGCCGGCGCGCCGTACGAGCGTAGTAGCGCGCGGTCATCGCGACGTGCGCCACCTCCTCGAAGGCGTGCTTGCGCACCTTGCCGGACTCCCACTGGACCAGGTCCATCAGCTCGTCCTGCCGGTCGAGCACCAGGTCGTGCAGCCGGAGCAGCGCGGCGACCCGCTGCTCGATCGAGGTCTGCGCCCAGCGTTGCTGCGCCTGCCGGGCGCCGGCGAACGCGGTGTCGACGTCGGCGTCGCTGGACAGCGGCAGCGTCGCCACCGGCTGGCCGGTGAACGGCGCGTGTGTCGTCACGGACTCGCCGGACGTGGACACGATCCGTTCGGCCAGCCGACGTGCGACGGCCGGGTCGACGGCGAACGTCGCGGTCGGGTCGAGCTCGGGGTCGGCCGGGCCGGCGGTGGGGGAACCGGGTTGCGCACTCATATACCGAGAGTACGTACAGCGGCTGCTCGCTGGCTACCCATCGGTAATGGATCTGAGACCACCCAGTGCGAGTTCGCGGTCGACCGGTCTGGTCGCTCCCGTGACCTCGTCCCGCCGGTGCGAGCCGACAGTCCGGGTGTGGGCGGCTCACCAGCGCGTAGAAGATCGCCCAATTGGGCAATCTTCGACCCGGTTCACGCCGGTTCGAGGTCGAATTTTGCCCAATTGGGCAAAGTTTGACGGCCGTCCCGGATGGCGCTCGGCGCCGCACACCGGGCCGATCTACTGGACGACGACCTCGACCCGCTGGAACTCCTTGAGCTCGGTGTAGCCGGTCGTGGCCAGCGCCCGGCGCAGCGCGCCGACCAGGTTCATCGTGCCATCGGCGATCCGGGACGGCCCGAACAGAATGTCGGCCATCGACCCGACCGTGCCGATCTCGACCCGCTCGCCACGCGGCAGCTCCGGGTGCCAGGCCTCGGCGCCCCAGTGGAACCCGCGTCCCGGTGCCTCGCTGGCCCGGGCCAGCGGCGACCCGACCATGACGGCGTCGGCACCGCAGGCAACAGCCTTCGCGACGTCGCCGGAGCGGCCGACCGACCCGTCCGCGATCACGTGCACATAGCGGCCGCCGGACTCGTCGAGGTAGTCGCGGCGGGCGGCGGCGACGTCGGCGACCGCGGTGGCCATGGGTACGGCAAGACCGAGCACGGTGCGAGTCGTGTGGGCCGCCCCGCCGCCGAAGCCGACCAGCACGCCGGCCGCGCCGGTGCGCATCAGGTGCAGTGCCGCCTGGTAGGTCGCGCAGCCGCCGACGATGACCGGGACGTCGAGCTCGTAGATGAACTCCTTGAGGTTGAGCGGCTCGGCCTGGCCGGACACGTGCTCGGCCGACACCGTCGTACCCCGGATGACGAACAGGTCGACGCCCGCGTCGACCACGACCTTGGCGAACTGCTTGGTCCGCTGCGGCGACAGCGCGCCCGCCACCGTGACACCGGCCGCACGCATCTGGCGCACCCGCTCGGTGATCAGCTCGGGCCGGATCGGCTCGGCATAGATCTGCTGCAGCCGCTGGGTGGCCTGCGGGCCGCGCAGCGCCGTGACCTCCTCGAGCAGCGGGTCGGGGTCGGCATACCGCGTCCACAGGCCCTCGAGGTCGAGCACCCCGAGACCACCGTGCTTGCCGAACTCGATCGCGGTCTCCGGCGACATCACACTGTCCATCGGCGCCGCGAGCACCGGGATCTCGAACCGGTAGGCGTCGATCTGCCAGGCCACCGAGACCTCCTCGGGGTCACGGGTGCGCCGGCTCGGCACGATGGCGATGTCGTCGAAGGAGTAGGCGCGGCGGCCACGCTTGGCGCGACCGATCTCGATCTCCATGCGGGTCCTTGCTTCCTGGGCGGCGTGCGCGGTCGGTGGAGAGTCTGCCTCAGCGACTCGAGTAGTTGGGCGCCTCGACCGTCATCTGGATGTCGTGCGGGTGGCTCTCCTTGAGCCCGGCCGACGTGATGCGGACGAACTGGCCCCGCTCCTGCAGCTCGGGGATGGTGTGCGCACCGACGTAGAACATCGATTGCTGCAGGCCGCCGATCAGCTGGTGGGCCACGGCCGACAGCGGGCCACGGTACGGGACCTGGCCCTCGATGCCCTCGGGCACGATCTTGTCGTCGCTGGTGACGTCGGCCTGGAAGTACCGGTCCTTCGAGTACGACGCCTTGCCACGCGAGGCCATCGCGCCGAGCGAGCCCATCCCCCGGTAGTTCTTGAACTGCTTGCCGTTGACGAAGACCAGCTCGCCCGGGCTCTCCTCGCAGCCGGCCAGCAGCGAGCCGAGCATGACCGTGTCGGCACCGGCGACCAGGGCCTTGGCGATGTCCCCGGAGAACTGCAGCCCGCCGTCCCCGATCACGGGTACGCCGGCCGGGCGGCACGCCAGCGCCGCGTCGTAGATCGCCGTGACCTGGGGTACGCCCACCCCGGCGACGACCCTGGTGGTGCAGATCGAGCCGGGGCCGACGCCCACCTTGACGGCGTCGACGCCCGCGTCGACCAGCGCCTGGGCTCCTGCCCGGGTCGCGACGTTGCCGCCGATGACCTGCACATGCTTGGTCGCGGGGTCACTCTTCAGCCGGCGAACCAGGTCGAGCATCAGCCGGGCATGTCCGTTGGCCACGTCGGGTACGAGCACGTCGACGCCAGCCTCGACCAGAGCGGTTGCCCGCTCCCACGCGTCGCCGAAGTAGCCGACCGCAGCACCGACGACCAGCCGGCCGTCGGCGTCCTTGGTGGCACCGGGGTACTGCTCGGACTTCACGAAGTCCTTGACTGTGATCAGCCCGGTGAGCCGCCCGTGCTCGTCGACCAGCGGCAGCTTCTCGATCTTGTGCTTGGCCAGCAGCGCGGCGGCGTCCTCGGAGGCGATGCCGACGGGCGCGGTCACGATCGGCATCGGGGTCATCACCTGGCGGACCAGTCGCGTCGACCACTCGCGGCTCGGCACGAAGCGCAAGTCACGGTTGGTGATGATGCCGAGCAGGACCTTCTCCTCGTCGACCACCGGGAGGCCCGACACCCGGAAGCGCCCACACAGCTCGTCCAGATCCTCGAGCGTGACGTCGGGCGGCACGGTGACCGGGTTGGTGATCATCCCCGACTCGGACCGCTTGACCAGGTCCACTTGGCCGGCCTGGTCGTCGACCGAGAGGTTGCGGTGTAGGACACCCATGCCACCCTGCCGCGCGATCGCGATCGCCATCCGGGCCTCGGTGACCGTGTCCATCGCGCTGGAGATCAGCGGCATCGAGACGTCGATCCCGCGGGTCAGCCGTGAGGTCGTGTCGACCTCACTCGGCACGACGTCGGTCTCGCCGGGCAGCAGCAGGACGTCATCGAAGGTGAGGCCGAGGGCGGCGAACTTGTCGGGCACTCCGGTGGGCGTCAGGTCCATGTCACCTCTCACGCAGGTGGTGCGGTCAGGCGCCCGGCGGGAACGCCAGAACCAGCAAGGTCAGGGGGCGTGAGCGTCAGTCTATCCCCGCGGCGTCAGCCGACGGACCCGGTGGTCGCCGGGGTGTCGGCCAGGACGGCGACTCGTTCAGGCGGGTTCTGACGTGGGCTCGCCGGTGGGTTCTCCGGCGGACTCTTGCTCAGGCTGAGCGGCGGTCTCGTCCGCCGGCTCACTGGACGTCTCGCCGGCCGTTTCGCCGCCAGAGCTGTCCGCCGGTGCCGCCTCCAGGCCGGTGCTCGAGGACGAGGTGGGGATCTGCGTGTCCGTCGACGAGTCGGGCTCGGTCGCCGGGTCGCTGGTAGTCGAGTCGCCGCCCTCGGGCTCGGCGTCGGGGTCGGTCCCGTCGGAGTCAGTCCCGTCCGGGTCGGTGCCGTCGGGGTCCGTCCCGTCCGGATCCGTCCCGTCGGGGTCGGTGCCGTCGGGGTCGGTGGCCCCATCGGTGCCGTCGCTCGGCGGCGTGGACGTACCCGGCTCGGTGGTGGGCGGCGTGGACGTACCAGGCTCGGTGCTGGGCGGCGCGGACGTACCCGGCTCGGTGCTGGGCGGCGCGGACGAACCCGGCTCGGGGCTACCGGGCGGCGGGGCCGGCGGGTCGGCCGAACGCGGCGCCGTGGTATTCGGCTGCGACTGGGCGGCGCTGTCGGACGGGCGTGCTTCGGCGTCCCACCGGGAGTCGGGCATCCACACCCGCGGGACCGTGGCCCGCGCGATGCTCGGTGTCCAGGCCGCCTGGCGGATCAGCTCGGCGATGGCGTCGACCGTCGACTGAGCGCTCGCGTTGGGGTCGGACAGCACGTCGACGCTCTGCTGTGCGGGCACCTCGACGACGCCGTACGGCAGGTCCTGCTTCGGCGGCACCTTCTGCTGGTGCCCGTTGAACTGGTTGAGCACCGTCTCGACCGGACGCAGCGGGTCACCCGTCATCGCGGCCGAGACGCCGCCGGTGGAGAGCACACCCACCGCGGCTACGCCAGCCGCCAGCGAGCGCAGCGCGAACCGGCGGTCGGCGACCGAGCGCAGGTCGAACGCTGCGGGAATCTCGACCATCGGCGGCAGCGGCGGGTCTTGTGCCAGCGCCGCCAGTGCCAGCAGCGGGTCGACGGCCGGGTCGTCGGAGAAGGAGGTCTGGCGTGAGCCGAGCGCATCGAGGAGCGCGTCGGTCGCAGCGAGATCGGCGAGATCAGGCACGGTCGCCCCCTCTCATCGTCGCGGCGAGCTGTCGCAGACGCGTGATGGCCCGATGCTGAGCAACCCGCACGGCGCCGGCCGTCATTCCCAGCGAACGTCCGGTCTCCTCAGCCGTCATGCCGGCTGCGACCCGCAGCACGACGACCTCGCGCAGTTTCTCGGGCAGCTCGTCGAGCAGCATCATCGCCTGACGGAGGTCCGCAGCGTTGAGGGCGTGCTCCTCGGGAGTCGGCGCGTCGTCGACGTCGTCGGGGAGGTCGTCGGTGGGACGGTCGCCGCGGACGATGCTTCGCTGGACGTCGGCGACCTTGCGAGCCGTGATGCCGTACACGAACGCCTCGAAGGGTCGTCCGCGGTCCCGATAGCGGGGCAGTGCCTTGAGCACGGCGATACAGGCCTCCTGCGCAACATCGTCTGCTGCGTGCAGCCCGCCCGCGTACGTCGCCAACCGGGCACGGCAGTAGCGGTGCGAGATCAGCCTGACCCGCTCCATCAGCTGGTCAACCGCCCCTCGCTCACCCTCCTGAGCATCGAGTGCCAGGCGGCTGAGCTCACGTGCGTCGTCGACTTCGGCGGCGCGAACTGTCATCTGACCCCCAAGGCAGAGCCTGCGGAGTTGCGTACCGCAGGCGTGTCCATTGTTACCCGAATCGCGACGGATGGGGAAGCGATCGCCCTAGGCTGTCCGCTCGGCGACCAGGCCAGACCGCCAGAAACCAGGCATTCAGGCGTACGTCCACCGACCGCGACCAGCCACACATGCTGAGCACCGACGCCGCAGGCCCCGCCCTCAGTACGAGTGCGGGGCCTGCGGACGGGCTGTCGAGTCGCCGGGTCGGTCAGTGGCCGTGCCCGTGCCCGTGGCCGGCGGCCTCGGGCTCGTCCTCCTCCGGCCGCTCGACGATCAGCGTCTCCGTCGTGAGCAGCATCGCGGCGATCGACGCGGCGTTGGTGAGCGCCGAGCGGGTCACCTTGACCGGGTCGATGACACCGGCGGCGACCAGGTCGCCGTACTCGTCGGTCGCGGCGTTGTAGCCGTTGCCCTCGCCGGCCTCACGGACCTTGGAGACCACGACGTAGCCCTGGACCCCGCCGTTCTCGGCGATCCAGCGCAGCGGCTCGTCGGCGGCCTTGCGGACCACGTTGACGCCGGTGCCCTCGTCGCCGGACAGGCCGAGCCCGTCGAGCGCAGCGGTCGCGTGCACGAGGGCGGAGCCGCCACCGGCGACGATGCCCTCCTCGATCGCTGCCCGCGTCGCCGAGACGGCGTCCTCGATGCGGTGCTTCTTCTCCTTGAGCTCCACCTCGGTGGCGGCGCCCACCTTGATCACGCAGACCCCACCGGACAGTTTGGCCAACCGTTCCTGCAGCTTCTCGCGGTCCCAGTCGGAGTCGGTGTCCTCGACCTCCCGCTTGATCTGGGAGACGCGGGCGCTGACCTGGTCGTGATCGCCCGAGCCGTCGACGATCGTGGTGTCGTCCTTGGTGATCACGATGCGCCGAGCACCGCCCAGGACCTCGACGCCGACCTGGTCGAGCTTGAGGCCGACATCGGCCGACACGACCTGCGCGCCGGTCAGGATCGCGATGTCCTGCAGCATCGCCTTGCGGCGGTCACCGAACGCCGGCGCCTTCACCGCGGCGGCGTTGAAGGTGCCGCGGATCTTGTTGACCACTAGGGTCGAGAGCGCCTCGCCCTCGATGTCCTCGGCGA
This sequence comes from Nocardioidaceae bacterium, assembly GCA_050699035.1. GTDB lineage: Bacteria > Actinomycetota > Actinomycetes > Propionibacteriales > Nocardioidaceae > WHTB01. The sequence goes on along the minus strand of JBOHDE010000020.1, from coordinate 2,646 downwards.
TGATGAACAGCGGCTTGCCCGACTGCACGACCTTCTCGAGCAGCGGGAGCAGCTCGTTGACCGCCGAGATCTTGCCCTGGACGAGCAGGACGTACGGCTCGTCGAGCACCGCCTCCATCCGCTCGGCGTCGGTCACCATGTAGGGCGAGATGTAGCCCTTGTCGAACTGCATGCCCTCGGTGAACTCGAGCTCGGTGCCGAGGGTATTGGACTCCTCGACCGTGATCACGCCGTCCTTGCCGACCTTGTCGAAGGCCTCGGCGATCAGGTCACCGATGTGCGAGTCGCGGGCCGAGATCGTCGCGACCTTGGCCATGTCGTCCTTGGACTCGATCTCACGGGCGGACTTGAGCAACGCGCCGGTCATCGCCTCGACCGCCGCGTCGATGCCGCGCTTGAGCGCGACCGGGTTGGCGCCGGCGGCCACCGCGCGGAGGCCCTGGTGGACCATCGCCTGGGCCAGCACGGTCGCGGTGGTGGTGCCGTCACCGGCGACGTCGTTGGTCTTGGTGGCGACTTCCTTGGCCAGCTGAGCGCCAAGGTTCTCGAACGGGTCGTCCAGCTCGACCTCACGCGCGACGGTCACACCGTCGTTGGTGATGGTCGGGGCGCCCCACTTCTTGTCGAGGACGACGTAGCGGCCCTTGGGGCCGAGCGTCACCTTGACCGTCTCGGCGAGGGCGTCGACGCCACGCTCCAGCGCGCGCCGGGCGTTCTCGTCGAACTCCAGGATCTTGGGCATCGGGTATATCCCTTTCACGACCACGCCCCGAGGGCCCGAGTGGGCCGCCCGGGGCGGTGGTCAGACGTGAGCGAACTCAGATGATGCGGGTGGTCACTTCTCGATGACGGCGAGGACGTCGCGCGCAGAGAGGATGAGGTACTCCTCGCCGTCGTACTTGACCTCGGTGCCGCCGTACTTCGAGTAGATGACCTTGTCGCCAACGGCCACGTCCAACGGGACGCGGTTGCCGTTGTCGTCGACACGGCCCGGACCGGTCGCCAGGACCTCGCCCTCCTGGGGCTTCTCCTTGGCGGTGTCCGGGATGACCAGGCCCGAGGCCGTGGTCTGCTCGGCCTCGAGGGCCTTGACGAGGATCCGGTCCTCGAGCGGCTTGATGCTGACCGACACTTGTCGACCTCCCCTTTCACGGGACGAGAGAGGTGCACATCCTGAAATCAGATGCTTACGGTTGCTGGTAGGTGCGATCCGGACTCACGTCGTCGCGGGTGCCGTGCGGCCTGATCGCGCTGGCACACTCACCTGGAGAGTGCCAACGCCCAATCTAGGCGGTGCTTAGCACTCGGTCAACCCGAGTGCCAGCGACTACGAGTTTGCGACGATGGGTCCGTGCACATCGCGACCCTTCAGGCGCTGCTCTCCCCCGGCGGCCGGGCGCTGCTCGGACTGCTCGAGCAGGAGTACGACGGGGGCTCGGCGCTGGCGCTGTCGGACCGGCTGCGACGCGAGCACCCCGCCGAACTGGTCGCCGCGGCGATGACCCAGCTCGACCTGCGGCGCCGGGCCCGCGACAAGTTCGGCGCCGACGCGGGCGTCATGATGTTCACGCCGGACGCCCTCGAGCAGGCCACCCGGCGAAGGGTCGCCCGGCACCGGGCGGGCCGGCTGCGTGAGCACGGGGTGACCAGCCTGCTCGACCTGGGCTGCGGCATCGGCGGCGACCTGGTGGCGGCCGCGCGGGCCGGCATCGCCGTGGTCGGCGTGGAGCGCGACCCGCTACGCGCCGAGCTGGCCCGGGTCAACCTGACCGCCCTCGGGCTGGCCGGCGAGGTGGTCGTCGGCGACGTCGTGGACCAGGACCGTGGCGGGTTCGACGCGGTGTTCGCCGACCCGGCGCGGCGTGACGCGACCCGCCGAGTGTTCGACCCGGAGGCGTACTCACCGTCGTGGTCCTTCGTCCGCGAACTGCAGACCGGGGCGTCGTGCGTGAAGGTCGCCCCGGGCATCCCGCACGACCTGCTCGACGACGCGATCGAGGCGGAGTGGGTGAGCGACGGCGGCGAGCTGAAGGAGGCGGCGCTGTGGTCCGGGCGGCTGGCCGGGGTACGCCGCCGCGCAACGGTGCTGCCGGCGGCGGTGACCATGACCGAGGCCGACGACCCGGGTGGGGCGGTGGTGGGCGGGCCACAGGCGTTCGTGTACGAGCCGGACCCGGCGGTGATCCGGGCCGGACTGGTCACGGCGGTCGCCGCGCTCGTCGGCGGCACCCTGCTCGACCCCCGGATCGCGTACGTCACCGGGCCACGTCGCGTCGACACGCCGTTCGCCCGCGGCTACCGGGTGACCGACACCCTGCCGTTCCGCGAGAAGGCGCTCCGCGCGGCCCTGCGCGAGCGCGGCATCGGCGTGCTGACCATCAAGAAGCGCGGTGTCGACATCACGCCCGAGTTGCTGCGCAAGCGGCTAGCGCTGCACGGGGACGCGACCGCCACCATCATCGTCACCCGACTGTCCGGGAAGGCCGCCGTCCTCCTGGTCGACCCCCTCCCCTCCCGGTGAGTGTGACGTTCTCGACGCGACACGCCGGCGTGTCCGTCGGAAACGTCCCACTCACCGGGGTGAGCAGCCGTCTCGGGTGACGCCGTCGACCTTGACAGGGAGCCGACCGGGGGCGGGCCGCTTGC
>JBOHDE010000019.1:17745-27759 GCA_050699035.1 Nocardioidaceae bacterium | reverse complement strand
CAATTGGGCAATTTTGCACGTGCCGTCAGCGGACGACCGCGCGGCGGGGACGTCAGAGGGTCAGCCGGCGCTCGTGCAGGGAGGCGTAGTCGTCGGCGCACGCGGCCGCGACCCGGGCCGGCTCCCCGTCGAGGTGGACGTCGCGCGGGCGCCACGGCTCGAACCCGGTCGACCGCCACACCGCCGCGTACCAGTGCGGCGCCCAGACGCCGTCACTCGCTCGCGGTCCGGCCGGCCAGGCCAGCATCTGCGTGGTGAACGCGACCCCGACCCAGTCGCACAGCCAGCGCAGGTAGCCCTCGGGGTCGCGCAGGAAGTCGCCGGCGTCGATCACCGGCGGCGGCTCGCCGGCGGCGGTCAGGTCGTCGAACAGCGTGACCTGCTGGTGGATGCCGAGGTCGGCGGGCTCGACCTCGGCCCGCGAGCGGACGTACGACGCGACCACCTCACGCGGGTCGCGGACCAGCAGCACATTGCGCAGCGCGGCCACCCAGCCCCGGTCGATGCCGTCGAGCAGGTGGTGGGTCATGTGCTTCTGGTAGAACACGGCGGTCCCGTCGGGGACCGGCCCGAGCAACCCCGCCACCACCGCGTCGACCGACGTCGGCTGGCTCGCCAGCACCTCGTCGCGGGCTGGGTGGTCGATGCCGGTGCGCTGCAGGTAACAGGCGTACAGCGGCTCGTCGACCACCACACAGTCGTCGCGGTTCTCCCACGCCCGCATCAGCGCGGTCGAGATGTTGCGCGGCCCCGACCACATCGCCAGCCGCTGGGGTGCGGTCATGACCGCTCGGCGACATCACGCGCGACCAGATCGGCGTACAGGCCTTGCAGCCGCTGCACCATCGGCCCGCGCCGCCCGTCTCCGACCACCCGCCCGTCGACCTCCCGCACCGACACGATGCCGGCGAACGTGCCGGTCACGAACGCCTCGTCCGCGCCATACACGTCGGTCAGGCTGAAGCTCTTCTCGTACGCCGTGATCTCGTCCTCACGGCAGACCCGGAGGACGTTCGCGCGGGTGATCCCGCCGAGGCAGTACATCCCCGTCGACGTCCACACCTCGCCGCCGCGGACGATGAAGAAGTGCGTCGAGTTGCAGGTCGCGACGAACCCGTGCGGGTCGAGCATCAGCGCCTCGTCCGCGCCGGCGGTGTAGGCCTGGATGCAGGCGGTGATGTCGTTGAGCTTGCTGTGGGCGTTGAGCTTCGGGTCGAGGACGTCGGGGCTGCCGCGGCGCACGTGGGTGGTGAACAGTCGGATGCCCTGGTCGGGCGCCGCCGGCACCTTGTGCTCCGCGATGATCACGATGGTCGCACCGCCCGCCGACATCCGCGGATCCTGGTACGGCGTGGACTTCGGCCCGCGGGTCACCATCAGCCGGACGTGGACCCCGTCGGCCATCGCGTTGGCGGCGAGTGTCCGGTAGATCGCTGCCGTCAGGTCGGCGCGGCTCAGCCCGATGTCGAGCGCGATCGCCGTGGCGCCCTCGTAGAGCCGGTCCAGATGGGCGTCGAGGAAGACCGGGTGGCCGCCGGTGACGCGCAGCCCCTCCCAGACCCCGTCGCCCAGGATGAAGCCGGCGTCGAAGACCGACACGACGGCCCGGTCGCGCGGCACCAGGTCGCCGTTGACGTAGATGGCGATGTCGGCGTTGCGTGGGTCGTCGACGTAGTCATGGGTGCCGTGCACGGTGCTCACCCCGGCGAGGCTAGCGGCGACGGCCGGGTCATCGCGTGGCCAGGTCGTCGTGGATGGCGTCGGCGACTGACCGCAGCACGGGGAGCAGGTCCTTGCGGATCGCCTCGGCGCTGCCCCGGCTTGTCCGCGCCGACGCGTTGCACGCCGCCACCACGGCGCCGCTGCCGTCGCGCACCGGGACGGCGATCGAGCGCAGGCCCTCCTCGAGCTCCTCGTCGACGAGGCAGAAGCCCTGTGACCGCACGCGGCGCAGTACCGCTCGCAGCTTGTCCGGGTCGGTCAGCGTTCGCGGGGTGAGCCGCTGCATTTCGACCGTGCGCAGGTAGTCGTCCAGCCAGTCCGCCTCGGCGTGCGCGAGCAGCACTCGGCCCATCGAGGTGGCATACGCGGGGAAGCGCGTCCCCACGCTGATCGCCACCGTCATGATCCGCTTGGCGGGCACCCGGGCGACGTAGATCACGTCGGCTCCGTCGAGCACCGACAGCGAGCACGACTCGTGCACCTGCTCGACCAGCCGCTCCATATGCGGGCCGGCCACCTCGGGCAGCGAGAGGCTGGAGAGGTAGGCGTAGCCCAGGTCCAGCACCCGCGGGCGCAGCGAGAACAGCCGACCGTCGGTGCGGACGTACCCCAGCTCGGCGAGCGTGTGGAGGAACCTTCGGGCTGCCGCCCGGGTGAGACCGGTGGCGCGGGCCACGTCGCTCAGGGTCATCTCGGGCGACGTCTCGTCGAAGCACCGGATCACCGCCAGGCCGCGCTCCAGCGACTGGACGAAGTCGGGCCCGCGGCTACTCATCCGGCCGCGCCGACGTGACCACGCCGTCGGCCGCGAGCACCTCGTTCGCGACCGCGAAGGCCCGGTTGGCGGCGGGCACACCCGCGTACACGGCGACCTGCAGCAGCACCTCGCCGATCTCCGCCGCGGTCAGGCCGTTCCGTACGGCGGCCCGCACGTGCATCGCCAGCTCCTCGTAGTGGCCGAGGGAGGCGAGCATCGACAGCGTGATGCAGCTGCGAGTACGGCGGTCCAGCCCGTCGCGGGTCCAGATCCCGCCCCAGGCGTAGCGGGTGATCAAGTCCTGGAAGTCCGCGGTGAACGCCGTCGTCGCCGCGGCGGCCGCGTCGACATGACGGTCCCCGAGCACCTCCCGGCGGACCCGCATCCCGGCCTCGTACCGCTCAGCGTTGTCCATCATCGCCTCCCGGCGGGTCGCTCAGGTGCTCCAGCAGCAGCGGGGTGACGACGTCGGCGCGCTCGACGTTGGCCAGGTGTGCGGCCCGGGGGGCGACCACCAGCCGGGCGTCCCCGCCACCGGCCACGATGCCCTCGACGATCGCCTCGCCGTGCTCGGCTGGAGTCGCCCGGTCGTCGGCTCCCGCGACGACCAGGGTCGGCGCCGTCACCGACCCGAGCACCGCCGACAGCTCCATCCCGGCGATCGCCTCGCAGCACGACGCGTAGCCCTCGGCTGACCCCGAGCGCAGCAGGCCCTTGAGCTGCTCGGCCCGCTCGGTCGTGGCGAACGGCTCGGTGAACCAGCGGCCCGCCACGGTGTCGGCGACCGCGGCCATCCCGCCGGCGCGGACGGCGGCGGCCCGCTCCTGCCAGACACCGGGTGCCATCGCCGACGAGGTGCAGACCAGCGCCAGCCGGTCGACCCGCTCGGGAGCGGTGCCGGCGATCTGCATCGCGACCATGCCGCCCAGGGAGACACCGGCGAGGTGTGCCCGCTCGACGCCGAGGTGGTCCAGCAGCGCGAGGACGTCGCCGGCCAGGTCGGTCAGGGCGTACGGGCCGTCCGGAGTCGGCGAGCCACCGTGTCCGCGATGGTCGTACCGCACCACCCGGAACCGCTCGGCCAGCGCCGGCAGCTGCTCGTCCCACAGCGCGCGGGTGGTGCCGAGCGAGCTGCCGAGCAGCAGCACCGGCGCGCCCTCGGGTCCGTGCGCGTCGTGGGACAGCGCGACGCTCATCGGTCGCCTCCTCTGCGTCGGGCCAGGACCCGGGTGACGATCTCGTCGGCGGAGCCCAGGTAGGTCAGTGGGTTGAGCAGGGCGTCGAGGTCAGCGGGGGTGCACAGTCGCGACACCCGCGGATCGGCGAGGAGTACGTCCCGCAACGGCGTGCCGTCGGAGCTCGCGGCGAGCGCGCCCCGTACCAACGCCCGGGCCTCGGCCCGCCCGAGGCTCGCGAACGCGATGGCGAGCCGCTCGGACATCACCGCCGGGCCAGCGGCGTCGAGGTTGGCCCGCATCCGGGCGGGGTCGACCCGGAGGTCGGTCAGCAGGGTGGCCGTGCGCGCGGCGGCGCCACCGGTGAGGCGGACCAGGTCGCGCAGCGGCTGCCATTCGGCGTGCCAGGAACCGGTCGCGCGCTCGTGTTCGTGCACCCCGGCCGTGAGCACGGTGGCAAGCAGGCCGGGTGTCCGTCGGGCCGCCGCCACGACGAGCACCGACGCCATCGGGTTGCGTTTGTGCGGCATCGCCGACGACCCGCCGAGCCCGGCCTTGCCGCCTTCGGCCAGCTCGCCCACCTCGGCGGCCGACCCCAGCACCACGTCGGTGGCCACCTTCGCCGTCGCCGCGGTCGCCGTCGCCAGACCGCCGGCCAGGGCGTGCACCCGGGACCGCTCGGTGTGCCACGGGACCTCCGGGTCGACCAGCCCGAGCTGGTCGGCCAGCAGTCGCGCGACCTCCAGGCCGGCGCCGTCGAGTGCGGCCAGCGTGCCGGTGGCACCGCCGAACTGCACCGCCAGCTCGCGGTCGCGGACGGTGTCGAGCCGTCGCTGCGCGGAGTCCAGCCCCGCGCACCAGCCCGCCGCTCGCCGGCCGAACGTCGTCGGCAGCGCCGGCTGGCCGAGGGTGCGGGCGATGGCCGGCGTGCCGCGGTGCTCCTCGGCGAGCCGCGCCGCCTGGTCGGCCGCCTGCGCGAGCGACCCCAGCAGCGGGCCGAGGGCCCGGTGGGCGACCAGCATCAGTGCCGTGTCGAGAATGTCCTGGCTGGTCGCGCCTCGATGCACCCAGCCGCGGGCCGACTCAGGGACGGCGGCGCCGAGGTCGTCGACCAGCGGGATGACCGGGTTGCCCGCGTCTCGGGACCGGCGGCCGAGCTGCCTGGCGTCGACCACCAGCTCCGTGCAGGTGGCCTCGATCGCCTCGGCCGCCTCGGCGGGGGCCAGCCCTGCCCGGGCCAAGGCCCGAGCGAGCGCCGCCTCGACGTCGAGCATGGCCCGCAGCAGCGCCGCGTCACCGGTCTCCCGGTCGACGTCGTCGGCGCCGTCCAACGCCTCCAGCAACTCGCTCACCACGGCTCCTTGCCGGTCAGAGGACGAAGAAGACGGTCTCGCCCTCGCCCTGGAGGCGGACGTCGAAGCGGAGGCCCTCGTCGTCGGCCTGGGCGACCAGCGTTCCACGGCGGTCGGGGTCGACGCTCTGCAGCACCGGGTCGGCGGCGTTCGCGTCGGCCTCGTCGGGCAGGTAGACCCGGGTGACCACCCGGTCGAGCAGCCCGCGGGCGAAGACCGACACGTCGACATGCGGCGCCTGCAGCGCGCCGTCGTCACCGGGCACCGCGCCCGGCCGCACCAGCAGGAGCCGGTAGCGGCCGTCGGCGTCGGTGTCGCATCGACCGAAGCCGCGGAATCCCGGCACCGACGACGCCACGGCACCGCGCGGGTCGTCCGGGTGGTCGAACCGACCGTCGGGGTCGGCCTGCCACGTCTCCACCAGCGCGTCGGGACACGGCGCGCCCGCACCGTCGGTCACGGTGCCGTGCAGCCAGAACGAGCCCGGTGTGCCCTCGGGTACGACGAATGGGCCGTCGTCCCAGCGCAGCGCGATGTGCAGGAACGGCCCGACCGTCTGCGACGGCGTCAGGCCGGGCCGGTCGGCCGGGTCAGTCGTCATGGTCGTCCTCGCCCTCGAACACGCTGGCCGACGGGCCGCGCAGCACCAGGTCGAAGCGGAACCCGAGCGCCCACTTCTCCTCGGTCAGCCGGTGGTCGTACGCGGCGACCATCCGCGCCCTCGCCGCCGGGTCGGTGACGGCGTTGAAGATCGGGTCCTGGGAGAACAGCGGGTCGTCGGGGAAGTACATCTGGGTGACCAGGCGCTGGGTGAACGCGCGCCCGAACAGCGAGAAGTGGATGTGCGCCGGACGCCAGGCGTTGGTGTGGTTGCCCCAGGGGTACGCACCGGGGCGCACGGTGACGAACCGGTACCGGCCTTCGGCGTCGGTCATCGACCGCCCGACGCCGCTGAAGCTCGGGTCGAGGGGCGCCGGCCAGGAGTCGGCGACGTGCCGGTAGCGGCCGGCGGCGTTGGCCTGCCAGACCTCGACCAGGGTGTGGGGTACGGGTCGCCCGCCGGCGTCGAGCACCCGCCCGGCCACGATGATCCGCTGGCCCTGCGGCTCACCGTCGTGCTGCCGGGTGAGGTCGTGGTCGAGCTGGCCGAGCCGGCCTTCGCCAAGCACCGGTCCGGTCACCTCGGTGAGCCGTTGAGGCAGCAGCTGCAGCGGTTCGCTCGGGTGGCGGAGCACGGTCGAGCCGTACCCGGGGCTGTCCAGCGGCGGGTGCACGCCCTCGACCGGCGGGTAGTGCGGCAATGCCCCTTGATCGACGGTCATTCGGTCTCCTCGTTCTGGCTGGCCTGCAGCCGGCGGAGCACCACCAGCTCGTCCTCTGTCGGCGGTTCGGAGCGTTGCAGATCGGCGGCGACGGCCAGCGGCCAGCCGGTCGCGGCCCGCGCCTGTTCGACGGTGACGCCCGGGTGCAGGTGGGTCAGCACGAGCTCCCGGCTGTCCAGGTCCGGTTGCAGGACGCCGAGGTCGGTGATCACCGCGGTCGGACCCGCGCCGCGCAGGCCGAGCCGCTCCCGGTCGCCCGGCCCGGCGCCGTACCCGATCGAGGTCACGAAGTCGACCCGCTCGACGAACGTGCGCGGGCTCTGGCGTACGACCACCACCACCTCCCCGCAGGAGGCGGCGATCTCCGGTGCACCACCGGCACCGGGGAGCCGGACCGTCGGCTCGTGGTAGCGACCGACCACGGTGGTGTTGATGTTGGCGAACCGGTCGATCTGGGCTGCGCCGAGGAAACCGACGTCGATCCGCCCGGGTTGCAGCCAGTAGTTGAAGATCTCGGGCACGGACACCACGGAGTCGGCGGTGTCGGCGAGGACCCCGTCGCCGATCGACAGCGGCAGCCGGCCGGGCTTGGCGCCCAGCGTCCCCGACTCGTACACGAGCACCAGGTCAGGTGCATGCGTGGCGCGGGCCAGGTTGGCCGCCGTGCTCGGCAGGCCGATGCCGACGAAGCACCGGCTGCCACCGCGTAGCCGCCGGGCCGCGGCGACCGACATCATCTCGTCGGTGCTGTAGGAGACGTCGACGGTCATCAGACACCCGCCCTCGTCGCTTGGCCGGACCGGATGCCGTCGAGCCAGCGGCCGAACTCCGCCCGGTCGCGGCTGATGTCGTCCCACTGTCGGTAGTACGCGTTGTCCCGGTCGGAGTAGCCGTGCGCGTACGACGGATGGGCGCCACCGGGCACCTCGGCCACCTTCGTGATCGACCACGACGGCAGCACCACCGCCCCCGGGCGAGGCTCGAGCCGCTCGACGACCTCCTCGACCGTGACCAGTGAGCTGCGCGCTGCGAGCACGGCCTCCTTCTGGACGCCGGTGATGCCCCACATCTGCACGTTGCCGTCGTGGTCGGCCTGCTGGGCATGCACGATCGTGACGTCGGGGTTGAGCGCGGGAACGGCGGCGAGCACCTCGCCGGTGAACGGGCAGGTGATCTCCCGGATGGTGGCGGTCTGCTCGACGAGGTCGGTGCCGCGGTAGCCACGCAGCACGGCGAACGGCAGGCCGGACGCGCCCGCGACATAGCGGTTCGCCATCCCGGCGTGGCTGTGCTCCTCGATCGCCAGCGGCCGTGGCCAGGAGTTCTCGACGGCGTCGCGGAACCGGTGCAGGGAGCCGACGCCCGGGTTGCCGCCCCAGGAGAAGACCAGCTTGCGGGCACAGCCGGCGCCGATCAGCTGGTCGTAGACGATGTCCGGCGTCATCCGGACCAGGGTCAGGTCGAGCCGTCCCTGCCGGATGATCTCCTGGCCCGCGGCCACCGGGATGAGGTGGGTGAAGCCTTCCAGGGCCACCGTGTCGCCGTCGCGCACGAGCTGCCGTACCGCCTCGGAGAGGCTGACGATCTCTGCCATCGCGTCCTTGTCGGGTCGTGTACGCATACCGAACGAGAGTTCAGACATCGAACTTACGCGAGTCTTGACGCTCGACGCAACGCACCTTAGCCTCACGGCGTCTTGCGAAAGCCCTTCGGTTATCGAAGAGTACGGATGACGGGAGGGAGGCAGGGATGGGATCCGATCCCCGGGTCGTGATCGTCGGCGGCGGCATCGGTGGCCTGTTCGCCGCCAACGCGTTGCTGCAGCACGGCATCCGCGCGACCCTCTACGAACAGGCCCCCGAGCTTGGTGAGGTCGGCGCCGGCGTGTTCCTGACCCCGAACGGCGTGCGCCAGCTCGAGCGGGTGGGCCTCGGGCCGGCGATCGAGCAGGCGGGGGCGCGGATCGGTGCGGGCTCGCAGTACCACCGGGAGGACGGCACGTTCGTCGCGCCGATCCTGACCACGGACTCCCACGGCTGGAACGCCGTGTACGGGATGCACCGCGCCGACCTGGTGACGATGCTGGCCGAGCGGCTCCCCGCCGAGGCCGTCCGCACCGGCCACCGCTGCACGGGCATCGAGCAGGACGAGCGGTGCGCGCAGGTCCGGTTCGCCAACGGGGTCACCGTCGAGGCCGATGCCGTGGTCGCCGCCGACGGCATCCACTCGGTGCTGCAGAGCCACGTCGTCGAGCCGTCGCCACCGGTCTACTCGGGGTCGGTCGCCTACCGCGGGCTCGTCGCCCACGAGCGGGTGCCGTCCTGGCCGACGGGGTCGTCGCTGCTGTGGATGGGCGAGGACAAGCACTTCCTCGTCTACCCGGTGCGCCACGGCGCGCTGGTCAACTACGTCGGGTTCGTGCCGACCGACGAGCAGATGAAAGAGTCCTGGTCGGCGCCCGGAGACCCGGCCGTACTCGCTGCCGCGTTCGCCGGCTGGGACCCCCGGGTCGAGTCGCTGCTGGCGCAGGTCGAAGAGACGTTCCGCTGGGGGCTGTACGACCGCGAACCGCTGCCGACCTGGACGCGCGGTCGGCTGACCCTGCTCGGCGACGCGGCGCACCCGATGCTGCCGCACCTCGGGCAGGGGGCCAACCAGTCCATCGAGGACGGGATGGCGCTGGCCGCGGTGCTGGCCCGGGCCGACCGGAGCCGGGCCGGGGAGGCGCTGCTGGCCTACGAGCGGGTCCGGCGGGAGCGGACCAGCACGGTCCAGCGCGGCGCCCGCGCGAACGGGCGGCGCTACGACTCCTCCTACGACGACCTCGCGCTGCGCGACGCCGAGATCGCCGCCTCGGTGGAGTTCCGGTCCTGGATCTACGACCACGACACCCTGGTCGAGGCCGAGGCGGCGGCCCGATGACGGCCAACGGGTCCCGGGCGCCCGAGGCGATGGCGGGGCTGGCCAAGGGCCTCGCCGTGGTCGAGGCGTTCGGTCCCGGGCGGACGCAGCTGACCGTCACTGACGCGGCGCGGGCGACCGGGACCTCTCCGGCGACCGCGCGCCGGTGCCTGCTGACCCTGGAAACGCTCGGGTTTGTCAGCTACGACGGGAAGTTCTTTCGTCCGACGCCCCGGATGATGCGGCTCGGTGCGGCCTACCTCGAGACCGCGCCGCTGCCGCTGTTGGCCCACCCGTTCGTGGTGGCGGCCCGCGACGAGCTCGACGAAGCCGTCTCGCTGGCGGTGCTCCAGGGCGAGTGGTCGGTGTTCGTCGCCCGCGCCGAGGTGCAGCGCATCGTGTCGACCGGCGTACGGCTCGGTGCCCAGCTCCCGGCGTACGCCTCCGCCACCGGGCGGGTGCTGCTCGCAGCGCTGCCGGACGACGAGCTGCAGCAGCGGCTCGAGCGCTGCCGGCCGGTCAAGACGACGGCGAACACCGTCGTTGCCGTCGAGGACCTCCTCGCCCGGGTGCAGCTGGCCCGGGCGGAGGGGGTCGCGTTCACCGACGAGGAGCTGGACTGGGGGATGCGCACGATGGCCGTCCCGGTGTGCGACAGCCACGGTCGTACCCAGGCTGCGTTGAGCATGAGCGCGTTCACGGCGCGGATCACCCTGGCCAAGATGCGCGACGTCGCCCTCCCCGTGCTCCGTCGTCATGCCGAGCGGCTCGGCCGCGTGCTCTAG
>JBOHDE010000019.1:0-17645 GCA_050699035.1 Nocardioidaceae bacterium | reverse complement strand
CGACGCCCGGTCGCGGGCTGGTTCGGCACCCTGTCTTCATGGTAGAAAGGTATGACCATTCACGGTGGTGACACGGGAGGACCCATGGCGCAGAGCGGCCGCGTTTTCGTTCGAGGCTTGACGTCGGAGACCTACGGTCTCAACCAGTTCCGGCAGGCACAGCTGAGCGCCGACCGCGTGCGCGACGACTCGGTCGTCGTCGACGACGCCAAGGTCGGCCACTCCGGCGACAGCGAGAAGTCTCGGACCTGGTGGCGGATCGGCCCCGGCGACCAGGACTTCCTCACCCAGACCCTGCAGGTGCACTTCGTCGAGCTGCCGCCGCGGTCGTCCAACCACGGCCACGGCCACCAGAACGAGGCCTCCTTCTACATCCTGGAGGGCGCGGGGTACGAGGTCCACGACGACCAGCGCTACGACTGGAAGAAGGACGACCTCGTCCTGGTCCACACCGACTCGGTGCACCGGCATTTCAACCCGTACGACGAGAAGGCCGTCGCCCTCGTGATGAAGGCGAAGTGCACCTGGATGTTCATGGGCCTGATCCAGCAGGGCCGCAGCGGGCCGGTCGAGCGGGAGGACGAGTTCGGTCCGCGAGAGGACTGGTCGGCGATCTGGACTCCCGGCGTACTCGAGCGCAAGAAGGTGGTCAGCGCCGAGGACTGCCCCTGGGATGACACGCCGCTGGGCCGGGTCCGCGTGCTGAACAGCCCCGAGCACACCGACGTCCGGCAGTTCAGCGTCGACGTCTTCGAGCTGTCGATCCCCGAGGGCAGCCGCTCCGGCAAGCACTGGAAGATGGCCGACGAGGTGCTGTACGTCCTGGAGGGCGAGGGCTACTCGCTGCACTGGGAGGTGGAGGCGGAGATCGCCGAGAAGTACTACGCCCGCATCGCCAAGGAGCCGACGCGGCACGAGATCCGGACCGGCGACACCCTCTACGTACCCCAGAACACCGTCGCCCAGCACTTCGCCGCCGACGGGTCGCCGCTGCGGTTGCTCTCGTCGCAGAACCGCGTCTTCAAGCACCTCGGGTACGACAAGGTCGCGCACCTCGAGGCCGCGCCCGAGTACGCCGGGGCCACCGAGGGACTCGTGGTCAGCAGCAGCTGAGCAAGCACGCCCACCGGCCGAACGGAGACACCGTGCCTGCCCCTTACGACAAGCCGATGTACGGCTCGGACGTCATGGTCGACGCGATGCGCGCCATGGGGTTCCGTTACGTGTCCCTCAACCCCGGCTCGTCGTTTCGCGGGCTGCATGACTCGTTAGTGAACTACGGCGACAACGCGATCGAGATGATCGAGTGCCCGCACGAGAAGATCGCGGTCGCGCTGGCGCATGGGTACGCCAAGACGACCGGCGAGCCGATGGCGGTGATCCTGCACAACGTCGTCGGTCTGCTGCAGGGCACGATGGCGGTCTACTACGCCCACATCGACCGGGTGCCGGTCGTCGTGTTCGGTGGCTCGGGTCCGGCGGCGTACGACCGGCGTCGACCGAACATCGACTGGATCCACGGCGCGAACGTCCAGGGCAACGCCGTCCGCGACTTCACCAAGTGGGACTACGAGCCGCGATCCCTCGAGTCGGTCGGACAGGCGGTTGCCCGCGGCTACCGCGTCGCGGCCAGTGAGCCGGCCGGGCCGGTCTACATCGCGCTCGACGCCGGCCTGCAGGAGCAGCCGCTGGACGGGCCGGTCGAGCTGCCGAACTTCGAGCGGCTGGACGTGCCGGCGGCGATCGGTCCGGACCCGGCGCAGCTGCGCCGACTGGCCGAGGAGCTGGTCGCGGCGCAGCGCCCGATCGTCATCCCGGGGTACGCCGGGCGCGACCCGCAGTCCTTCTACGACCTGGTTGCGCTGGCCGAGCTGCTCGGCGCCGGCGTCGACGACACCGGGATCCGGCTCAACTTCCCCAACCGGCACCCGCTGTGTGTCACCGGTACGAAGGCACTCGAGGACGCCGACTGCGTGCTGTTCCTCGACGTCAAGGACATGGGCAAGGCGACCCAGGTGCTGAACTCGACGGCGCGCTCGGTCGAGTCACGGCTCGCGCCGGGCTGCCGCGTACTCGACCTCGGTTTCAACGACGTCAACCTGTCGTCGTGGAGCGAGGACTACGCGGCGCTGATCGAGACCGACCTGCAGGTCACCGCCGACACGTCGGTGGCGCTGCCGATGCTGCTGGAGCTGTGTCGCACGCTGGTGGCCGGCGAGTCCCCGGCGGAGGTGGAGCGGCGCCAGGACCGAGCGCGTGAGGTCACGGCCCTGCACGACGCCACCTGGGCCGGCTGGCGCGCCCAGGCCGCCGAGCTGGCCGATGCCCAGCCGGTGTCCACCGCGACGCTGGCGGCCGAGGTGTGGGAGGTCATCAAGGACACCGACTGGGTGCTGACCGCCGGGACCGCGGCGGAGTGGGCCAAGCGGACCTGGGACTTCGACCAGCCGTCCCGCCACCCCGGGCGGCAGCTCGGCACGGCGACCCAGATAGGCATCTCGCTCGGGGTCGCCCTGGCCCACAAGGGCTCCGGCCGGCTGGTGGTCGACCTGCAGCCCGACGGCGACCTGATGTTCGACGCCGGCGCGCTGTGGGTGGCGTCGTACTACCGGATCCCGATGCTCGTGGTGATGTTCAACAACCGCGCCTACTACAACGACTGGGAGCACCAGGAGCGGCTGGCGCGCCAGCGCGGCACGCCGATGGAACGCGCCCACATCGGGATGGAGATCGACAACCCGGCGCCCGACTTCGCGACGCTGGCCCGGTCGTTCTCCTGGCATGCGGAGGGGCCGGTCACCGATCCGGCCGAGGTGCGGGCTGCCGTCCAGCGCGCCGCCGACCACGTCCAGGCCACCGGGCTGCCCGCCCTGGTCGACGTCGTCTGCGCCAAGAAGTAGCCGCTCTCCGTGGGGCGGACCACGGAACTGGCCAGCAGTGGGCGGCGGCAGACTCCGACGTCGAAAATTGCCCAATTGGGCAAAATTCCACCTCACATCCGCGGATCCGGGTCGAACTTTGCCCAATTGGGCAATTTTGCACCTGGCAAACGGCGCGGTCCGCACTGGCTCACGTGTCGCGGGTGGACTCCCCGAACAGCTCCTCGACCGGCGGCGCCGATGCGATCAGGCCCTGCTCCGCGGAGTAGCTGACCAGCGCCTCGAGCGCCTGACGGTTGGCCGCCAGGCCGTACGGGAACGGGTCGTCCCCGTACCGACGCCGTTGCGCCTCCACCAGCAACGCCCCCGATACCAGGCTCGACTTGCGCAGCCGCTCCAAACCGTCGTACGCGAGGTCCTTCGCCTGTGTGAAGGCCGCCATCAGCCGCCGCGGCAGGTCTGGCAGCTCGTGCAGCACCCGGTTCTGGATCACGACCGTGTGGTTGAGGTGCAGGTAGCCGTACTTGTCGAAGAAGCGGTCGACCTCGGCCGCCGGGTCGGGGAACAGCCGCGCGACCCCCGGCATCCGGGCCAGCTCGGCCTCGTCGGTCCGGTTCAGCCGAGACGCCATCCGCGGGTACGGGCTGGGCAGCGCCGCGTCGAGCCGGCCGTCGACCACCATCGCGGCCAGCGTGTCATCCGGTCCGATCTCGGTGATCCGGATCCCCGGCGGCGGGACGAAGCGGGTCTCACCGCCGTGGCTGAGCGCCTGCGACCGCTCGACGAACCACTCGACCTCCCGCAGGTCCAAGCCGAACTCGTGCTGCAGGACACCACGCGCCCACAACGCGGCGGTCACCTGGTACTCCGTGAGGCCGAACCGCTTGCCGGCGAGGTCGCCCGGGTCGACGATGCCGGCGGCCTCGTTGACGTACACGTTGACGTGGAACGCAGTCCGGTAAGGGAAAACCGGGATCGCGGTCCACTCCTTGCCCTGCTCCCGCGCGATCAGGAACGACGACAGCGACATCTCGCTGATGTCGAAGGCGTCCTCCTTCAGCATCCGGTAGAAGGTCTCGCTGGGCGCCAGCGTCTGCACGTCGAGGTCGAAGCCCTCCGGATTGACCCGTCCGTCGGCGAGCGCCGCCACCCGGTCGTAGTCGGCGATCGCGAGCGTCAGCTTGTCCATCAGTAGCTGTCTCGTACCAGGTCCTGGAACGACTCCGGCGAGTCGAGGACGTCGGCGACCAGCTCAGCCGTCTCCTCGCCGTCCAGGACGGCCAGCGGCCGCTTCTGCGACTCGAGGTCCGCGACCAGCTTCTCGTCGCTCGTCGCACACGCCAGACCGTCCCGCAGGGCGGCCAGCTTCTCCTTGTCCAGCCCGGGAGGTGCGACCACGCCGCGTCCGGTCAGGCTCATCGCGACCAGGTTGTCGATGACCTCCTGGCCGTCCGGGTTCTCCGGCGGGGTGTCATACACCGTCGGCACGTCCGGGAGCAGCGGGTCGGGCTCCTTGTCGATCGTCACGATGGGTCGTACGTCGCCGGCCTCGATCGCCTCGAGCTGGCTGTCGACGGGCAGGATGTGCGCATCTGCGTCGCCGGCGACCACCGACGCCCGGGCCTCGGGAGAGCCGGCGAAGCCGGTGATGATCTTGAAGGGGAAGCCGTACGCCGCGCCCAGGATGTTGGGGTTGATGAAGTCGTTGGCCCCCGGGCCCTGGGCCACGAAGCGCAGCTCCTCCGAGCTGTTCACGATGTCGTCGAACGACTCGATCGGGCTGTCGGTGCCGACGACCAGCACGTTCGGCGGGGAGGACAGCCGGCCCAGCCAGGAGAACTTGTTGAGGTCGAAGTGCGCACCCTCGGCCTCGGCGATCTGGGCGGAGACCACGCCGACCGTGTTGAGGATCTGGATCCGGTTCTCGTCCGGCTTGGCCGCCGCCGTCTCCGCGGTCGCGCGCAGGCCACCGGCCCCCGGCTCGTTCTTCACCACGACGGTCGCGCCGAGGCACTCGGCCAGGTACGGGCCGACCGCTCGTGCGTACACGTCGTAGCCACCGCCCGGCTCGTACGGAACGACGAAGTCGATCGTCTCGCCCTCGTACGCCTTCGCGCCGTCGTCGCCTGCTCCGGAGCCGCCACCACCGCCACCGCAGGCAGTGACGGCGAGCACGGCCAGGCAGCTCGCCAGGGTGGCGGTGCGCCGCCTGGTCTCGGTCACGAATGTCATACCGGTCTCCGTTCGTGGGGTTCGGGCGCTCATCCGCGCGCCGTCCGTACGTGCACGACGACGGTGGCTCCTTGGGTGGCCTGGCGCACCGCGTCGGTGAGTACGCCGGGCAGGTCGTCGGGGTCCTCGACCGGGCCGAGCCCGACGCAGCCGTAGGACCGGGCGAGGCCGGCGATGTCGACGCCCGGCTCGTCGATGCGCATCCCGATCCAGCTGTTCTCCTCGGGTCGACCGCGCTGCCGCGCCACCGCGGCCTGGTGCGGCTCGTCGTTGTAGAACGAGCTGTTGTCGTTGACGACGACCAGCGCCGGGATGCGGTAGTGCGCGGCAGTCCACAGCGCACCTGGGGCCATCATCAGGTCGCCGTCGCCGATGATCCCCACGCCGAGCTGTCCGCGGTCACGGGCGGCGAGCGCGCCTCCCACCAACGCACCCGGCCCGTATCCCACCCCGCCCCCGGTCGGCGCTCCCAGGTACGTGCCGGAGCCGGCGAACTCCCAGATGCCGTCGGGCCAGCTCCTGGTGTTGCGGAGGCACAGCAGGTGGTCCACGTGTCGAACCGCTCCCCACAGCTCGGCGACCAGCCTGGCCTGGGAGATCGGCCGGTCGTCCCAGTGCTCGGCCAGGGTCTGCCGCTGGGTCTGCCGCAGCCGCCCGGCGCGCTCGCGTACCCCCGCGGCCCGACGCTCTTGCTCTCCAGCGTCGACGCGCGGTCGCAGCTCCTCGACGAGCTGCCGCAGGCCGTGCAGCGGCTCGGCCAGCAGGTGTACGTCGCGGTCGACGGCCTCGGCTTGCACGTTGCTCCACGACGTCAGGCCGAGCGTGCCGTACGACAGGTCGACGACGCGCGGCCGGGCCGCCGGCGCGAGCGCGCTTCCGCGGGCGCCCTTGGACTGGGTCCGGAGCAGGCTGTTCAGGTCGGTGACGTCGATCGCGAGGACGACGTCGGCCTCCCGGACCAGCTCGGGGTCGCCGGTGCAGTTCTGCGGGTGCGTCGTCGGCATCACGACGGTGCTGCGGGCATCCCGGTAGGCAGCGCCGAGCAGCTCGACCACCTCGGTGACGACCGCGGTCGCGGCCGGGTCCAGCCCGACCCGGCCCGCGACGACGACCGGACGCTGGGCGGCGGCGAGCAGCTCGGCGGCTTCCTCGACCGCCGCGGCTGGCGCTGCGATGGTGGGCGTCGGCGCCCGCAGCCGGAGGTCGGGCATCACCACCGGCTCGGCGAGCTCGGCCTCCTGGACGCCGGCATCCAGGGAGATGTACACCGGTCCTTTCGGCACCGACATCGACCGCTGGGCACACCGCACCGTGTCGGACACGAACGCCTGCGGCGTGGTCGGCTCGGCGTCCCACACGACGAAGTCGCGGACCAGCCCGGCCTGGGTGTTCGCCGAGTGCACCCAGTCGATCGGACGACGAAGCGCCGGGTCCGCCGGTCCACTTCCACCGAGGACGAGCAGCGGCGTCCGGTCGCAGAACGCGTCGTACACCGCCATCGAGGCGTGCATCAGACCGACCAGGTCGTGCACCGCGGCCACGCCGAGCCGTCCGGTCGCCTTGGCCCAGCCGTTCGCCAGCGAGACGGCGATCTCCTCGTGCAGGCACAGCAGCAGCTGCGGCGCCCGGTTGCCGCCGTAGTTGACGACGGAGTCGTGCAGGCCGCGGAAGGACGACCCCGGGTTCAGCGGCAGGTAGGGCACGTCGAGCGCGCGGAGGACGTCCACGATGACGTCGCTGCCCCAGGCCGGCGCCACGTCGGCATCGACCGGGCGGACGGGAAGCTCGACGTCCTCCACACCCACCTCGCGCTCTCGGTATCGGAATGTCGTCACGGCGATGTGGTGAACGAGTCCTTCAGCACGGCGACGTAGTCGTCAGGGGCGTCCAGCAGGCCGTCGATCACCTCGTCGAGCTCCTCCCCGGACAGGTAGTTGAACGGCCGCTCACTGGCCTTCGCCTCCTCGAGGACCTCAGGATCCTCCACCGTCGCGCCCAGGGCGTCGCGCAGGCAGCCGAGGGCGTCGGCCTCCATGTCCGGTGGGCCGACCAGCGGCCGACCGACATCCAGCAGGTTGAGGTGGGACTCGATCAGCTGCGCCTGCTCGGCGTCGAGGTCGAGCTCCAACGCCGTGGGTACGTCGGCGGCGATGTCCGGACGTTCCCGGTCGAAGGTGAGCAGGGCCTGCTGGTCGCCGCTCTCGATCGCGGCCTGGCGGCTGTCGAGCTGGCCGGACATGGCATCGACACTGCCCTGCTGCAAGGCGAGCTCCACCTCGCTGGAGCCGTCGAAGCCGGTCACGACCTCGGCGTCCAGGTCGAACACCGAGATCAGCAGGGAGGGGGTGACGAAGTCCGAGGCACCCGGGCCGGTGGAGCCGAAGCGGACGTCCTTCGCGGCCATCACGTCGTCCCAGGTCTTCAGCGAGCTGTCACCTTTGGACACGATCATCTGCGAGTCGCCGGCGACCCGCCCGAGGTAGCTCAGCTCATCCAGCTTGAAGGAGACACCCTCCGCCTCGGCCAGCGCGGCACCGCCGGCCCCGATGCCGTTCATGATCGCGATCGTGGTGCCGTCGGCGTCCGCGGTCAGCAGGTTGTTCAGGGCGAGCAGACCGCCCGCACCGGGCTGGTTCTCGACGACCACCTTGGCACCGACCTGCTCGCCCATGGCCGGCGCGATCATCCGCGCGTACGCGTCGTACCCACCGCCTGGTGAGAACGGCACGACGAGGGTGATGTCCTCACCCTCGAGGCTGGCGCAGCCGCCGGCGGCGTCGCCGGAACCGGAGTCGCCGCCGCTGGACCCGCACGCAGCCAGCAATACGGCCAGCAGCACGGCCGACGTGACGAGCACCGGCCTCGGGTGGCTGAGCAATCTCCTGGAGCTGATCGACCTAGTCATCTGACCCGACCTCTCGAGTGGTGTGGTGGTGCTGACGGGCGGTCATCCGGCCAAACCCTCGGGTACGGAGACGGCCAGCACGACGCTGAGGGCGAGGTAGAGGACGCCGGACATCACCACGGCGTAGACGGCGGCGAACAGCCACGACCGCGACGCCCCCCAGCGGAGATAGCAGAACGAGAAGACGGCACTCGCGACGAACAGCCCGGTGACCCACAACAGCACGATGAAGAGGGCCACCCAGGCCAGCGCCTGGGTCCAGGCCGCGCGGCCGGCCGTCGCGTACACGTACTCGACCTCGTGGTCGTGCTCCTCGTCCTCGTCCACCAGCTGCTCGCCGTCCTCCCGTACCCCTGAGGTCGTCGTGTCGGGGGACGGCACTCTCCGCAGGCCGCGGACGACGCAGGTGACGAGGAAGCCCGCGGTCAGCGCGGAGCCGGCGATGGTCACCATCCGCGGGAAGAGCGCGGTGCGGAACGTCCACTCGAACGTCGCGAGCAGGGCGAGGCCGAACACGAGCAGCGTGCCCGTCCCCAGCACCAGGTCGCCGACCGGCAGGCCGACCCGTGCCCTCGGCTCGCTGGTCGTCTCGGGCTGCGCGGTCACGATGCGCCCCCGGTCCTCGCCGGCCGCGTCACCGAGTCGGGGAGCCGCCGGGTCCGGCGCTTGATTCGGCCGGCCTGGAGCAGGGCGGCGAGGCAGACGGCGGCCAGGATCAGGACGCCGGGTCGGGTGAGCCAGTCCCAGCCGAACAGGGAGTACGAGAGGAAGAGGTACCGCTCGGCCAGGGCGCCGAGGACGGCGGCGAGCAGGAACGGCACCCGCGGCCAGTTCCACCGCAGGCAGGCGACGCCGATGGCCGCCGCCCCGAGCATGACGAAGATGTCGTTGAAGCTGTTGCTCGACGTGTACGCACCGAAGACCAGCAGCAGCACGAGGAACGGCACCAGCAGCGGTCCGGAGATTGTGGTGAGCCGGGTCAGCGGCTTGAGGAAGGCGAACGCGATCGCGACGGCGACGAAGTTGGCCAGGATCGTCACCCAGACCATCGAGAACGTGACGTCGAGGCTCGTCGTGAGCATCTCGGGGCCGGGGTTCAGGCCCACGATCAGAAACGCGCTGAGGAGCACCGCGGACCCGGCTCCGGAAGGGATCCCGAAGGCGACGGTCGGGATCAGCGAGCCGGCGTCCTTGGCGTTGTTCGTCGCGCCGGCCGCGATCACCCCGTCGATCGCCCCCTTGCCGAACATCTCGGGGTGCTTCGAGCTCTGCTGCGCCTGGCCGTACGCGATGAACTGCGCGACCGTGCCACCCAGGCCGGGCACGATGCCGATGCCGACACCGATCGCGCTGGCCCGGGTGACCACCTTCCAGTGCCGGAAGGAGTCTCGCACGCCGCGCATCACCGCGGAGTAGCTCCGCGTCGCGTCGTCGGTGGAGACGGCCGCGATGCTCTTCTTGTTCAGCATGATGTGCAGCACCTCGGCACCGCCGAACAGGCCCACGACGAGCGGGATCAGCCCGATGCCGTCCCACAGGTAGAGCTGGCCGAAGGTGTAGCGCTCCACGCCCTGTTGTGGGTCGAGGCCGACCAGGGAGACCAGCAGGCCGAGCGCCGCCATCACGAACCCTTTGAACATGTTGCCGCTCGACAGCGTGACGACGAACGTCAGCCCGAGCATCGTGAGGGCGAAGAACTCGGGCGGACCGAGCGCGAGTACGAGGGGACGCATGATCGGGATGGAGGCCGCGAGGACGAGGGCCCCGAAGAGGGCGCCGAGGGTGGAGCTCGACAGCACTGCGCCCAACGCCCGGCCGCCCTGGCCCTGCCGGGTGAGCGGGTAGCCGTCCAGCACCGCCGCCGCCGAGGTCGCCTCGCCGGGCACGCCGAACAGCACCGACGTGATGTCCCCGGTGGTCGCGGTCACGACCGCCATTCCCAGCAGGAACGCGAAGGCCTGCACCGGGTCCATGTCGAACGTGAACGGGAGCATCAGGGCCAACGTGACCGCTCCGCCGAGTCCGGGGAGAATGCCGACCACGAAGCCGATCCCGACGCCGAGGAGCATCAGCAGCAGGGTCTCTGGCTGCAGCACCTGAGTCAGGCTGCTCGTTAGCGCGTCAAGCATCTGCCTCCCGTTTCGTTCGTCCCCTTGCGAGTTGAGGTTTTCAATGGACTAACCATTTGTCAACAGGGGTGTCCACCAGTCGCGTGTCAACGGGTGGGCCCGACGCCGCATGGGACGTGTCACGCGACGTCGTGACCGTCGGTGGGCGTGCGTGCTGCCGCTGAACGGGCGTGCGGCCGGCGCGATCTCGATGGGCGGCGAGGGTAGAGGTCGTGAGGGCTCCGCCGAGGCGTTCAAGGTCACCCGGCCGCTCGACCTGGCGCTGGCCGAGGCGCGGTACTGCGCTCGCGTCCATGACCCCCTTCGCGCCGAGATTGCGCGTATGCCGGAGGTCCTAGCGCCGAGGTTGCGCGAATGTCGGAAGTCCTGGGAAGAAGTGGACCTTGGCGCGAGCAGGACGAACACCGCAGATCTTGTGCCGAGATGGACGAAGCCGGGGTCAGACCAACCCGACCAACCCCGACTTCGTCCATCTCGGTGGCTGGGATCTCGGCGGCGGGAATCGGTGTCGCGTCGCGTGTCATGATTCGGGCCCGACGCTGCGTGGGTGGTGACACGCGACTGGTGTGTCGAAGAGTCCGCTCGGCAGCTCACCATCAGTCCGTCGACGACCGGGATGCACCGCTGATTGGTGGTGGCGCCGGCGGACTTCTTGCCATCTGCGCGCACGTGTTCCCAGAATGCATGGGCCTCGGCCTGGCGCCTGTATTCCGGGAACACGTGCTCCCGGAATGCACGCATGGTCGTCCGGCGGAACGTGCGACCCACCCCCACGCGTACCCGTGCCACTGGGCGCAGGCGGGGTGGGCCGGCCGGCGGAGGGGCACCGGGATGCGCCGAGTGGTGGCAGACGGTGCGCCGCGGGCCGGCTCACCACCCGTGGTAGAACTGTCATACCATTAGGGAAGACTGCCCGGCCGGTGGGCTCGACCATCCGACCAGGCTCCCGGGCAGACGACATGGAGGAGCCGATGACCAAGGACGCGCTCGTCGACGACACGCTCGCCGCGAAGTTCGCCACCGAGAAGGACACCCCGTACGCCCGCTGGGTCGCCGACGAGGGTCTCGACATCATCGCTGCCCACTACGTACCCGACCTCCGGACGGTCGAGCTGAAGCCGTGGGCCCGGCGCGGCGGACGCGGCGTCTTCATCAACCACGAGGCGTCCCGTACGTCGAACGACTGCTACGTCTGCGAGATCCCCGCCGCCGGCACGCTCGCGCCGCAGCGCCAGCTGTTCGAGGAGATGATCCTCGTGCTCGACGGTCAGGGCTCGACCAAGGTGTGGAACGACGCGGGCGCCGAGGTCACCTTCGAGTGGCAGCCCGGGTCGTTGTTCGCGATCCCGCTGAACACCCACCACCAGCACTTCAACGGGTCCGGCTCGCGCGCGGCACGGTTCGTGTCCTCGACGAACATGCCGCCGATCATCAACCTCTACGACGACGTCGAGTTCGTGTTCAACACGCCGCACGACTTCCCGAGCCGCTTCGACGGCGCTCCGGACTACTTCGCGGCGAAGGGCGAGCAGAAGGGCCTGCTGCTCGACACCAACTTCGTCGCCGACGCGGCCAGCCTGCCCCTGGTCGAGGCCAAGGAGCGCGGCGCCGGCGGCGGGCACATCCGCTTCGCGATGGCGAAGGGGTCGATGAACAGCCACATCTCCCAGTTCCCGACCGCGACCTACAAGAAGGGCCACCGGCACGGGCCGGGTGCGCACGTCATCATGTTGTCCGGCTCGGGCTACAGCCTGATGTGGCCGGAGGGTGAGGAGCCGCGCCGGTACGAGTGGGGCGCCGGCACACTGATCGTCCCGCCCAACATGTGGTTCCACCAGCACTTCAACTCCGGCACCGAGCCGGCCCGCTACCTGGCCTTCAAGCACGAGGTGGTCTCGATCCGCAACGCGCAGGGCGTACCGAAGGCCTGGATCAGCCAGCGCATCGGTGGCGACCAGATCGACTACGCGGACGAGTCGTCGTTGGTCAGGGACTACTTCCGGGACGCCCTCGCCGAGCACGGCCTCAAGCCGGACATGGAGCAGTTCTACGCCGCCGAGCTCGCGACCCTACCGGCGAAGTAGTGCCGGAGCACGAGCCGCTGACTCCGATCGAGGACAACCCGATCTGGCAGCAGGACAATGTCACGCTCACCAGCGTCGGCATCGACATCGGCTCGGCGGGCACCCAGGTGCTCTTCTCCCGGTTGCACCTCCGGCGGATCAGCGAGGACCTGTCCAGCCGCTACATCGTGGTCCGGCGGGACACCGTCTTCCGGTCGCCGGTCGTGCTGACGCCGTACGAGGACGAGGAACGGATCGACGCCGGCGCGCTCGGGGAGATCATCGACCGTGCGTACGGCGACGCGCACACCGACCCGACGACGGTCGACACCGGAGTCGTGATCCTCACCGGTGAGGCGGTGCGCCGCCGCAACGCCGCGCGCATCGCGGAGCTGCTGGCCGAGCGTGGCGGTGAGCTGGTCACCGCCAGCGCCGGCCACCACATGGAGGCGATGCTCGCCGCGTACGGCTCCGGTGCCGCGCGGAGGTCGTACGAGCAGGGGCTGCGGATCCTCAACGTCGACATCGGCGGCGGCACCACCAAGGTGGGGGTGGTCGACAACGGCCGGGTCACGGCCACGGCGGCGATCCACATCGGTGGCCGACTCCAGGTCGTCGACGCCGACAGTCGGATCGTACGGCTGGAGCCTGCTGGCGCACGGCACGCACGGCGGGCCGGCTTCGCCTGGTCCCTCGGCGACCAAGTCGACGTCCAGGACCTCACCCGTGTCGCCGACGGCATGGCCGACGCGCTCGTCACGATGATCATGGACCGGCAGCCGGGGGAGGAGCTGGCGGCCCTCGCCCTCACCGAGCCGATCCCGGACCTGGGCGAGATCGACGGCGTGATGTTCTCCGGTGGCGTGGCCGAGTACGTCTACGGACGCGAGCGGCGCGACTTCGGCGACCTCGGGCGGCTCCTGGGCGAGGCCATCCGGACCCGGCTGGCCTCAGGCGCCCTTCCGCTGACGCTGCTCGACGCCGGTGAGTGCATCCGGGCGACGGCGCTCGGCGCCTCGGAGTACAGCGTCCGGCTGAGCGGCAACACCGGCTGGATCTCGGACCCGGAAGCCCTGCTGCCACGACGCAACCTGCAGGTCCTGCGTCCCCACTACGCCTTGGCGGAGACGGTCGACCCGGCGAACATCGCCGACGCGATCCGGGCGCACCTCGTCGCCTTCGACGTCGAGGGCGCGGCCGAGGACGTGGCGCTGTCCCTGACCTGGAACGGCTCGCCCGCGTACGACCGGGTCGCTGCCTTCGCCCGGGGCGTCGCGGCGGGGCTCGCCGACCGGATCGAACGGCGGCAACCGCTGTACCTCCTGCTCGACGGCGACGTCGCCCTGACCGTCGGCACCATCCTCACCGAGGAGCTCGCGGTGAAGAGCGAGCTCCTCGTCGTCGACGGCCTCAGCCTGTGGGACTTCGACTACATCGACATCGGCCGCGTACGCCTCCCCTCGAACACCGTGCCGGTGACGGTCAAGTCCCTGGTCTTCAACGAGGATCCGCACGTACAACGACCTGCCGGGTCGCCGTGAGGCGCGACACGATCGCCGCGTCCGGTGGCGCGGTCGTGTTCTCCTGCTCGCTCGGGATCGCCAGCGTCGCGGTTCCCCTGCTCGCCTTGCGGGCCGGGTACAGCGCCGCCGAGGTCGGTGTGCTGATCGCGCTGAGCGCCGTCGCCCAGATGGCAGCCCGGCTGGGCATGGGTGCGTGGATGCGGCGGCTGCCCGACTGGACCTTCGTGCTGTCGGCCGCGGTGCTGCTCGCCGTCTCCAACCTGATGACGGCGTTGACGACGGCGGTGGTGCCGTTCGCACTCGCGCTCTTGCTGCAGGGCGTGTCTCGCGCCTTCTTCTGGACCGGCAGCCAGACCCACGTCGTCCGCGGCGACCGGTCCGCGGTCGGTGCCCTGGCCATCGTGAACCTCGCCGCGGCGGTCGGCCTGCTGATCGGTCCGGTGGTCGCCGGTCTGGTCGGCGCGCGCTCGCTGCCGACCGCGCTCGCGGCTGCTGCCGTCCTCGCCGGGCTCGCGTGCGTACCCGCGTTGCTGCTCGACCGGCTGCCACCGTTCTCGCCGCCGGTGGACCGGGTGCCGGGCCGGATCTGGCGTCGGCCGGGCGTGGACGCGGGGTGCTGGGCCGGGGTCTCGTCGGGCGCCTGGCGAGGGCTGCTGGGTTCGTACGTACCCGTCGCTCTTGAGCATGCCCGCCAGTCCGCGCCTACCATCGGCGTGCTCGTCTCGGTGGCCAACCTCGCCCAGCTCGCCGGCTCGGGCGTGGTGGGGCGGCTGACCGGCCGTGGCCTGGTCCGCGCCTTCACCGCCGGCACGCTGACTGCCGGGCTGGGCACCGCCGCGATGGGGCAGGTCGCCGACGCCGCGGTCCTGGCGGGCGTCGCGCTGGCCGTGTCGGGGCTCGGTGCCGGGGCACTGCAGACCGTCGGCCCGGCCGTCGCGACCGACGCGGTCCACCCGGAAGAGCGCGGTGAGGCGATCGCCGCGACGGGTGCGTTCCGCGCCGCCGCCCTGCTCGTCGCCCCGCTCGGCACCGCCGCGGTGGTCACCGTCGCACCCGTGGGCCTCGCGCTCGCGCTCGGCGGTCTGCTGATCGTCGGGCCGGCCGCCTTCACCCGCAGCCTTGCCGCCCATGTCCGCGACCGCCGCTGAGGACCCACCGATGAGACTCTCGCTCCGCTCCACCTCGACGCGTACGTTCGTCGCGCTGCCTGCCCTGCTGCTCGGTGAGCAGACCGTTCGCCGGGCGCCGCTGCAGGTGTCGGGTTTGCCGCTGCTGGTCGCCGGCTACGCCACCTACCGGCTCGCCGGTAGGTATCGGCATCCGCGCGCCGGCGGGCCGGCCGGGATGCAAGGGATGCCCGAGAAGCTGGTCACCGACGGCGTCTACGCCTGGACCCGCAACCCGATGTACCTCGGCCACCTGCTGTTCCTCAGCGGGCTGGCCCTGACCACGCGGTCGCCGCTGGCGATCGCCGCGGTCGCCGTGCACGGGCCGTGGTTCGCCCAGCGGGTTGCCGCCGACGAGGCCCGGCTGGCCGCCGCGTTCGGCGACGAGTACACCGCGTACCTCGCTCGCGTCCCCCGCTGGATCGGCGTTGCCCCACGGCGGAGCTCCACGGCGGTGGATGCACGGTTGCGCTGAGGTCGGTGCCCTGCCAAACTTTGGGGTAATGGTCTGTCCTTCAGACAATTGGAGCGTCCTTGACTTCCCGCACTTCCACCCAGGTCAGCCACTACCACGTCCAGAAGTCGCGCCGGGCGAAGTTCCTGGAGGACTGGCGCGCGAACCACCGCACCGTGGTTGCGCTCGAGGACGTCTCGATGCACGAGTCGGCCCGTGGGCACCGGATCGGCGTGTACGTCGGCGCCGACGGCGACCGTCAGACCCGGACGATGGACGCCCTCGCCCACGAGGTCGACCCGGGCGTGACCACGACCGTGCACCGGCACTCCTGGGACGTGATGGTCTTCGTCGTCGCCGGCAACGGGTGGTTCGAGATCGACGGTGAACGGCTGGACTTCGGCCCCGGTGACGCGGTCCACCTGCCGAGCTGGGCCTGGCACCGGGTGGGCAACGACCCGGACGCGTCCACCACGGTGCGCTACCTGACGTTCTCCAGCCAGCCGATGCTCGAGACGATGGGGATGGCGGTGCTCGAGGACGCCGGGGACGCCGAGGTCTCAACCCTTCCCAGTCGTCCGCCGTTCAGCGAGCACCTGGACGGTGACGACCCGTACGCCCGCCGGGTGCGGCGACTGTCCCGTGAGCAGCAGGCGCGTCGCTCGGGCCGGCTGCACACTGACTGGGACTCGCTCGATCTGGTGAACACCCCCCGCGGGACGCGGACGACGTTCCTGCTCGACAAGGCGATCGGCTACCAGGCGTCGGGCATCACGATGGCGATGTTCGAGATCGGGCCGGGCCGTTCGCAGTCGATGCACCGGCACCCCGGCGAGGCCTGGCTCTACGTCGTCGAGGGCAGCGGTCACAGCTATCTGGGGACCGAGCCCGAAGGCGGTCAGGAGCACCCGTGGAAGAAGGGCGACCTGATCATCGTCGACCACTTCCTGTGGCACCAGCACCTCAACGACCACCCCGAGCAGACCGCGAAGGTCGTCCGCATCCACATGTTCGACAGCCTGCTCGAGACGATGCGGGCACTGTGCGACCCGCTGGTGCTGTTCGAGGAGCCACCGGACCACATCCGCGACGCCCAGGCCGGCGACCCGACCACCGTCGACTGGCCGGCCAACGACCGCCCGACCTGGCCCTGAGGCGGCAATGACTGTCGCGTCGGCGCTACCCCCCGGGGTGGTGGGCATCCACGCACTTCCCGCGGACCATCACGACGGTCCCTGGGACTCCATCATCACCACGCCCGAGGTCAAGGACCGCCTGCTCGGCACGGCGCTGCTGGTCCTGCGTCACGGACGCGCGCTGGACCAGCTGTCCGGCCCGCCGCACGGCCTGGTCGTGCTGGCCGGGCCGCCCGGCACCGGCAAGACGACGCTCTGCCAGGGCCTGGCGCAGCGGGCTGCCCTGGCGCTGTCCACCCGCGGGGCGACGACGTTCGTCGAGGTCGACCCGCACGCGTTCCCGAACGAGATGCTTGGCGAGAGTCAGCGCGCCGTCACCCGGCTGTTCTCCGACACGCTGCCGGAGCTGGCCGCCCGTCGCCCCCACACGGTGGTCCTGGTCGACGAGATCGAGACGATGGCGGTCCGCCGCAACACCGCGTCGTTCGAGACCAACCCGGTGGACGTGCACCGCGCCACCGACGCGTTGCTCGCCGGCCTCGACCAGCTGCGCAGCCGGTGCCCCCACGTACTCCTGCTCACCACCACCAACTTCCCGGCCGCCGTGGACGGAGCCTTCCTGGACCGGGCCGACCTGGTGCTCGAGCTCGGCCTGCCGGACCTGGACACGATCGCGATGATCCTGCGGTCGACGATGGCCGAGGCGGCGGCGATCTTCCCCGAGCTCGACCGACTGGCCACGGACGAGGCGCTGCTGCGTCACCTGGCCGAGACCTGCGTGGGGCTGGACGGCCGACGGCTCCGCAAGCTCTTCCTGGCCGCGATCGCCCGGCGGCCCGCCACCGCCGTCGACCCGGCCGGGTTGACCGCGGCGGACCTGGTCGCCGCCGCCCGTGCCGAGGTGGGCGACAGCTACCGCCTCGACCGTACGACCCTGGCGGCTCGGTCATGAGCAGTACGGTCCAGCACCGGCAGATGTACATCGGCGGCCAGTGGGTCGACGCCGCCGACGGTCAGGTCCTCACCTCGGAGAACCCGGCCACCGAGCAGAGCTGCGGCACCTTCCCCGCCGGGACGGCGCGCGACGTCGACGCCGCCGTCGCGGCCGCCTCGGCGGCGGCACCCGGCTGGTCCGACCTGGGCTGGGCCGAGCGGGCG
>JBOHDE010000018.1:0-29082 GCA_050699035.1 Nocardioidaceae bacterium | reverse complement strand
CTGCGGCGCGGAGTTACCGGTGTTCTCGATCTTGACGACGACGGCGCGGCGCTTCGGCAGCGGATGCTCCGCACGTCGCCCGGTCAGCGGCCACCGGCGGACGTCCGGTGTGGGCGACGCGGTGGGCCGTGCCGACGGCGATGCCGACGGGCTCTTGGTCGGCTTCGCCGCCTCCTGGTCGCCGCCCGAGCAGCCGACCAGCAGCAGCGCCGTACTCAGGATTGCACCCCAGGCACAGCGTTGCCGTCGTCGTTCGCCGTCAGCCATGCCAGCCAGTCTGGCAAACGCCCCGACTGGCCCCGGCCGGGCCGCCGTCAGCGCGACCGCGGACGGAACGTGGCCGCGTACCAGGAGCGGGTCCACGGCTTGTCCGTCTTGACTGGCACACCGGACCTCGAGGCGTGGACCATGCGGTGGGCGCCGTTCTTCCAGCCGACGTAGATGCCGACGTGGTACACGCGACCGCCGTCGTGGAAGACCATCAGGTCGCCCTTGCGCAGCCACCGAGAGCTGATCCGGCGGGCGGCGTGGGCCTGCTGCGACGTCGTACGGGGCACTGAGATGCCCGCCTTCCGGTACGAGTACTTGACCAGACCGGAGCAGTCGAACGAGCTCGGGCCGGTGCCACCGCGCTGGTAGCGGTCGCCGATCTGCTTCTTGGCGATGGTGGAGGCGCGGGCGATCTTCTCCCGCTTGGAGGTGCCGGCGTCGGCCGGGGCGGAGACCAGGAGGACGAGGCCGAGGGCGACGATGGCGGCGACGGAGAGCGCGACGATGCGTCTCCACACAGTGGAGCCAGGCATGCGAAACTCCCTTTCCACGCCTGTGAGGTGAGCTGTCGGGTTCGGGCTGGAAGGTGCCCGGCCGCCCCCGTGAGGACGGCTTAACCCCAAGCGCCGGACCGGTCGTGCTGACCGGAGCGACGCACCGAGAGATGGGTCCCCCACTCCTGCCCAGCTGGTGCTCGGGGGCCGCTCTCCGGGCGGGCAGGACTCGGCGTCTCCCGGACAGCGGTGCTGTAGTTAGCCCATCGAGAGTACGTAAATGCCGCGAGTCTGTCTATTTCGGACACAAAGCGTGTTATCAGACATGCGGAGCGTGCCCGGCCGACCGAACCTCTGCCGGGCGGGGTGCTCGCGTCGACTGTGCGGCCCGTGAACGAGGCGTAACCGCGTGTTCCACGTACAGCCCGAGCCTTGCAAGGCTCGGGGCGTACGAACATCAGGAGGGGCGGAGCCCGGACTGACCAGCGGTGGGCCACGCCCCGCCTCGTCAGTACGTCAGACGTTGCACTCGCAGCTCGTCATCGGGCCGACTGTGCGGTGGCTAAGCGGCTACGCCGCGTGGAATTTTGCCCAATTGGGCAAAGTTGCACCCGGTTCACGCGGATCCGAGGTCGAATTTTGCCCAATTGGGCAAATTTCGACGCGGTCCAAGCGACTCGGGGTGCGGGGCCGGACCACAAAGGGTGCGTCGCCGGCGGCCGGCACCACCGTTCACATGACGAAAGGGCCGGACCTCACGGTCCGGCCCCTCGTGTCGGGCTGGCTGGTGGAGCTGGCGGGAATCGAACCCGCGTCCTCTGGCGGTGACTCAGGTCTTCTCCGGGCGCAGTCTGTGCTAGCGCTTTCTCAGCCCCGGTGCTCAGACAGACATGTCACCGACAGGCTCAGCCACTGTAAAAGTCCCGACCAGACCCCGTGGCCGGGTCTGGTCAGCAAGCCTCCTAGATGAGGCCAGGATCTGAGGCGGAGGCGCCCTCAGTCTGACCCTTCACTGGTCGCCTCAGGCGGCGAGAGCGAAGTCAGTGCGCTTTGCGTTGGCACTTATTGGTTTCCAGAGATCGTTAACGAGATAACCCTGGATCCTCGGCCCGCTTCCCCTGGATCAATCGTCCAAAGTCGAAACCGTTCAGCCCCTCTTGAGTTGTCAACCACAGTCCAGCGTACCCGGTCCAACCGACTCCCCGCGCCCGGTATTCCGTCAACCCAGGGACAGCAGGCGGGCGGCGTTGTGCCAGTACACACCGCGCAGCCAGTCGTCGCCGAGCCCGAGGTCGGCCAGCGCGGTCAGCTGGTCGACGTAGGCGTACGGGATGTTCGGGAAGTCGCTGCCGAGCAGCACCTTCTCCCCCAGGTCGGCCAGCCGCGGCAGCGCATCGCGGGGGTACGGCGCCATCGCCTCGAAGAACGCCGTGAACGCCATCGTCGTGTCGAGGTGCACCCGCTCGTACGACTCCGCCAGCGCGAGGAACTCGACGTACTCCGGCGCCCCCATGTGCGCGATCACCGCAGTCAGCCGGGGGTGCCGGGCGAGGACCTCGGCGACGGGTCCCGGTCCGGTGTGCGCGTTCGGCACCGGCCCCGACCCGGCGTGCACGACGACCGGCCGGCCCGAGTCGGCCAACGCCCCCCACACGGGGTCGAGCAGCGGGTCGCGCGGGTCGAAGTCGCCGACCTGGATGTGCACCTTGAAGATCTGCGTCCCGGCCTCGATCCGGCTCGTGACATAGTCCGCTGCCTCCGGCTCGGGGTAGAACGTCGCCGACGACAAGCAGCCAGGGGTACGGAGGGCGAAGGCGGCGGCCCACTCGTTGAGGTACTCCGCGACACCCGGCCGATGTGCATAGGGCAGTGCGGTGAAGTGTCGCACCCCCATCGCGCGCAGGTGGGCCACCCGCTGCTCGTCGTCCCAGCGGTACCTGATCGGCCAGCTCCGCCCGATCAGCGGGCCCGCGGCAGCGAAGTGCTCCCACACCCGGTCCATGATCGGCTCAGGCAGGAAGTGCACATGCACGTCGGCCAGCCCGGGCAGGCCGAGCGCGTCCCACACCGCGGGCACGCCGGCGTCGGCTCCCTCCGGAGCATCCGGCACCGTCAGCGTCCCTTCGCCCGGCGACCCATTTCCCGCGCCGCGTCGCGATCCGCCTCACGCTTGGCGAGCGCCTGTCGCTTGTCGTACGACCGCTTGCCCTTGGCCAGCGCGATCTCCACCTTGGCCTTGCCCTCGGTGAAGTACAGCGCCAGCGGCACGATGGTCAGACCGCGCTCGGCGACCCGACCGGAGATGCGCTCGATCTCGGTTCGGTGCAGCAGCAACTTGCGCGCGCGGCGCGGCTCATGGTTGGTCCAGGTGCCCTGCGTGTACGGCGGGATGTGCACGCCCTGAAGCCAGATCTCGTTGTCCCTGACCTCAGCGAAGCCGTCGACGAGGGACGCGCGGCCGGCACGCAGCGACTTGACCTCGGTGCCGGTGAGAACCAGGCCCGCCTCGAACGTGTCCTCGACGTGGTACTCGTGCCGCGCCTTGCGGTTCTGCGCGATCATCTTGCGGGCCTGCTCCTTCGCCATGGCGACCATCCTCGCGTACGGCGCAAACGAGTATCCGCGTAGAGGCCGGGCGGAGGGTCAGAGCCAACTCATCGGGTCGACCGTGGAGCCGTTCTCGTACACCATGAAGTGCAGGTGGCAGCCGGTGCTGTAACCGGTCGTGCCGACGTACCCGATGATCTCGCCACGCCGGACGTTCTCGCCCACCGACGCGGAGTAGCCCGACAGGTGGTTGTAGGACGTGCTGAGGCTGACGCCCTTCTGCACCCAGTGGTCGAGGATCAGCCGGTTGCCGTAGCCGCCGTTGTAGTACTTCTGGATCACCGTGCCGGCTGCGGCGGCGCGGATCGGCGTGCCGCAGCCACCGCCGAAGTCGGTGCCGTCGTGCAACTTGTAGGTGTGCAAGATCGGGTGGAAGCGCATGCCGTACGGCGAGGTGATGTAGCTGTCGATCGGGTAGTCCAGATAGCCGCCGCTACTCACCGGCCCGGCACTTTGCTGACGTGCTCGCTCGGCGGCGCGACGGGCAGCGATCGCGGCCAGCTCCCCCTCGATCTTGGCGCGGTCGGCCTCGAGCTCGGCGACCTGCCGGCGGTCGGCCGCCTTGGCCGCCTCCGCCGCTCGACGGGCCTTGCGGGTGTCGATGACCAGCGAGGTGACCGCCGACTCGGCCTGCGCGGCCTGCGCCTCGAGCTGCTTCTTGACCTCGAGGTTGCGAGCCGCGTCGGCTCGCTGCTTCGCGACCAGGTCCTTGAGCTCCTTGACCTCGTCCTTGGTGACCTCGAGCAGCACCTCGTTGGCTGTCAAGCGGTCGAACCGGTCGGCGTTCTTGTCGTTGACGCTGTCGACGGCGTCCATCTGCGTCGTCAGGGTCTCCGGTGACTGTGCGTTGAGGAGTACGCGGAGCTCGAGCAGCTGCGCGTCGTTGCTCTGGAACGTCGACGCCGCCCACGCGGCCACCTCGGCGCGCTGCTCGTCGAGCTGCTCCTGTTTCTCTCTCAGCTGCCGCTCGGCCTCGGCCAGCTGGCGCTCCGCCTCGTCGAGCTTGGCCTGCATCTCACGGTCGTGCTTTGCAGCCGCAGCCAGCTCGACCCGGGTGCTCTGCAGGTGACGACGGGCCACCCCGAGCTTCTGCTCGGCCCGTTCCAGGGCGCGGACGGCGTACAGGAGCTTGGTGCTCGAATGACCCAGGTCACCCTTGGCCTCGCGCAGGTTGCGGCCGACCTGGCTCTTGCGCCACTTGAGGGTGTCCTCGTCGGCGCCGAGCGCACTGACGGCCTGCAGGCTGAGCACGGAAGCCAGCAACCCGAGGACGGCGACCAGACCAACCAGACGGCGCCCTGTCAGACGGGGCGCCGTGGTGGCCGAGCGGTCGCGGGGGAAGATGCGCACCACGTGGCAACCAAACTTCTCGAGTACAGGGCACGTCGACGGTAACCGACGTTGGTCACACTTTGAGGTATTTCCGGGTCATCAGCAGTGTCGGGAGCAGGGCCAAGGCGAGGCCGAGCAGTGCAATCCACCCCATGATCACGTACGCGTCCGACCAGTCGACCCACTCGAAGATGGGGAACTTGCCCCGCAGGCTCCCGTACACCACGAGCCCCATCAGCCCCGCGACGACGATCACCGCAAGGCCAATCCCGACCAGCGCCGCAAGCGCCGACTCGAGCAGGAACGGCAGCTGGATGTAGAGGCTGGACGCGCCGACGAGCCGCATGATCCCGATCTCCCGACGCCGCGCGAACGCCGCCAGCCGGATCGTGTTGGCCACCTGGAAGATCGCTGCCAGCAGCAGCACCGCGGCGAAGATCAGTGAGCCGACCTGCACGACGTTGAGGGCGCGGTAGACCGGGTTGAGCACGTCGCGCAGGTCCTGGACGCTGTCGACACCCTGCAGTCCCTGCACCAGGCTGCCGACCTTCTCGTAGTCACGCGGGTCCTTCAAGGTGATCCAGTACGACTCCTTGAGATCCTTGGCCTCCACCTCGTTGTACGCGCGCTGCTTGGTCTTGTCGTCGGAGACATAGATCTCCCGGAACTTGGCGTACGCCTCGTCTTGGTCCTGCAGCCGGAAGTCGTCGACATAGCGGCTGTCCTTGAGCTCGGTGCTGATCTCCTTGCGCTGCGCGTCGGAGACGCCGCCACTGATACAGGTGGGCGCGGTGGACGTCTCGTTGCACAGGAACACGATCACCTGCAGCCGACTGCCCAGCGACTCCTCGATCTTGTCCACCTGGGCGCGCACCAGCAGCCCGAGCGCGAACAGCGACAGCGAGACGGCGATGGTCAAGATCAGCGAGACCACCATCGAGACGTTGCGCTTGATCCCGGTGGTGAGATCGGAGAAGACGTAGGTGAGTTGCATCCGTTCCCCAGGTTGCCGGTGTCGGTAGTCGGTGGCGCAGGACGTGCCGGCTAGCTCTGGTAGCCGTACACACCGCGGGACTGGTCGCGTACGACACGACCGCCCTGCAGCTCGATGACACGCTTGCGCATCTGGTCGACGATGCCCGCGTCGTGGGTTGCCATGATCACCGTGGTGCCGGTGCGGTTGATCCGGTCGAGCAGCTTCATGATGCCGACCGACGTGGCCGGGTCGAGGTTGCCGGTGGGCTCGTCGGCGATCAGGATCATCGGCCGGTTGACGAACGCCCGGGCGATCGCGACCCGTTGCTGTTCGCCACCGGACAGCTCGTCGGGCATCCGGCCGCCCTTGCCCTCGAGCCCTACCAGCTCCAGGGTCTCGGGCACGACCCGGTTGACGTGCGACCGGGGTTTGCCGATGACCTGCAAGGCGAACGCGACGTTCTCGGAGACGGTCTTGTTGGGCAGCAGCCGGAAGTCTTGGAACACGGTGCCGATCTGGCGGCGCAGCCCGGGGATCTTCCAGCCGGCCAGCCGGTTGATCTCCTTGCCCGCCACATACACGTGACCCGCCGTCGGACGAGCCTCACGCAGCGTCAGCCGCAGGAAGGTGGACTTGCCGGAGCCGGACACCCCGACCAGGAACAGGAACTCGCCCTTCTCGACGTCGACGTCCACATTGTCCAGGGCTGGACGTTTCTGGCCCTGGTAGGTCTTGGTGACTTTCTCGAAGCGGATCACAGGCGAGGGCGACCGGGATCGGAGGCAGGAGGTGACGCAGGTGGGGACGGCTCCGGTCGCCAGGAGTCTAAGCGACCCGTACAAATGGGTCGGACAGGCGCGCGGCTACCAGGGCTCGACGAGGTGCACCCGGCTGGGGTTGGGCTCGGACGTGTCGGGCCAGAAGTCGGTCACCGAGACGATCCGGTCGCCGTCGAGGCCGAGGAAGGTCACCGCTACGCCGGCCTCGTCGTCGAGCGTCCAGTCGAACCGGACGACCGCGTTCGCGGAGTCGGCGACGACGAGTCGGGGCGACAGGTGCCAGTCACCGGGGTATTCCTGGTTGAACTGCAGGAACTTCTCGCGCCCGCGGATCCGCTCCCGCGACTGGGGCATCTCGTAGACCACATCGGGGTCGAGGCAGGCGCTCAACGCCGCCCAGTCACGCCGCTCCAGAGTCTCGAAGTAGGTCGTCGCCAATGCCGTCGGATCGCTCATGCGAAGGAACATAGCCGTCGAGGCCGACAACCGGGCCCCCTCAGACGACATCGTCACCGGTGCGGAGGAAAGTCAGGGCGGCCAGCACGCGTCGATCGTGGTCCGGTTCCCCGGCGAGGCCGAGCTTGGCGAAGATCGACGTCACGTACTTCTCGACCGAGGACACGGACAGGTGCAACCGGGCAGCGATGCCGCGGTTGCTCATCCCCTCGGCCAGCGCCGTGAGCACTTGCAGCTCGCGCGCCGACAGCTCCAGGACCGGTGACGTCTCGACCTGCCGACGGTGCTCCAACAGCCCTTCGACGACCTCCGCGTCGATCACCGAGCGGCCGGCGATGACCTCACGCAGCGCGAACAAGACATGGTCGACGTCGGCGACTCGGCTCTTCAGGAGGTACGCGAGCCCGCCGCTGCCGTGCTCGAGCAGAGCCACCGCGTACGCACTGTCGCCGTGCTGGGACAAGATCACCACCCCCACGGTCGGCTGGGTCGCCCGGATCAGATGTGCCGCCTCAATACCCTCGAGCCGGTGGCCCGGTGGCATCCGGATGTCGACGACGGCGGCGTCCGGTCGCAGCCGGCGCACGGCGTCGAGCAGCTCAGGGGCGTTGGGCACAGCGGCCACCACCTCGACCTGGCCGGTGTCCTCCAGCAGTCGACGGGTCCCCTCGCGGACGAGGTAGTGGTCCTCGGCGAGGACGACCCGAAGCGGACCAGCCGGCTCAGCCATCGCGACCCTCCTGGACTGCGGCCGGGAGGGTGGCGGTGACGACCGTCCCACGCCGCGGTGCCGTCTCGATGGTCAACCGGCCGCCCAGCGCCGCCAGCCGGTCAGACATGTTGGCGAGCCCATCGCCGCGGCGAGACGTTCCGTTGAGGCCGACACCGTCGTCGGCCACCTCGACCACCAGCCACCCGTGGTCGACCGCGAGACGAACGTCTGCGTGCGTGGCGGCCGCGTGCTTCATCACGTTCGTCAAAGCCTCCGAGCAGACGAAGTACGCGGCACCCTCGACCTCGTCCGGGAACCGCGCGTCGCGCTCGACGCCGCTGACCTGCACCCGCACCCGCAGCGGCAGGATCTCGGCCCTGCTGCGGATGGCTTCGATCAGACCTCGATCACTCAGTACCGCCGGGTGGATGCCCCGGGCGAGCTCGACCAGATCCCGATGCAGCTCGGCGACTTCCGCCTCCAGCCGGGTGAGCGTGTCCTCCAGTCGGGATGGTTCTCGGCGGAGCTGGTTACGCGCGAGCCGCAGCCGGGCCAGCAGGGCGATCAGCTGCTGCTGTGCCCCGTCGTGGAGGTCGCGCTCGATCCGTCGCCGTTCTACGTCGCCCGCCTGGACGATCCGTGCCCGTGATTCCTCGAGGTCGGCGGCCTGAGCCTGAATGCGCTCGAGCCGTGCCGCCAGCTCGCCGGAGAGCCGAGCGTTGTGCACCGCCAACGCGGCCTGCCGGGCCAGCGTGGCCAGCACCTGTTCGTCCTCGGCGGTCACCGCACCGTCGAGGCGCGGGCCGCACTCGATGATGCCGAGCACCTCACCGGCGTGCGTGAGCCGCACGCGGAGGGTCGCCGGCTCATTGGGCTCGCGCGGTGCGCCGGCCACGCTGCTCGCGACGACATCCGGCGCGACCCCTTCGTCGGCCCGCAGGTTGAGCACCACCTCGACCCACTGCAGCCGTAGCCCGGACCGGACGCCGTCGGCGAGCCGGCTCATCTGCTCGCCCTGGTCGCCGGCGGCCTCCAGCTGGAGACCGAGGTGCTCGATCAGCGCGTAACCCGGGAGGCGACGCCCGAACACCCAACGGTCGGCCAGCCGCTCCAGAGCACGCCGCGCCGGTTGGAACGCGATCGCCGCCGCCACCGTCAGCAGCAGGGCGGCCCCGACCGGCAGCCGACGGGTCCCGGCGATGCCGACGGCTGCTGCCGTCATCGCGTACACGGCGGTGACCACGATCCAGAGGGCGGCGTACACCAGTGACTTCTTGATCACCAGGTCGACGTCGAGCAGGCGCAGCCGCAGGATCGAGACAAGGAGGACCAGCGGGATCAGGGCGAGGTAGACATACTGACCCACGGTGCCCGCCAGGAACCAGGCCGACTCCACGCCTGCCCGGTCAAGCAAGACGCCGGTGACACCGAGAGCGATGGCGCAGATCGGCACCAGCAGCAGCCAACGGATCTGGCGCCGCGCCTGCGAACCGGCCCAGCGGTACCGCACGGCGAGCAGGACGAACACGGCGGGAAACACGGCGCCGAACACGGAGTCGATCGCATCCGCGACACCCGCAAGGGGATGGAGGGCAGCGACCTGGGCCACGTTGGCGACCCGCGCGGAGTCGTACTCCACGTCGAGCGTGAGCACCTCCGCGCTCAGCAACCGCGTCCCGACCGAAACCGACGCCGCGAGCCACAGCACCGCCAGGAACCATCGCTCGAAGCGACGCCTCGGACGACCGTCGGGGTAGAGGGCGAAGAACATCACCGCGGTCGCACCGGCCACCACCCCAAGCACCGTCGACACTGCAGCCCCCGCCCAGACCGCCGATGCGGGAGCTCGTCCGACCACGGCAAACGTCAGGTGTGAGAACCCGCTCAGCGCGATCCAGGAGCTGCCGCCCAGCAGCAGAAGGCGGGCGATCGGCAGGTCCGGACGACGCACGTACGCGAGCACGCCGACTGCGTACAGCGGACCCAGGAACAGCAGGCCCCAGGCGTAGTTCTGCGGTCGCGGCGGCTCCAAGGCGACGACCGCCACTCCGTAGGCCGCTGCACCGACCGCGCCGAGGGCGATCAATGCCGCGCTGGGCCACGTGCGGGCAGCCATGCACCCATGATCACCGGTTCGCCGCCGCAGCGCACCGAAACCGGCCGCAGTCCCCGTTCCGGTCCACCGCACTGGTTTCTGGGGGTCACCGGGTATCTCTGTCCGGACCGGCTGCCTAGCGTCCGGACAACAACCCGTGACTCTCGAGAGGTGGACGTCATGCGAAACCCATGGGCTTGGCGACTGGCGGCCCTGTCAGGACTGCTCTACCCCGTGCTGCTGATCGTCGGGGACGATCTCATCGCACGTGGCGACGAGGTCGCTTCGGACGCGGGTACGCCCGATGAGGTGGCCGCCGTGCTGGCCGAGAAGGCTGGGGCGGCGTTCTTCGTCGGCCGCTCGCTCGGGATGATCTCGCTGCTCTGCCTGCTGGTGTTCGTCGCCCTGGTGGCGACGAGGCTGCGCCAGCTTCGCGGCACCACCAGCGTGCTCCCGTACCTTGCCTTGGGCGCAGGCGGCGTCGTGGTCGCGCTGCAGCTCAGCAGCGCCGTCTTCCAGATCGAGCTGGTCAGACACGGCGGCGCCGGCCTCGACCCAGGCTTGGTGGTACTGCTGCTCGACTTCGGCAGGGGCTTCCTGGTCGCCATGCTCCCGATGGCGCTGCTGCTCGCGACGGTGGCGGTGGAGGGGTACGCCGGCCGTCTGGTGGGGCGAGCGGTCGGCTGGTGCGCCGGGGCACTGTCCATCGCACTCGTGGTCGGCTTCGTGGTGTTAGTCGCCGGTGTGCCACTGGGCTTCCTGCCGATGCCACTGACCTGGGTCTGGTTCGTGGCGGCCGGTGTCAGCGTGATGCGCCGCGTGCCAGGTGAGCCGGACGCGTTGGCCGAGGATCAGCGCAGGCTGACCCGGACCACGTCGTAGGGCGTGGTGGGCGTCGGCGTGGTGCTGAAGCGCGCGTTGACGGCCCAGAGGCTGCCGGCCGCGAACGTCGCGGTGCTCGGCACATCGAGCGCCGCCTCGGTGAGCACCCGCTCGTACGACGCCTGCCTGCCCTTCCGCGACAGCGTCAGCTCCACGACGTCGTTGCCGCCGTTGCCGCGTACGACGTAGAGCCTGCGCCCGACTCGCTCCAAGCCGTCGCCGCTGACCAACGTGCCGCCGCTCACCTCGACCTGATCGGTGTCTCCACTGCGCGGGTCGACGCGGAACAGCAGGCCCTTGTTGGACTGCACCAAGATCAGCGACTTCCCGCCGCGCAGCGGCCGGATCCCGTTGGCGTTGAAGCCGTCGGTGTAGACCAGGTCACCGGTAAGCGGCAGCGTGAGCGCGGCGTCGGCCGGCGGTAGCTTCCCGTGCTTGCCGAGCGGGATGACCACCAGCTGCTGGACGTTCGAGTCGGTGACGTAGACCGCCCTCCTCGTCACCGCGACGTCGTTGAGGAACCCCGTGCCGGGCACCTCCCAGCGCCTGAGCAGCTCGCCTGAACGCGCGTCGTACACCGAGACGAACGCGACGCCGGTCGTGTTGTCGCCGCCGGCCACCCACAGTCGGCCGCCGCGGCGCGCCTCCCACTGCATGCCGACGGCGCGCTCGCCAGGCGTGCCCTCGACCAGGACCTCCCCCGCCCCCGTACGCAGGTCGCCGGTGAAGATCCGGCCGTCGGCCAGCGAGCCCGCGTAGACGGTGAGGCCGCGGCCACTGGTGATGCCTTCGGGCCGGAACCCGTCCGGCAGCGGGATCGTCTCCGGGAACGCTGCCGGCGCCGGCCGTTCAGCCGCGGTGGCGGCGGCGCCACCGGTGAGCGTCAGCAGCGCGACGACGGTCACGGACGAGAGGATGAGACGGGAGCCACGGGTGCGAATCGGTGTCATGGCAACCTCCTCGTCCGAGGATAGGCCGCGCTGCGCCGATCGCTAGTCTCAGTTTGGCGTCGGCTGATGGGCACCGCGGCGCCAGCGGATGCCCGCCTCGAGGAAGTCGTCGATGTCACCGTCGAAGACCGCCTGCGGGTTGCCCACCTCGTACTCGGTGCGGAGGTCCTTGACCATCTGGTACGGGTGCAGGACGTAGCTGCGCATCTGGTCGCCCCACGAACCCTGGACGTCACCACGCAGCTCGTCGAGGGTGGCCCGCTCCTCGGCCCGCTTGAGCGCGAGCAGCTTGGCCTTGAGGATCACCATCGCGCTGGCCTTGTTCTGGAGCTGGCTCTTCTCGTTCTGGCAGCTGACGACGGTGCCGGTGGGGAGGTGGGTCAGGCGTACGGCGGAGTCCGTGGTGTTGACGCTCTGGCCGCCCGGCCCGCTGGAGCGGTAGACGTCGACCCGGATCTCCTCCTCGGGGATCTCGATGTTGTCGGTCTGCTCGATGACGGGCACGACCTCGACGGCAGCGAACGAGGTCTGCCGGCGGCCCTGGTTGTCGAACGGGCTGATCCGCACCAGCCGGTGCGTGCCCGACTCGACCGACAACGTCCCGTAGCCGTACGGCGCGTGGATGGCGAACGTGGCGCTCTTGATCCCGGCCTCCTCGGCGAAGGACGTGTCGTAGACGTCGACGGGGTACTTGTGGCGCTCGGCCCAGCGGGTGTACATGCGCATCAGCATCTCGGCGAAGTCCGCCGCGTCGACACCGCCGGCACCCGATCGGATGGTGACGAGTGCCTCGCGGCTGTCGTACTCCCCCGACAGCAGGGTGCGGACCTCGAGTTGCTCGATCAGCTTGTCGATCCGGGCCAGCTCGGTCTCGGCCTCGGCCAGCGCGTCGGCGTCGCCCTCCTCCTGGGACAGCTGGACCAGGATCTCGACGTCGTCGAGCCGGCCACGCAGCGAGGTGACGCGGTCGATGTCTGCCTGCAGCACCGACAGCCGGCCGGTGATGCGCTGGGCGTTGGCCTGGTCGTCCCACAGGTCGGGCG
This sequence comes from Nocardioidaceae bacterium, assembly GCA_050699035.1. GTDB lineage: Bacteria > Actinomycetota > Actinomycetes > Propionibacteriales > Nocardioidaceae > WHTB01. Next base: position 16,486 of record JBOHDE010000018.1, on the reverse strand, counting down.
CGGCGACCTGCTCGCCCAGCTCGGCGATCTCCTTGCGCATCGCGTCGAGGTCGAGCACCTGCTCGATCGAGCCAAGAGTCGAGGAAAGGTGCCTGAGGCGTGCGTCTATGTCGGGTCCGGCCACAACTGTGAAGCGTACGCCGTCGCACCCCGAGCGCCGAGGTGCGGGACCGGCACCTGACCTCATCGACTGGCGCGTTCGGTAGGGACAAACCGGACGCGAGGCCTACGCAACGCGCCAGTCAACGACTGGTTGCCGCAGGCACCCGGGGCGGGTCAGTCAATCGGTGTTCGCGAGAGGCCAGTGGCGGTGTCGCAGCTCGTAGTGGCGCGAGTGCTCGTCGAACCTCTCGAGTACGGCACGCGCCTGGGGCGGCACCACCGAACTCCGCGGGTCACCCCCGGTGAACCGGGCCACGGCGTCGACGTCCTTGAACCACATGGCGGTCAGGAACTCTCGCTCGGTCGTCTCCTCCTCCGCCAGCCGGCGCCACACCTCGAACCGCTCCAGCCCGGCCAGCCCACGCGTGACAATGCCCGGCGCGACGTCATGGTTCAGGATCTGGTCGTAGTCAGCCGCCAACGCGGGCGTCGTGAACCCGCTCCACATCCGCAGGATCATCGCCCACTCCTCAGTTCGACAACAGATTGTCGAATGACACTATGACAACATGTTGTCATGACGCAAGAACTCCTGGAGGCCTACCGGCTGCTGGTGGCCGACGTCTACGAGCTCGCCGGGGCATCGAGGGCCACGAGCGAACAGCTCGCCCGGGCCGAAGGCTGCACCGCCGCTCAATGGCACGTCATGAGCGTGGTCAGCGAAGAGGGTCTGACCGTAGCCACGGCAGCTCGACGGCTCGGACTGTCGCGACAGGCGGTGCAACGGGTGGCCAACGACCTGCGGGACCTCGGTTACGTCCGGTCCTCTACCAACCCCGGCGACCGCCGCGCCCCGTTGATCGGTTTGACCAGGCGGGGTCACGGCGTACTCACCCGCCTCTGGACCGCATCGCACGAGTCCCGCGAGCAGCTGCTCTCGAGCGCCGATCTGAGTCCCGAGGATCTGCTGAGCGCGCGAGTCACACTGCGGCGGCTGCTCCGGGCGTACGAGCAAACCGGCGGTCACGTCGGCCCAGGGACTGCGCCGGGCTGAGGGATCACACCGGTGCCACGCGCCGGGTCGACAGCACGGCTACGGCCGAGTGGTCCACAGCTCCAGGAATGCTGCCCGCAGCCGGCGGATCTCGGCCTGCTCGACGCCGATGCGCTCCGTCGCGGCGTCGGCGACCCGGGGTGTCTCGGCCGCAGCCTCGGTCAGCAGCCGGATCGCGACGACCGCGTCCTGGTGCTCCCCGAGCACTGTCTGGACCCGCTTGGCGAATCGGGCCTGGGCCTCGACCGAGGGACCCAGGGCCGCGGCCGTCGCCTCCGACGTGTAGCGGGCGCGCTTGGCCCGTACCCGAACCCGGTGCCAGGCAGCATCCGGTGAGTCCGGACCGAGCGCGTCACCCACCGTGACCAAACCTCGCCAGGTGCGGCCGGCCAACCGTTCGAGGCCGGCCGCGGGGTCGAGCTGCCGGGCGTCGGCGGCGGCGCGCCGCAACGTGTCCAGGGCGACGCCGGTGGCGGGGCCGGCGAGGGCGTGCCGGGCGGACTCGGCAGCGCCCTGCGCACGTTCGGTGAGTACGGCGGTGAGCGCTGGCGGCGAGTCGACCCGATCCCGTACCACCTCGAGGTCCCGAGCCGGACCGCAGGCGTCGGCGACGTCCCGCAGCCGCTCGGACACGTCGTCGGCCCAGCCGGCGCCGGCCGGCTTCGCGAACACCCGGACGTGGCTGCGGACCCGGCGGCACGACACGCGCACCTGGTGGATCCCGTCCGGCTCGTCACACAGACCGGCATCGACGGCGGCGCGGAGCCGATCCAGTTCGGCGGCGAGCAACGCCGCCAGCCAGCTACCAGTCGACTCGGGACGGCCGGACACGGTCACGCGGCTCGAGACATCCGGCGGACGGTGGCCTGCATGGTCGATAGGCTCCTGTCCAGCAGTGGGCGGTGCCTCGACTCTAGGTCAGGGCAACCGTTCGGGGGTCGCCGGCGTCATCTCGATGAGGGAACGCCGCGTACGTACGAGGGGGAACCATGCGGGGAGTCATCAGGGCGGTCGCGATCGCAGTCGTCGGCGTCGTCGCCGTCGGCGGCGTCTCGGCGCCGACCGAGGCGTTGACGAGCAGCCAGATCAGGTCGGCCCAGTGGAAGCTCAACAAGCTCGGCTGCCAGGCGGGGCCGGTCGACGGACGGGCCGGGTCGATGACCCAGGCGGCGACAGTCCGGTTCCAGGCCGCGAGCCGGCTTTCGCAGACCGGGTCGCTGAACAGCACGACGCGCAGCCGGCTGCACTCGTCGTCGGCCAAGAGCTGCAGCAACCGGCCGCGGCCGGCCAACAGCGGGACCGGCCGGCGGATCGTGCTCAGCCAGTCGCAGAACTGGGTCTGGCTGCTCGACTCCCACAGCGCGGTCATCACCCAGGGCGGCGTCATCGACAACCCCAGCGTGCTGAGCCGGGGCACGTACTACTCGGGCCCCAAGTGCGGGCGGGCCGCACGGATCCGCAAAACGGCGGCCGGCTGATCCTGCACAACTTCGTCCGGTTCGCGCCGTGCGGCATCGGCTTCCACCAGATCCCGACGTACCGCTCCAACGGAAACCAGATCCACGCGAACTACTTGCTGGGCACGAACTACCGGGAGTCGCACGGCTGCATCCGGGTCAGCCGGACGATGTCGGACAAGATCTGGTCGTTCACCAGCAAGCGCACCAAGGTGGTCGTGATCCGCTGAGGCGTCAGCCGACGAGTACGACCGACGACGCCTCCGCGACCACCGTCGTGCGGTCGAAGCCCGGCGGCGGGATCGGCAGGGCGAGCGGCGCCGCCAGCCGGACGGTGACCGCGTCGCCGTCGGTCGTCACCGCCAGCTCCAGCCCCGGGAACCGGTCGGCGGCGCCGGTGGCGACCAGGTAATCCTGGACCTGCGTCTGCGCGACGGCTGGGTCGATTGTCGCGGTCTCGCCGAGGCCCCCGCCGTACACCTGCTCGCCCTGGACACCGTCGGCCGCGGCCAGCGCGGCGCCGTCGGCCAGCGACGTCAGCGACTGGCGGCGCAGATAGGCGGCGGACGCGTCCACCACGACGCCGACCAGCAGCAGCGCAACGAGGAACAGGCCGAGGATGAGCAGGGTGGTCTGTCCGTGTTCCGTTCGCCGAGTCACGGTCGCGCCTCCCGGAACGTGCCGTACGGCAGCCGATGCTCGCCCGACACACGCGCGGTCGGGCTGAAGTCGCCGAACCAGTCGGGCACCAGCGGCAGGCGCACGGAAGCGTCCAGCCGGACGGTGACGACCGACCCCGGCTGGAGGCAGCTCGCCGCCACCGGGGCGCAGGTCACCCGCAGCGCGCGACCGTCGATCGCGATCCCCTGGTCTCCCATCGCGACGGCTGCCGCCTGCACGGCGCGAGCACGGGCGGTCGCCTGGTCCGGCGCGAGCACATACGCACGACCGGCGGCCCGGCTGGCGGCGTCGACGCCGTACGCAGCCCGCTGCAGCTCGAAGACGCTGAGCAGCAGGTAGACGAGCGGGACGAGTAGCAGCAGGGTCAGCCAGGTCACCTCGACGATGGCGGTGCCACGGTCGTCACGGCGCCTCACGGCAGCGCCTCCTCGACGGCGTGCCCCTCGACCTGGATCCGCATTCCCGAGCCCCACACACCGAGCGCCGGCACCTCGGCCGAGACCCGTACGACGACGCCCGGGTAGCCGTCGACGTCGGTCTGGGTCGCGCGGACGTCGCCGGCCAAGCCGTCGGCGAGCACGCCGGAGATGATGGCCCGGGTACGGGCGGCGCCGTCGGCCGGACCACGGTCGTAGGCTGCGGCGTGCCGCGCACCCTCCGACGCGGCCGATGTCAAGGTGTTGCGGACGTGCAGGGTGAGACCCAGCTGCACGATCCCGAGGAACAGCGGGATCAGCACCAGCAGGACCAGGACGAAGTCGACGACCGCGGATCCACGCTCGTCGCGCCGGCGCGTCATCGTCCAGCCGGTCAGTTGCCCACGCTGGACAGGGCGTCGCGCAGCATCCGGTTCAGCTCGGGGCCGGCGATCGCGAGCAGGCCGGCCACCAGCGCCGCCGTCATCACCGTGATCAGCACCCAGCCCGGGACGTCGCCGCGCTGGGTACGCCGGGCAGCCAGACCGTGCCATCTCGTCAGCAACCGCATCTCAGGTTCTCCTCCGTTTCCTAGGGCGCCATCAACCGCAGGCCGACCACACCGGGCCAGAACGCGAACAGCACCGTCACCGGCAGCACCAGGAAGACCACCGGGATCATCATCAGGACCTCCTTGCGCGCGCCCGTCTCGATCAGCGACCGGCGGGTGGCCTCCCGCACGTCGGCCGCCTGCGCGCGGAGTACGTCGGCCAGCGGCGTGCCTCGCTCGATGGCGACGGCGAACCCTTCGGCGAACCGGGCGACCACCGGCAGTCCGGTGCGCCGGGCCAGGTCGTCGAGGGCGCGCGCCAACGGCGTACCCGTCCGGCTCTCCGCCAGCACACGCGTCAGCTCGACCGACAGCTCACCGCGACAGGTGCGGGCCACCCGGGCCAGCGCCGCGCTCGGGCCCTCGCCGGCCGCCACCGCCAGCGCAAGCAGGTCGGCGACGGTCGGGAACTCCGCCAGCATCCGTTGCTCGCGACGCTGCACGACGGACCCCAGCCAGTAGTCGCGGGCCATCACACCCAGCACGGCGGCAATGCCGCAGATCATCAACAGGGCAAGGGGATTCGCGCTCCCCCGCAGTAGCAGAAACATCGAGCCGGCGGCGGCCAGGCTGAACGCCACACATCCCCACAGCACCTGCTCGATCCGGAACTCCTGCACGGTCATGACCGAGCCCGCGCGCTCCAACCGGCGCCGGACCGAGCCGGACCCGCCGAGCAGGGCACCGAGGCGGCGCCCGGCGCGATCGGCCGCCGGACCCAGCAAGGCGCCGAGCGTGCCACCACCGAGTGCGGCCGACCGGGTCGCCTCGGCACTCACCCGGGGGAGGTCACGGACGTACGGCAGCACGCGGGACTGCAGCGTCGGCCCGCGGGTGAGCAGCAGCCGGTCGACGAGCAGGAGCAGTCCGAGGCCCGCCGTCAGCCCGAGCAGCGCACCGACCATCACGACAGCACCCTCCGCTCCTGCGGCAGCCGGCCGATACGCACCATCAGCCGGTACGCGACGAGGCACGATGCCGACCCGACCAGCAGCACGAGGACGCCGGTCGTACTGGCGTAGCGGCTGATCACCTCACGCTGGAACGACAGCGTCAGCAGCACCAGCCACGGCGCGGACACCGCGAGCCGGGCGCCGTTGACCGTCCACGCCTGACGTGACTCGAGCTCGGAGCGGGTGTGCGCATCCTCGCGAAGGAACGTCGACAGCGTGCGAAGCATCCGGCCGAGCTCGCCACCACCGACCTCGCGCGCGACCCGGAGCGCTTCGACCACGCGGTCGCCGACCGGGTCGGCGAGCCGGATCTTCAGCCGGTCGAGGCAGTCACCGAACCGGCCGCTCGCTGCGTAGTCGCGGCCGAACCGCTGGAACGGCTCACGCAGCGGCTCCGGACCGCGGTCGCCGAGCTGGGTCAGGGCCTCCGGCAGCGAGAGCCCGGCGCGTACCGCGGAGGCCAGGTTGTCGACCGCCTCGGGCCACACGTCGGACAGCTCACGTTGCCGGCGGCGGGCACGTCCGCGCAGAGCGGCGACGGGTACGTAGGCGGCGACGGCTGCGAACACGAGTCCGACGGGCCACGTCCGTGACACCGCGACCATCACCGCGCCGGCGACCACCGCACATCCCGCGCTGATGCCCACCAGCGCGGCCGGGCGTACCCCTTCGACGCCCGCCCGGAGCAGCAGCTCAGCGAGTTGCCCTCCCGGGCGACGGCCACGTCGGTGGCCACGCGGCATCACGCACGCCATCCAGACCAGCAGCAGGCCGACACCGCCGAGCAGCCCGAGCAGCACACCCATCTCAGTGACCGTCCCCGAGTAGGGCGGCCAGGTCGATGCCCGCCCGCGCGAACCGGTCAGCTCGCGGCGGCATGCCAGGCGCGCGCCGCAGCCGCCCGTCGCGCATCGTGAAGATCGGCTCGACCTCGATGATGTCGTCCTCGACCCGCCCCGGCACGCCGACGATCTCTTGGACCTTGCGTTTGCCGTCCGGCTCGACGGCCAGGTGGACGACCAGGTCGAGACAGGTGGCGACGGTGGGCACGACGAAGCGAGGAGAGATGTTTTCCCCTGCCAGCAAGGGAAGTGTGCACATCTTGACCAGTGCCTCGCGCGCCGAGTTGGCGTGCAGGGTGGCCATGCCCGGCAACCCCGCGTTGAGGGCGAGCAGCAGGTCGAGACACTCCTCAGAGCGCACCTCGCCGATCACGATCCGCGACGGTCGCATCCGCAGCGACTCCTTGACCAGCTGCCGGAGCGGGACCTCGCCGGTGCCTTCGAGGCCGGCCTGCCGGGTCTGCATCGGCACCCAGTCGGGGTGGTCGAACTTCAGCTCGAACACCTCCTCGCAGCTGACGATCCGCTCCCGTCCGGGGATCGCCGAGCCGAGGCAGTTGAGCATCGTGGTCTTGCCGGCCTGGGTGCCGCCGGCGACCAGGATGTTGAGCCCGGCGACCACGGCAGCACCGAGGAAGTCGGCCGCGGCGGTCGGGAGCGTGCCGAGGTCGACCAGCTCCTGCAGCTGCGCGGCTCGCACCACGAACTTGCGAATGTTGACGGCGGAGAAGCCGCGGGTGATGCCTTCGAGCACGACATGGACGCGGTGGCCGCTGGGCAAGATCGCGTCGACGAACGGCACCGACAGGTCGACCCGGCGGCCACTGGTCTTGAGCAGCCGCTCGATCAGCTCGTCGACCTGCTCGGCGGTCAGGATGGTCGTGGTCAGCTCGTGCCGGCCGTCGCGGGCGATGAAGACGCGGGCGGGCTGGTTGATCCAGATCTCCTCGACCGTGGGGTCGTCGAGGTAGGTCTGCAGCGGACCGAAGCCGGCCACCCGGGCGAGCAGCTCGTCGAGCATCGCCGGCTGGTCGTCGATCGGGGCGACGGCGCCGGTGAGGCTGTGCCGGTCATGCTCGGCGACGACCTGCTCGGCGATCCGGCGGACGGCAGCGTGGTCTAGAAGTGGGTCGACCGCCTGCCGGCGGACAGCGTCGCGCACCCGCTCGTCGAGCAGGTCGACCGTCGGCCCGGGAGATGTCATCACAGCATGTTGCCCCGTCGTCACTGAACGCCGCCAAGTCTCGCCTCTCTCACCTGAGCCTGACTAGGCCATCGTCACGATCTGTGGATAACTCCCCCGGCCAGCAGGCCGCCACCGGTGACACCAGCAGGTGGTTTTCGGCCGGTGTACGCGCCGCGACGTGCTCGTCGAGTCGCTTCGTCGCATCGCTGACGGACCTCTGTTCAGGCTCTACGAAGGTCCTCCGACAGCGGTCGGCGGTGCGGCAGGAGCGACCCGTGGTCGTCGCGCGCGAGCTGATGGCCCTTCGCGCTCGATGAGGACGCCTTCGTCCTCCATCGACGCGGGTATCCGATCCGCGAGCGCGATTCCTCGCCCCTCCTCATGGCATCGCTCCATCGCCCTGCGGTCGATGTCTCAACAGGGTCTGCCAGCAGATAGGGACCGCGCCCGTGCCCGGACTCAGCGCAGGGCCAGCTCGCAACCCGAGCTATTCGACATCCTGTCGGCGCCACTTGTCGAGTAGGACCCGCGCGGTGACCGCCTCTAGTCCGGGTTCGTTGCGAATCTCGTCCAGAGTCGGCGCGGCATCGGACTCGTGGCCAGCGTGGAACAGGTACGACGCTGCTGCGAAGCGGACGTTACGCGGTTCGCTCCCATCCATGAGTGGCGACAGCAACTCAAGGAGCCTGCCCGCCGCCTGCCACGGTGTCCCCACCCTGGTCAGCGCGTCCGTCTCAGCGTTTGCTCGCTTGACGTCGTGCTCGGCGACGTACCGGTCAGACTCACGTACGTGCTGCCGGAATGCTTCGCGATCCCGCTCAGCGTCCATCGTCGTCGTGCTCCTTCGTCGCTCGATCTAGTGTGTCTCGCCCGACGTCGGCCTGATACTCCCATGTCTCGCCGTCGAGCGCGTCACGGAGCCGGGTCTTGGAACCCGGCATGTGCCGGCTGTAATGCGCGCTGATGTCTTGATGAATCGGCGTCGGGATGCGGGTCATGTTGTCGGTGGTGTTGATCCGCTCGACCGAGAAGCCGGACCGTTTCGGGTCCGCCTGAGACTGCTCCACGATGTGGTGCAACTGGGTCCCCGGCACGCTTCCGAGCGCGCGTTTGGCCGCAAGGTAGGACGGGAACGAGCGGACCTCTCCGGTCTCTTCGGCGATCGTCCGCCACTTGCGCGCCGGCTTGCTGGTCGGGCTTGGGGCTGGCGCACTTCCCCCAGCCCCGCTCAGTTTCCCGAGTCGTCCCCAATCGTGCTACCGCTAGCCGAGGTTGCCACGCAGTTCTCCTTGGCCTTGGCGCCAGCTCGGCCGGCTTGGGTGAGCTCCTCCTCGAGCTCCTTGAGCGCGGCCAATGTTGGCTGCGGCTTGGCGCCTCGCAGCGTCTCGGCTACGGCGCGGCTGAGCTGACCGATCTGCCCATGGGCACCGAGCAACGTCTGGTGCGCCTTGTCGATCTGCCCGGACGCAGCGATGAGGACCTTCTCGTTGTCCTCCGGTGTGGCCTCGTCGCTCACGCGATCGGCGGTTGCCATGGCTTCCTCTACGCCGCGTCGACCATGGGCGATGTGTTCGCGTATGCCGCCGATCTGGCCGTGGGTGTGGTGCAGGTTCTCTGCGACACGCTTGTAGCCGACGGCGACGGCTTGGTCGACGGCCCGCCGCACGATCACGGCGGCGTGCTCCGCGTGCCCGCCCGCTGCCTGGATGTGCTTAACCTCGCGCTGGAGCTCCGCGATCACCTGCTCCGCTCGGCTCCTACTTTCGCTGCTCATAGTCACTCCCGAGTAGAGGACGCGGCGAGCGTAACCCTGGGGTCGGCGGGCGGCTAGGTGGACACCCCTTGGTGGTTAGTAGGTGACGAACACGCAGTTCGTGCTTCACGCCGCTCAGGTCGCGCGCCACCTGGCCCGGGCGAGCAGCTCATCGAGCATCGCCGGCTGGTCGTCGATCGGGGCGACGGCGCCGGTGAGGCTGTGCCGGTCATGCTCGGCGACGACCTGCTCGGCGATCCGGCGGACGGCAGCGTGGTCTAGTAGTGGGTCGACCGCCTGCCGGCGACCCGCGACGCGCACCCGCTCGTCGAGCAGGTCGACTGTCGGCCCGGGAGATGTCATCACAGCATGTTGCCCCGTCGTCACTGAACGCCGCCGAGTCTCGCCTCTCTCAACCGAACCTGACGAGGTCATCGTCACGATCTGTGGATAACTCGCCCGCCCAGCAGGCCGCCACCAGTGACGCCCGATCGTGCACCTTCTTGCGCCGAGTGGTGGCAAACGGCGCCGCGGACCCACCTGCATTCTGCGGACATGTGTCGGCAGATCGCGCGCCGTCGTCGACCCCACGTGCATTCTGCGGACACTTGTCGGCAGACGACGACCCGGACCTGGGCGACTTCACCCCTCGAACCGCCACTTTCGGCCCCGAATCCGGGCTCAGAATGTCGGTTCGGAGGGTGACGTTGTGGTCGGCGGGCACGGCAAACCCCGGACACGGTTGTGACGCCAGGCCGCCGTCACAGCGCTTGAGCTTTCCGGCTCGATCAGTGCAGGCGTCTAGCCCTTCATCGACCACGGCACGCCCGCGTTGGGCAGGCCTTCTCGCCGACCAGTGACGTCGTCGGGCCGGTGGCGACTCACCCCACCCGTACTCGATCATCCCCACGTCGGTAGGAGTGCGGACGGTCGGGAACCCCGGGATGGCCGACATTCGTGCAACCTCGGCGGGAGAAAACCACGTCGCGCCTCGATCTCGGCGGTGCCGTCGTCACGGCGTCCGTGAGACCGAGCTCGCCGTCGGGTAGGTCGTCAGCCGTCCTCGGACGTCGCTGCCGTGGCGCGCCCATCGAAGTCCTTCACCCAGGTTTCGCCCACCATCGGAGGGCCGAACCGGTTGTGGGGCGTGCGTTCGGTGATCTGAAAGCCGAACCGTTCGTACAGCCGGCGTGCGTCGGTCAGGACGTCGTTGGTCCAGAGCTCGATCGACTCGTACCCAGCTCCCTGCGCAAATCGAAGGCAGTGCGTCACCAACGCAGCGCCCACCCCGCGCCCTTGAGCCTCGGGGGTGACCAGAAGGAGTCGCAGCTGCGCGCGACTCGCGGTGACAGCGGTGCACAGGACGGAACCAACCCGTCGAGTCCCGTCGACCGCCACCCACGCAGCTTCTCGTCGCGGATCGTGGTGGGCGAGGAAGCCTGCGATGACCTCCGCTACCAACGCCTCGAAGGCCCGGTTGAAGCCGAAGTCGCGGCTGTAGCTCGTCCCGTGGGCTTGGAGAATCCACCCGCAGTCCCCGGGCTGGGCGCTGCGAATGAGAACGTCGTGGGGCACGCCCTCAGGCTAGAGCCATGCGTACGTGATCTTGCAACATGCGGATGCCGGCATCGGCGCGGGCCAGGTCACCGGTGGCCAGCAGGTCGATCAGCAGGCCCCGCATCGTCGCCAGCACGAAGGTGGCCAGCTGGCGGGTGCGTGTGGACCGTCGCCGCCGCGTCCCGGTGACGAGGAAGCCCTCGATCACCGGCACCCAGTCGGCCACACTGTCCGCACCGAAGTCGCGCCACGGGCCATCGACGTCGTGCAGCGATCGAGCGTACGACTCGAAGAACAAGCGCTCGATCCCGGCCTGCGCCGGGTCGGACAGCCAGGTCCACAGCCGACCTATCCGCTCGGCGGGCTCGGACGCTTCGTTCACCCACGTCTCGGCAAGCGCCTGCTGGTTCCGCCGGGAACGAACCAGCACCTCACGGATCAGTTCGTCCTTGCTGCCGAACAGATACAGCAGGACGCGGGGGCTCGACCCGACCGCCGCGGCCAGGGGTCGCAGCGACATGCTGCTCAGCCCATGCTCGGCTGAGTAGTCCAGCAGCTTGGCGACGAGCTCGGCCTTCCGTGCCGACTCTGGCTTTTCTTCCGGGTCGGCCGGATCTCTGACGGGCTGCGCGGTCATGGCCGCCATTGTGCCCTCCGCGACCGCTACTCTCCCGGCCACACCGGCTGGGTGGGCGCGTCCTTCGGAATCGCCGACCAGTCGCTGCGTCCGGGCGCGTACGCCTCGGCCACGATCGCGCCCTCGGGACCGACGTCGCACTGGTGCGGAACGTCGGACTTGATGCACCAGCTCCCGCCCGGGCCTAGGGTCCTGGCCTCGTCACCGACCGTGAAGGTGACCGTGCCGCTGATCACGAACCCGATCTGCTCGTTGTCGTGATGATGCTCGGGCACCCGCTTGCCGGGAGCGATCTCGACGATGGCGAGCGTCATGCGGTCCCCCTCGACCATGCGAGCCGTTACGCCGGCCCAGATAGGGACGGTCTGGATCTCGTGCAGTTCCTTCATGGTGTCGGTCATGACAGTCGTACTCCTTCACTCGTAGACACTCGTCGACCACTCGGGATGGCGTTCATCAGTCCTTCGAGCGATCGCTCGAAGGACGTCGCGGAGAGCCCCGGTCTGCTCACCGGGTCGTCCGTTGCCGACGCTGCGACCGTCGACGGACACGATGGGGCCGACGGTGGCGGCCGTGCCGCACAGCAGCGCCTCCTCCGCCACGTACAGCTCGGAGCGGTGGATCCGGCGTTCGACGACGGTTTCGCCGGTGGTCTCGGCGATCATCGCCATCACCTGTGCACGCGTGATGCCGAGCAGGATGTCGTCGGTGCCGGCCGGTGTGTGCCAGCGACCGCCGGCCTTGATCATCACGTTGGAGGTCGTGGCTTCCGCAACGAACCCGTCGTGGGTCAGCAAGATGGCCTCGTCGAACCCGCACCGCACCGCCTCGGTCTTCGCCAGGGCCGGCCCCACGTAGCTGCCGATGACCTTCGCGCGCACCGGGGTGGACGCGTCCGGCTGGCGGCGCCAGCTGCTGACCATGCACCGCACCCCCTGGAGGCTGACGTAGTCGCCCGGGATGGGATGGCAGGCGATAGCCAGCCGGGGGGTGATGTCGTGCATGCGCACCGGCAGCACCTCACCGGCGAGGAAGTAGATCGGACGTACGTACGCGTCGACCTTGACGTCGTTGGCCACCAGCAGGTCTTTGGTGAACGAGACCAGTTGCTCGGTGGTGTACGGGAAGTCGAGGCCAAGCATGCGGGCAGACCTGCCGAGCCGGTCGAAGTGGCCGACCGCCTCGGACAAGAAGAGCTGCCCCCGGTCGGCGTTCCAGAAGGCGCGGATGCCCTCGAACGTGCCGAGGCCGTAGGAGACGACGGTGGCGTTGACGGACACCCGTGCGTCGTCCTCGTCGACAATCTCGCCGTCGACGACGACGTTGCCGTACGGCGGTCCGAAGGGGCCACGGTGCTGCTGCGGTGTGATCTCGTGTCGTGACTTCACTGGGAGCTCCTCAGGCTGGGTCACTTTGGTACTGAAGCGATCGTTTCAGTACTATCGCACCTTAGCCGCGGAGCGGCAAACTCGTATTGCCACAATCGTTTCACTGAGTTGCGGCGTTCGCTGAGGAGAACCACGCAGTCCACACTCTTGCCGGTGTGCCCACCGACCGCCGTCAGTCTGGAGCCCGTCAGACGGTCGGAACCGGCTCACCCGGGGGTGTTACCGTGCCAAGCATGGTGGCGAGGATCAGCCGCGGCGCGTCGTCATCGGCGATCTCCCCGCGGTAGAGGGCGCCCGCGACTGCGTGCGTCATCGTGTGAAGGACGTTGACCAGCCATTCGGCGGAGAGGTCGGCGCGGAAACTGCCGTCGGCGCGGCCGCGCTCGAAGAGCCGCTGGACGGGCGCCATCGGTCCCGAATGGGCCGCCACCACGTCATCGGGGTCCAGCGTGCGTTCGGCGGCGACGATGAGTGCGCCGTACCGAAAGGTGACGCGCCAGGTCGACTCGACCAGTCGCGCCAGGGCCGCGACGGGATCACCGCCCAGGTCGGCGGCTTGCAGGGCGGCCTCGGTTTCTCGGATCGCGCGGTGCATGACCTCGGTGATGAGGGCAGCCCGCGAGTCGAAGTGACCGTACAGGGTCACCCGACCGACTCCGGCAAAGTTCGCGATCTCGCTGAGGCTGGCGTCAGGGTCCCGAGCCAGGCAGGTCACCGCAGCGTCGAGGATCGCGTTGATGTTCCTCCGGGCGTCCGCCCGCAACGGGCGTGATCGTTCCGGCCCGGTTGCGGGTTCGCCAGTGGTGCGGGCTGCGCTCATCGTCGTCTCCTCTCGACCGCAGGGCGCACTGCTCTGGCGGACCGTTTCGATCCTACGGCGCCGCGGGCGCGTTCAGCCGGGCGGTGAGACGGTCACCGGCACGCCGTTCAGGACGGCGTTGCCGGACAGGTCGTCCAGCCGCTCCGGGTCGGTCAGGTCGTTGACCGACACCCCGTCGACCGCGGTGGCCACCGACAGCAGCACGCCGTCGTGCTGGTGCCCGTAGCCGTGCGGCAGGCTGACCACACCACGCATCATGTCCTCGCTGGCCTGCACCTCGACCTCCACCCGGCCCACCCTGGCCTCGACGCGGACGACCTGCCCGTCCTCGATGCCCCGGTCGGCGAGGTCGGACGGGTGCATCAGCAGCTGGTGCCGCGCCCGGCCCCGGGTGAGCCGCTCGGTGTTGTGCATCCATGAGTTGCAGTCGCGCTGGTGGCGCCGGCCGATCAGCCGCAGGCCGGAGTCGGCGGCCGGCCCCTCGAGCAGCTCCTCGGCCACCCGGTCCAGGTCGTCCAGCATCAGCGCGGGCGCGACGTCCACCCGCTTGTCCTTGGTCATCAACCGTCGAGGCAGGCACGGCTCGAGCGGGCCCAGGTCGACACCCGACGGGTTCCGGAGCAGGTGCCTGATCGACAGGTGCGCCCAGCCGGACGCGAGCAGCAGGTCGACGATGCTGGTCGGCGACAGCCGCATCCGCGCGCTGCTGGTCAGGCGCCGCCGCAGCGACCCACCTGCCCGTGTGCGGCGCGCGTGCCGCAGCCCGATCTCGCGGAAGATCTCCCAGTCGTGCAAGGCACCCGGCTGCTTCGCGAACAACGCAGGTACGAAGCGGGTCGTGTTGCGTACTGCCAGCAGATGGAACACCAGATCGTAGTGATCCCGCTCCAGCGACGACGTCGGCGGCAAGATGACGTCGGCGTGCCGCGTGGTCTCGTTGACGTAGAAGTCCACGGCGGCCATGAAGTCCAGCGACTCCAACGCCCGCCCGAGCCGCGCGCCGTCGGGGGTCGACAGCACCGGGTTGCCCGCGACCGTCAGCACTGCGCGCACCTGACCGGGACCGTCGGTGAGGATCTCGTCGGCCATCGTCGCGGCCGGCAGCTCTCCGGCGAACTCCGGCAGGCCACGGACCCGGCTGCGCCACCGTGCGTAGTGTCCGCGGCCGAGCAGGCCGCGCCCCACCACGTCCACCGCCGGCCTGGTCAGCATCGACCCGCCTGGCCGGTCGAGGTTGCCGGTGACCAGGTTGAGCAGCTGGACCGCCCACTGGCAGACGGCGCCGAACCGTTGTGTGGACACGCCGACCCGCCCGTAGCAGGCCGCCGCACCGGCCTCGGCGAACTCACGGGCGACCCGGCGGATCGTGTCGGCGGCGACACCGCTCACCGCGGCGGCGCGTTCAGGCGTGAAGTCGGCGATCGCCTCCCGGACGACGTCGACGCGGACGGCGTATTGGGGGATGCGGTCGAGGCCCTCGGCCAGGATCGTGTGCAGCATCGCCAGCAGCACCGCCGCATCGGTGCCGGGGCGGACGAACACGTGCTCGTCGGCGATCTTCGCGGTCTCGGTACGGCGGGGGTCGAAGACCACCATCGAGCCACCGCGCCCGCGCAGCTCACGGAGCCGGGCGGGGAAGTCCGGCACCGTCATCAGGCTGCCGTTGGACGCCATCGGGTTGGCGCCGAAGACCAGGAAGTACTGCGTGCGGTCGATGTCCGGCACCGGGACCAGCAGCTGGTGGCCGTACAGCAGCCACGCGACCAGCTGGTGCGGCAGTTGGTCCACCGACGTGGCGCTGAACCGGTTGCGGGTGCGGAGCATCTTCACCAGGTGGGTGCCGTGCGTCATCGCCCCGAGGCTGTGCACGTTGGGGTTGCCGAGGTAGACACCGACCGCGTCGCGGCCGTACGCGCGCTGCGTCGCGGCGAGCCGGTCGGCGACGAGGTCGAGCGCCTCGTCCCACTCGACCTCCACCCAGCCCTCGGACGTACGGCGGACGGGACGGCGCAGCCGGTCCGGGTCGGCATGAATGTCTTGCAGGGCAACGGCTTTCGGACAGATGTGCCCCCGAGAAAGCGGGTCGACAGGGTTACCTCGTACGGACTGGATCTGGTCGCCGTCCAGGGTGAACTCGAGGCCGCAGATGGCCTCGCAGAGGTTGCACACGCCGAGCCGCTTCTCCATGCCTCGCATCGTCACACGTCTGCCGGGCCGAGGAAAACGGAAGCCCGGCCAGGTCTTGACGTGTATTCGACTCGTAACGCTAGGTTATCGCCACCGCAAGAGGGGGACTGATGGCGGGCGCGGTTACCCCCGGCCCGCCGAGACGGAGGTACCACCGAATGTCTCACCATTTCACCCGACGAGTCGGGATCCTCACCGCCGGCCTCGCGGCCGCCACCGGCCTGGCGCTGACGCCGCCGACGGCTTCAGGCCAGCCCGCCGACGATGACCGAGCCGGCGCGACCGCCTCGCAGCAGGTCGGGCAGACCCGCGAGGCCAGGTCAGCCGACCGGCTCACCAGCCAGCTGGGGTCCCGTACCGCTGGCTCCTACTTCAACTCCGCCGGCGAGCTCGTCGTCACCGTCCTCGACAGCAGCGCCGCCGAGCAGGTCCGCGAGTCCGGGGCGAACGCCCGCATCGTGAGCCGCAGCGAGGCAGAGCTGCAGTCCATCGTCACGTCGCTCGGCAAGCACGCGGTCGCCAACACCTCGACGGGCGTCGACACGAGCACCAACCAGGTCGTCGTCTCCATCGGATCCGACGTACCCGCACGTGACGCCGCAGCCCTACGCTCAGCCGCCAAGCGGTACGGAGGTGCCGTCCGCGTCGAGAGTGACGCCGGCAACCTCACGCCGTACCTGAGGGGCGGCGACGCCCTCTACACCGGCGCCGGTGGTCGCTGCTCGGCCGGCTTCAACGTCACCGGTGGCTACGTGCTGACCGCGGGGCACTGCACCGAGGGCCTGCCGTACTGGTACGTCAACACCGGTGGCTCGCCGCTCGGCCCCAGCCTCGACAGCAGCT
>JBOHDE010000017.1:0-29395 GCA_050699035.1 Nocardioidaceae bacterium | reverse complement strand
CCCGGTCGACAGAGGGAGATGGCGATGACGAAATCGGCGATCGAGGAGCCGAAGACGCGGGCAACGACGCCCGCGGCCGGTCGGCTGCGCGCCCTCCTGGTCACCGCCCTCCCGGGGCTCGCCTGGCTGGGGTTCCTGGTGGCGTGGGAGGTGGCCGGCAGGCTCGCCGACCCGATCCTGTTCGCCCCTCCCTCCCGGGTCGCGGATGCGTTCGTGGAGCTCACGGTCAGCGGACGTCTACCCCAGGCGTTGCTGGTCAGCCTGCAGTCGCTAGCAGTCGGTTTCGTGCTCGCGCTGGTGGTCGGCATCGCCGTCGGACTGCTGTTGGGTCTCCACCCGACTCTCGCCCGCGTCGTGGAGCCGTACATCGACGCCGTGTACGCAACGCCACGGGTGGTGATGATCCCGCTGGTCATCTTGTGGTTCGGAGTGGGTTTCTGGGGACGCATCTTCATCATCTGGATCGGCGGGGTCGTCCCGATCATCCTCAACACCGCCATCGGCGTACGCAACGCACGCTCGGACCTCGTCGAAGTGGCCAAGTCCTTCGGGGTGAGTGACCGCCAGCTCGTTCGTCACGTCATCTTGCCGGGCGCAGTTCCGTACGTCATCGGCGGTCTGCGGATCGCGGCCGGGCGGCTGTTGCTCGGCGTGGTCATCGCCGAGATCTTCTTGGATCTCACCGGTGTCGGCGGGATCATCCAGACCGAGTCGTCCTACTTCCGTACCGACAACATGCTGGTCGGGGTGATTGTCTTTTCGGCTTTGGGAGTTGTCATGATCGGTTCCCTTGGCCTGTTGGAGAAACGATTCTCTCGATGGAAGGGCCAGGGCGCTGAGTGAGTGACTTGCTTTCGACGATGACACGCAAAACGGCACCGACGCGGAATCCGAGCCGGTGCCGTTGAGCGAGCTGCGAGATCAGTTGTCCTGGTAGGAGTCCTGGTCGCAGTTCTTGACGGTGGAGTTGCTGTTGCCGTCGTTGCCGAAGCCCACCACGCCGGCCAGGTCGCTGACCGCGCCCTGGATGCCGAGGACGTTGACCGGCACGTTGTTGTTGCAGGCCTGGAACGGGCCGACGTTGTTCTCGCTGACATTCACCAGCGAACCGTCGTCGTCTCCGTCCCACCACATGTTGGTGGATGCCGCACTGGCGCTGGGGACGCCCAGGGCCAGCGTGGCGACAGTCGCGAGAGCGGCCGAGGCCGCGATCTTACGTGCGAAGGACATGCTTGTGTGGGTCCTTTCGGTTGTGACGAACCGGCCAGTTTGCGTGCTTGGCGGTTCGCCCGGCTTGCTTGTCACGACTAGTAACGGGTCGAGTACGGCGATGTTACGGACGCTCTTCGGGTTTCTTTTGTCCGCCGTCGACGGGCAAAGTCCGGCCTAGCCGACCCAATTCATCGACCCGAAAACCGGACGGGGGCCGGTGAACGAAAGTTCACCGGCCCCCACGGGTCCCACCTGAGTGGGGAACACACGGATCCCCCATTCAGGTGCGACTCTTCAGGAGTGTGCGCCCCTCCTGAGACGGCTCCAGGCCGTCACAAGGGCCCCGCCAGCAAGGCCGAGGAGCCCAAGCACCAGAAGAATCGCCGCCGGACCACCGGTGTTCGGCAGCAGCGAGTTGCCGGCGGGATCCGACGCGGCCGCGTCGTCGCCGCCGCCGATCCCGTCGTTGCCCGTGCCGTCGTCACCGTCCGGGTCGTCACCGTCCGGGTCGTCACCGTCCGGGTCATCACCGTCCGGGTCATCACCATTCGGGTCGTCACCTTGGTAAACGGTCTGGATGCAGTCCGAGGCGCTGTCCGTGCTGTTCCCGTCGCTGTCGAAGCCGACCACTGCCGCCACGGCGCTGGCCGCGCCCTCGCCGCCGAGGACGTTCGGCGAGACGGGGTTGGCGCAGACCTGGCCCGGACCGCCGTAGTTGTCGCTGACGCTCGCCAGCGAGCCGTCGTCACTGTCGGCAGTACCGTTGTACTGGTCGGACACCTGCTCGCAGGACGCGGCGCCGCTCGTGGTGTTCCCGTCGTTGTCGAAACCGCCGACGCCGGTCACGTCACTCGCAGTGCCTTGGCCACCGAGGACGTTGGGCGAGACATTGTTGTTGCACGCCTGGCCGGGTCCGCCGTTGTTGCCGCTGGCGTTCACCAGCGAGCTGTCGTCGTCACCGTCGCCGTTGTCCCCGTTGTCGCCACCGTTTTGCTGGTAGGACTCCTGCTCGCAGGACTTGTCGGTGCTCGCGGCGTTGCCGTCGTTGTCGAAGCCGAGCACGGCCGCCGCGTCGCCGAGCGCACCCTGGATGCCGAGGACGTTGACCGGCACGTTGTTGTTGCAGGCCTGGCCGGGTCCGGCGTTGTTGTTGCTGGCGTTCAGCAGCGAGCCGTCGTCGCCGTTGTCGCCGCCGTTGTGCTGGTAGGACTCCTGCTCGCAGTCCTTGTCCGTGCTGGCGGTGTTGCCGTCGTTGTCGAAGCCAGCGACACCGGCCGCGTCGCTGCCGGCACCCTGGCCGCCGAGGACGTTGACCGGGACGTTGTTGTTGCAGGCCTGGCCGGGTCCGGCGTTGTTCTCGCTGACGTTGACCAGCGAGCCGTCGTCGTCACCGTCGTCGCCACCGTTGTGCTGGTAGGACTCCTGTTCGCAGTTCTTGTCCGTGCTGGTGGAGTTGCCGTCGTTGTCGAAGCCGAGGACGGCGGCCACGTCGCCGAAGGCACCCTGGATGCCGAGGACGTTGACCGGCACGTTGTTGTTGCAGGCCTGGAACGGGCCGACGTTGTTGTCGCTCACGTTGACCAGCGAGCCGTCGCCGTCGTCACCGTTGTCCTGGTACGACTCCTGCTCGCAGTCCTTGTTCGTGCTGGCGGTGTTGCCGTCGTTGTCGAAGCCGCCCACACCGGCCGCGTCGCTGCCGGCACCCTGGCCGCCGAGGACGTTGACCGGGACGTTGTTGTTGCACGCCTGGAACGGGCCGACGTTGTTGTCGCTGACATTCACCAGCGAGCTTTCGTCGCCACCGTCATCACCGTTGGCCTGGTAGGAGTCTTGGTCGCAGTTCTTGTCGGTGCTGGCGGTGTTGCCGTCCATGTCGAAGCCCAAGATGGCGGCGACATCGTTCAGCGACCCCTGGATGCCGAGGACGTTGACCGGGACGTTGTTGTTGCAGGCCTGGAACGGGCCGACGTTGTTGTCGCTGAGGTTTGCCAGCGAGCCGCCGTCGTCACCGTCGTCACCGTCGTCGTCGCCGTTGGCGGGGGCGAGACGGCTCGTACGAGTGCTCGGGGCCTTGCTCTCGGTTCCGGCAACATCGCCGGCCTTGTCGACCGGGGCGAGATCGGGGGCGCCCACGCCCTTGGCCTTGCCGCCGGTCCGGGCTGCGTCGCCCGCACGGTCGACGACATCGCCGAGGATGTGGAAGTCACCACCCTTGCGCTGCTCCGAACTCTGGTCGCAGTTCTTGAGCTTGGTCGCGTCGTTGGCAGCGCCGTCGAGGCCGAGGGCGCCGGTCACGTCTTCGGCGGAGGCTTTGCCGCCGAGGGCGTCACCCGGAACGTTGTTCTTGCACGCCTGGGGAGGGCTTGCGTTGTTGTCTTTCGCGATCCCCGGTAGGCCGTCGTCAAGCATGGGCGCCGCGTTGGCGGGCACACCCATGGTCACGATGGCGAAAGTAGCGAGGGCGGCGACGGCCGCAAACCTGGGTGCTACGGACATACTCGTGTTGGTCCTTTCGACTAGGACGACCCGCTCGATGCAGCCTGCTGGCTAGCTCACTCGGCGTGGCTGTCAAAGGTCAGTAACGGGGCCGGGTCGGCGATGTTACGAAGGTCGTCGAGATTTCTTCGTCGGAGACGCCGACGAGCCCGGCAACTCCGAGCATCCGCCCCGGCAGAGCGTGCGTATGGCAGCGCTCGCCTTCGACGCTCGTCGTTGTGCGCGCGTTCTGCCTTGCTGGTAAGGAAAACTCGGGCGATGACGAGCACGCTTGCGTGGGCGGGATCTGGCTCGCCCCCTGATGCGTGGATGTGTGGGTGGACCTCGTGCTCTGCTGCCGTTGACTGGCGCGTTGCGTAGGGACAAACCGGACCCGAGTGTTCGGGGGGTTGCCGCCGCACCAGTGTCCGGGGACATGTTTGCCCGTGCCCGGCCACCACGGCACCCTCCGAACCGACACTCTGAGCCCGGAATCGAGGCCGAAGTGGCGGTTTGAGGGGTGAAGTCACCCAGGCACGCTGAGATCGGTCCGGGTCGCCGCCTACGCATGCGCCAGTCGATGAGGTGGGGTGCCGTCCCCGTGCCGCACCCGCGAGGCCGCGAACCGGACGCCGGGCCCAGGGATCTGTCAACGATTGCCCAATTGGGCAATCTTCGACCCGGTCCACGCCGGTTCGAGGTCGAACTTTGCCCAATTGGGCAAAATTCCACCTCGGCCGACGGTGCGCGTATGCACCAGTCGACTGCGCCGACCGCGTCCGGGTCGTCCACCGCCGTGACCAACCTCGGCGGACACCGACCCACCCCTCCATCGAGGAGTACGAGAAATTCGGCGCAATTGTCTCAACGTGGGTGGGGCTATGTCAGACGTGTCGGTATTGCCGGGAATCGCCCTGTTCAACATGTGGGTCAAATGTCGCGGACTGCGGCTTGTGCCACTACGTTGAGCAACGATCAGTAACCATTCGTGTGCATCACAGTGAATGGTGGGATCCATGAGACACCGTTGGACGCCTTCGGTGACGGTCGCGGATACAGCCGCGAGCGGTGCTGTCGGCGGCCTCACCGGAATCTCTTGGGCCGTCGCCGACGGTCCAAGCGGAGTCGGGGACCTTGGGGGAACGGTGCACTCGGCCACCAAGGGTCTTGGACGGACCCTGGGCTCCTCGGAGGGAGCGGCAGAGGAGACCACCGAGTCGACACGGACGCGACCTAGCCACAAGCTGGGATCGCGGAGCACCTCGGTCACGGCGCCGGGGCCGTCGTCAGTTGACGACGCGCCCGGCCACGTGACCGAGAACCCCTGAGGCGCAATGACCACGTGGCAGGCAGCGTTTCAGGGGAAGGCGGACAGATGGCTTCAACGTGGGGCGGGGAACTGCGTACGTCCGCCGACGGCCCGCCACCGGCCGGGAGTGATCCCGAGAAGGCGCGGATCGTCGCTCTCGTCGACCTCGCCCGCAAGGGAGACGTCGAGGCGTTCGGGCAGCTCTACGACCATCACGTGCCGCGGATCTTCCGGTTCGTCTACCACCGGGTCGGCTCACGGACGCTGGCCGAGGACCTCACCAGCGAGACGTTTACCCGCGCCCTGCGCTCGATCGGCACATTTCACTGGCAGGGCAAGGACTTCGGTGCCTGGCTGACCACGATCGCCCGCAACCTGATCGCGGACCACTTCAGGTCGAGCCGACACCGGCTCGAGGTGGTCGCCGGCGAGCTTCCCGAGCAGCGGACATCGGGGAACGGGCCGGAGGACGAGGTGCTCGCGTCGCTGACCAGCGAGCTGCTGGTGGAGGCGGTTCGGTCCCTGCCGAACGAGCAGCGCGACTGCCTGCTGATGCGGTTCGTGCAGGGGATGTCGATCGCTCAGACCGCTGAGGCGCTGGACCGCAGCGAGGGAGCGATCAAGCAGCTCCAGCTGCGGGCAGTGCGCCGGCTCGCCCGGGTGCTGCCGAGGGAGGCCGGCTCGTGAGCAGGAAACATCACATTCGGGCGTAACTTCCGCGCGGTTCGCAACGTTCCTATCGGCGGATCGTAATCGGGGCAAACACCAACACTGACTGAGAGATCGAGCTATGAGCAGCCTTCGCTGGGGACACCGCCGTACGGCGACCTTCGCCGACGCGTTCTGTCGCACGCCCCGTGGCCGCGGGTACGACCGTGAGGTCGTCAGCCTCGTCCATGTGGCCGAGGCGCTGAGCCGAGTTGACCTCGAGCAGCCGCGGCCCGAGTTTGTTCGCAAGCTGCGTTCCCAGCTGATGAGCGAGGCGGCGACGGTGTTCGCGCCGCGCGGGCCGGTCGCGGCTGCTGGCCGGGTGTCGCCAGCCAGGCCCGTCCGGCGCGCCGCCCGACGGGCCGACCGACAGGTCGACCGGCTGCGCCGCCGACTCGGTTCGCTGGTCGCGACGATCGCCGTCGCCGGTGGGTCTCTCGGCGTCGCCATGCAGAGCGCTGAGGCGGTTCCGGGCGAGCTGCTGTATCCGATGAAGCGCGGACTCGAGAACGCCCAGCTCCTCCTCGCCAACGGTGCGACCGAGGCCGGCTCGACCCGCCTCGCTCTCGCGCAGGAGCGTCTGGACGAGGTAGAGGCGCTCGCCGCCGGCGGCGTGGACGCGCACGAGGCACGGCTGATCCGCCGAGCGCTCGACGACTTCTCCGCCCTGGCCAAGGGGGGCGCCGACTCGCTGTTCGACGACTTCGCCGACCACGGCCGCAACGACACGGTCGGCATGCTCTCCGCGTTCATGCAACGGTCGAACGTGACCATGGCCGGCTTCGCCGGCACTATGCCCCCGTCGGCGGGTGACTCCTTCGCGACCGCCACCGAAACCCTCACCGACCTCCGCTCCCGCGCCGGCAAGGCGTGCAGTGGATGTCTGTTCCCGTCGGCGACCGACCCCATGAAGCCGTTGAGCGCGCTGGTTCCGAACCTTCCCAGTCCTGACGAGGCGTTGCAGCGGTTGCGGGCCAAGGTTCCCGCGAAAGACCCGGTGAAGGCGGCGACGGACGCGCCCGGCGTAGCCAGCGACAAGCCCCTCACGACGGAGGCACCGGCGGCCGTACCGTCACTTCCGAACGTCCCGCCGGACGTCACGACTCCCGACCCGACCGAGGGCACGGGCGCGCCGTCGACGACGAGGATGCCTGCTCCACCGAAGGTCACCGAGCCCATCCGGAAGCTGGTCGACCCGATCGTCAAGAAGCTCCCGCGGGCCGACCAGCACTGACGGCTCTCAGCGGGCCTGCGGCTAGGGCGCGGCCTCCTCGGTTCGGGGTTCTGGGTCGAGTGTGCAAGGGTTGTCGGGATGGTAGATCGCTGACACCGGTGCTCGGACGGGGCAGGGCATCGACGACCTTGCAGGGAGTCTTGTTGACCTCGAACGACGTCGTTGGCCAGGGCAAAGCAGGTTTCGACCATGTGTACAACCGCGACGACCCGCGCGAGTACTTCCAGGTCTTGGAGCCGCTGAGCTACGAGATACCCCAGCACGCACATGCGGTGTTCGCCGCGTTGTTGGACGCCCGCACCAGCGAACGTTCGGGCACGACGAGCATGCTGGACGTCTGCTGCTCGTACGGGGTGAACGCGGCCCTGATGCGATCCGAGCTCACCCTCGATGACCTGTACGACCGCTATGGCGACGCTGAGCTCGCCGATCTGTCCACGCAGGAGCTGGCGGAAGCCGACCGCACCTTCTACGCCGATCATCGTCGACCCGAGGCGCCGCGGATACTGGGCCTCGACACTGCCGACCGGGCCATCGACTACGCCTGCAACGTCGGGCTGCTCGATGCCGGTTGGGCCGAGAATCTCGAGACCAGCGAGCCGTCGCCCGCGTTGGCCGAAGCGGTCAGCGACGTCGATCTCATCACCATCACTGGCGGCGTCGGCTATATCGGTGAGCGCACCTTCGACCAGCTGCTGGGCGGCTGCGAGGAGGACCGGACGCCGTGGGTCGCCGCGTTCGTACTGCGGATGTATCCCTACGACCACATCGCCGAAGGGTTGACCCAGCACGGTCTGGTGACCGAGCAACTGCCGGGCACCACGTTCCCTCAGCGCCGGTTCGCGTCGGACGAGGAGCAGAGTGCCGCCTTGCAGGGCGTCCGCGCGCGCGGGACCGACACGCATGGCAAGGAGGAGGACGGGTGGTACCACTGCGACCTCTTCCTGTCCCGTCCCGAGGCCGATGTGGCGAGCCTGCCGCTGCCGGAGCTCATTTCGATTCCCTAGCGAGCAGGTCGTTGATCTGGGCGGCACCCTGCTGGAGCGCGTCGAGCCAACGTCGTTCCTCGTGCAACGTGTGGCAGCGGGCCTCGGGTCCGTAGATGCCCAGGGCGGAGACTCCACCCGTGGCCGCAGGGTCCTTCAGGGGCACGGCCACGGCTGCCGCACCGGCGGTGCGTTGGCCATGGGTGGTCGCCCAGCCGCGCTCACGGATCTGCGCGCACTCGAGCTCGAGCTCTTCCGGCGAGGTGATCGTACGGTCGGTGAGTGCGGGCAGATCGCCGGCGAGAAGTCGCTGCCGTGTATCGGCGTCGAGATGGGCGAGCAGGACCAGGCCGCTCGCCCCGGCGTACAGCGGCCCGGTCTCGCCGAGGCCGAGCACCAGCCGCAGGCTCTGTTCGCTCGGGAACTCCTGCACACAGGTGCGCTGAACCCCCGAGGCACGGCTCAACGTCGTGGTCTCGCCCAGCTCGTCGCGCATCCGCCGCATCACCGGCGACGCGGCCACGATCACCGCATCCGCGGACAGGTACTGCCCGGCGAGCCCGATCACCGCCGGGCCCAGGCTGTAGTGCCCGTCGGGGTCTCGCCGTACCCACCCCCCGGGTTCGAGCGATCGCAGAAACCGGAGCGCGGTCGGCTTCGGTAGGTCGACCCGTTCGGCCACCTCGGCCAGGCTGCTGCGTCGGTGGGCACCGAGCACCGTCAGGATCGCCAGCAGACGGTCACTGCCACGCATTTCAGTCCCTCCTCTCATCATTCCGATGAATGAAACCATCGCACACACGGGTGTTGACCCCAGCCAAGCCACTCTGCAACAGTTACAGTAATCAAAATTCTTGTTTCAACTACCGAAACGGAATGGGTTCATCATGAACCTTCAGATCAGTACACGCAGCGTCGGCTTCGTCGGAGTGGTCGCGTCACTCGCCCTGGTGGCTGGCTGCGGCGGAGGGTCCACCGAGGGATCGGACGGCGAGACGGCGACGTTGACGGCCGTGGCCGGGACCAACGTGGACTTCATCTCGCTGGTGCCGCTGGCGGCCTGGGAGATCCTGGAAGAGGAAGAGGGCATCAAGGTCGAGCAGCGGTTCGTCGAGGACGGTGCCACGGCGATCCAGGCGATGGAGCAGGGCGAGGCCGTCATCGGCACGAACATCGGCGTCAACACCGGGGTTCCCGCCGTCGAGAGCGGCGCGAACATCGTCGACGTCGTGGCGACGCAGCGGCCGACGTGGGCGCTTGCCGTCGCTCCGGACATCAAGGAGTTCGGAGACCTCCAGGGCAAGCGGATCGCCGTCCATGGTGAGACGTCCTTCACCCGGGCGGTGTCCCAGTACTACGCGAAGGAGCACGGGTTCACCTACGAGGAGCTGGTCATCCCGGGGAGCGAGGTTCGTGCGGAGGCGCTCGCCAAGGGACGCATCGACGCGTCGGTGATCGACCTGCCCGACGTCGTCCAGCTGTCCAAGGAGTACCCCGACTCGTTCACGGTGCTCTCGACGTTCGGTGAGCAGTTCCCGGACCTGATCGAGCAGGATCTGTGGCTGTCGCGCGAGTGGGCCGACGGCAACCCCGAGCTGGCGACCAAGGTCGTCAAGGCCATCGTGCAAGCCAACCGCAAGCTGACCGACGACTCCGACTACGCCCTCGACCTGGCCACCAGGAACCTGCCGGACATGGACGAGGACGTCCTCGCCGACCTCGTGGCCGAGTATGCCGACCGCAAGATCTGGTCGACGGACGGTGGGCTCACCCCGGAGCGGGCTCTGACCACCCTCGAGTTCTTCAACAAGGTCGGCGAGATCGAGATCGACCCACCGTCCGAGGACAGCCTGGGCGACTACTTCGACTTCAGCTACCTCGAGTCGGCGTTGACCGACCTCGATGGGCAGAGCTGAGGATGCCCGCAGCGACCGGTCGAGGGCGGTCGGACCGAGTGACGAAGCGCGGGGTCGTCGGTGCGCTGTCGTTGCTTGCTGGTGCGGCAGTGTGGGAGGTGTACGGACGTCTTCAGGAGAGCGCCCTGTTCGTCCCGACGTTCACCCGGACCGTCGTGGCGCTGCTCGAACAGGTTCAGACCGAGCTGTTCTGGCGCAGCTACGCCGACACGTTGGTGCCGTTCGCGTACGGCTGGCTGGGTGCGCTGGTCTTCGGCGTCGTCGTCGGGGTGGTGATGGGTCGGAGCCGGGTCCTGACCGGGCTCGGGTCGCCCTACCTCGCCTTCCTCAACGCGCTCCCGATCTCGACGCTGGTACCGATCGTGGTGATTGCGGCTGGGATCGACACGACGGCCCGCGCCCTACTCGTGTTCTTGTTCGCGGTCGTCGACGTCATCCTCACCTCTGCGGCCGGGGCGCGGTACGTCGACCATGACCTGATCGACATGGCGCGCTCGTTCGGCATGAGCAGGGTACGAACCTTCCGGAAGGTGATGCTGCCGGGCGCGATGCCGGGGATCCTGGCCGCGGTCCGGGTCGGGACCGGCCGAGCAATCGTGGGCATGGTCGTGATGGAGCTCCTGCTGGTCTCGGCGGGGGTCGGCAAGCTGATCAGCCGTTACAAGGACACCTTCGCCAGCGCGGACCTGTACGCCGTCGTGGTCTCACTCGGCATCTTCGGCCTGGTCATGCTCGGGCTGGTCCGGACGCTCGAGGACCGTGTTCTGCGCTGGCGACCGACAGGAGGGCCGTCCACGTGATCGAGTTCGAGGACGTCAGCGTCACGTTCACCGGCAAGGCCGAACCCTTCACGGCGCTGGACGGTGTCACGTTCGACGTCGCGGACGGGCACTTCACGTCCGTGATCGGGCCCAGTGGGTGCGGCAAGACCACGCTGCTGAAGATCGTCGCCGGGTTGCTGGAGCCTACCTCCGGTCGCGTGGTCATCGACGACAAGCAGATCAGCGGTCCTGGACCCGAACGAGCGCTCGTCTTCCAGAACTTCGTACTCCTGCCGTGGGCCGACGTCATCACCAACACGGCGTTCGGTCTGGAGGCCCGCGGTGTCGGCAAGGCGGAGCGGCTGGCGCGAGCGCAGGCCGAGCTGGAGAAGGTCGGCCTCAGCGGTTTCGAGAAGCACCTTCCGCACGAGCTCTCCGGTGGGATGCAGCAGCGCGTCGGCATCGCCAGGGCCCTGGCAGTCGATCCGTCCGTGCTGTTGATGGATGAGCCGTTCGGGGCGCTGGATGCCCTCACCCGGCGGGTGATGCAGCGCGACCTGGCCGATCTGTGGGACCAGGAGGCCAACGAGCGGTCCGGTGTGTTCGTCACGCACAGCATGGGGGAGGCGATCCTGCTCTCCGACACGATCGTCATGATGAACACCCGTCCGGGCCGGGTTGCCGACGTCCTCGAGGTTCCGTTCCCGCGGCCACGGACCGAGGACATCACCAGGTCGAAGGAGTACCGGGACTTCACCGACTACCTGTCGTCGCGGCTGGAGACGATGCAACGCGACGACATGGCGACGCGGGCGGTCGGCGCGTGACCACCCCGAAGGCGCGGCGGTCGCTCGCCCGCCTGCCGCTGCCGGTGCTCAGTCTCCTGGGCTTCGCCGCCCTATGGCAGATCGGGGGGATGCTGCAGCTGTCGCCGGCGCTGCCGTCCTTCGACAAGGTCGCGCGCGCACTCGTCGAGATCATGCAGGACCGGCGCTTCCAAGAAGCCGTCGAGAGCACGGCGATCTCCGTCGTCCTGACGTTCTTCCCGGCGATCGCCATCGGGCTCGTCCTTGGCCTGGCGATGGGCAGCAATCGTTGGGTCGACTGGATCCTCACGCCGTACCTCAACCTGTCCTTGTCCCTCCCGCTCGTCAGCCTGATCCCGATCTTCCTGCTGATCTTCGGTCTGGGCCGGGCGAGCATCATCGCCGTCATCGTGGCGTACTCGCTCCCCGCGGTGATCGTGAACACCTTCGCCGGCGTCCGCAGCGTCGATGCCGACCAGCTGGCGATGGCCCGGTCGTTGGGTGCCTCTCGACTGCTGACGTACCGCCGGATCGTGCTGCCCTCTGCATCACAGCTGATCCTGGCTGGCGTCCGCGTGGCGGCCGGCCGGGCGATCAAGGGCTCCGTGATCGCCGAGCAGGTCATCGGGCTGGTCGGTCTCGGCGGCCTGATCCAGCGGCTCGGGGGTGCGTTCGCGGTCGAGGAGCTGTACGCGGTCGTCCTTTTCATCGGCCTCGTCGGCGTCCTCGTGGTCTGGGCCCTCGGCAAGCTCGAGCGTGGGCAGGTGGTCGTGCGATGACAGCGGGACGCGCTCCGCTGGAAGGCTTGGTCGTCCTCGACTTCACCCGGATCCTGGCCGGTCCGATGTGCACGATGCTGCTGGCTGACCTCGGCGCCGACGTGATCAAGATCGAGCGTCCGACGGTCGGCGACGACACTCGCGAGTGGGGACCCCCGTTCCTCGCGGGCGACGCCAGCTACTTCCTGAGCGTCAACCGCGACAAGCGCTCGATCGTGCTGGACCTGTCCGACGACCACGACCGCCAGACCGTCCTGGAGCTGGCCGCCTCCGCGGACGTGATCGTGGAGAACTTCCGCAGCGGCGTGATGGCAAGGTTCGGGCTGGGCTACGAGTCCGTGCGGCGGGCCAACCCGAGACTGGTCTACTGCTCGATCCCGGCCTTCTCCTCGATCGAGTCGGCGAAACCCGGGTACGACCTGCTCATGCAGGCCGCGTCGGGCCTGATGTCCCTCACCGGTGAGGATCAGCCGGTCAAGACCGGAGTGGCGATCGTCGACGTCATCGCCGGTCTGTACGCGACCACCGGAGTCCTCGCTGCCCTGGCGGCGCGTGAGCAGTCGGGCCAGGGCCAGCACGTGACCGTCGGCCTCTTCGAGGCGTCCCTGTCGGCGCTGGTCAACCAGGGCGCCAACTACCTGATGAGCGGCATGGTTCCCGTGCCGACGGGCAACGCGCACCCGAGCATCGTTCCGTACCAGGCCTTCCACGCGTCGGACGGGCTGTTCGTCCTGGCCGCCGGCAACGACAAGCTCTTCCGCGCGACCGCCGCTGTCGTCGGCCGGCCCGGCCTCGCCGACGAACAGCGCTTTCGCACCAATGCCGACCGGGTCGCGCATCGTACGGAGCTCGTCGACCAGCTGTCGGACATCTTCGCGACGGAGACGACCGACCACTGGGTACGGCGCTGCGACGAACGCGGCGTACCGGCGGCCGCTGTGCGCTCCCTCGACCAGGTGTTCGACTCACCCGAAGGACGCGCCAACGTGGTCGAGCTCACTGACGCTCGGCGCGGCACTTTGCCCTACGTCCGCACCCCGATCTCGCTGTCGGAGACCCCGCTGCGCGAACCGTCCTCGGCCCCTCCGCTGCTCGGCGAGCACACCGACGAGGTCCTGGGCGCGGACGCCGACCGAGGACCCGACGGACTTTCCCGCATGACAACCAAGGAGGCGCCGCTGTGACCATGCGCGTGGTCGACCTGCACGTCCACTACTACACCGACCGCTACCTCGCTGCGGTGGAGGAGGCGCCGACGACCGACGTCTATCGGCGCGATGACGGTCGCTTCGTCGCCCGGTGGCAGGGCGGGGTGGCGCTCACCGTCCCGCAGCCTCACCCCGGCATCTCGCAACGTCTCGAGATGATGGACGAGCTGGGGATCACAGTGCAGGTCTTGTCGGTGCCGTCACCGAACGCCTACTTCGTACCGCTGGGGCAGGGGCGTGATCTCGCCGACTCCGTCAACGAGGAGCTTGCCGACATCGCGCGCGAGCATCCGCAGCGGTTCCGCTCCTTGGCGATGCTCCCGATGCAGGATGTCGCCCTCGCGGTGTCGTCGCTCGACCATGCGCTCGGCCAACTGCAGATGCAGGGCGTGATGCTGCTGACCAACATCAACGGGATGCCGTTGGACGACCCGTCCCTGGAACCGTTCTGGGAGGCGGCGAACGAGCGGTCGCTGCTGGTCTACCTGCACCCCACCGTGCCTGAGCCGAGCACCTCGATGCAGGCGCATGCCCTGGCCATCGCGATGGGGTTCTTCGCCGACACGAACCTGGCGCTCGCCCGGCTCGCCTACAGCGGGGTGTTCGAGCGCTACCCGAGGATCCGCTGGGTCGTCTCCCATCTTGGCGGCACGCTGCCCTTCATGCTGCCGCGCCTGGACAACTACTGGCATCAGTTCCCGGAGGCCAACGAGCGGTGCCCGCGTCCGCCCTCGGAGTACATCAGGTCGCTGGTCTTCGACACCGCCACGACGCACCAGCCGGCGATCAGGTGTGCCTGCGATACCTACGGCAGCGACCGGCTCGTCTTCGGCAGCGACTTCCCCCACGTACCCGGTGGCCCCAAGCCCTACCTGGAGGCGCTCGACGCGGTCGGCGCCGAGGGGGCGGAGCATGAGCTGCTGGTGGCCGGCCGCGCGGACCGCTTGCTGTCCGGCGGAACGTTCTAGGAGGGCGACATGTGTGGTGTCGGAGCAGTCGACGAAGCGACCAAGGAACGGATCGCGGCCTACCGGGCGGTCGCGGGTCGGGTCAGCACCAGCCCGTTCGGCCCGGACGACCAGATCGGCATGCTGAACCTGCTCACCCCCGAGGACGCCCGGTCCGTGCTGGCCCGAGCTGACGGCGGCCACGTCGTGGACCTGTCGGTCGACCTGTTCGTGGGGATGCCGACGTGGACGGCCGGCGGCGAGCCACCCTTCCAGATGTGGATGTCGCACACGCCGCGCGGCAGCGCTGTCGACGACCCGATCGGTGTGGGCCGGGCGCACAACGAGCACGTCAGCTGGTCGGCCGACTCGGTGTCGATGTTCACCCACACCGGGACGCATGTCGACACGCTCAACCACTTCGGCTACGACGGGAAGATTTGGAACGGCTACTCCGCCGACGACCACCTCGGCAGCCAGCACTGGCGGGTCGCGGGTGCTGACGTCATCCCGCCGATGATCGCCCGTGGCGTACTCGTCGACGTGGCAGGCGCTCAGGGTGTCGACGTGCTTCCCGACAGCTTCGGCATCGGGCCGGCCGAGATCGAGGACGCCCTGGTCCGACAGGGGACCGAGCTGCGCCCGGGTGACGTCGTCGTCGTGCGTACGGGTCGTGGCAGCCGCTGGCCGGACGCGGAAGGGTATCTGCCGAGGGAACCCGGCCTGACCCTGGACGGTGCGCGTTTCCTCGCCGAGAGCGGCGCCGCGACCATCGGGGCTGACAACATCGCGCTCGAACGGCTCCCCTCGGGTGATCCCGACAACTGGATGGCCGTGCACACGTTCCTGCTGGCCGAGGCCGGGGTGCCGATCATCGAGGTGATGGATCTCGAGCGGTTGGCCGCCGAGCAGCTCTACGCGTTCGCGTTCCTCGGCGCGTGCCTCAAGATCCGCGGTGCGACCGCCGGGCCGATCCGTCCGCTTGCCCTGCCACTGACTGACCGCTGACTGTGGAGGAGAGCATGACCACGAGCCCCAGCCGGAGCGACGTGCGGGCTGCCGGAGAGGTCTGCGACGTACATGCGCATTACCTGCCGCGCACGGCCCTCGAGCAGATGACGACGGGTCGTGCTGTCGTGCGGCTCGACACGGTCTGCGGCGTGCCGGACAACATCACCCTGAACGGGATGGCCGTCGGGTCGACGGTCGAGCAGCTGTCGTCCGTGACCAGCATGCTGGCGGCGATGGATGCGACGGGTGTTGGTGTCCGGGTCATCTCGCCGCCTCCGTTCACCTACCGGTACTGGTCTAACGCCGGTGCAGCGCTCGACCTGTGTCGGCTGCTGAACGACGCGACTGCGCGGGTCGTCCGCGAGCATCCCGACCGGTTTCTTGGGCTGGCGACGGTGCCCCTCCAAGATCCCTCCGCCGCGATCATCGAGCTGGAGCGGGCCACCGGTGACCTGGGCCTGACCGGAGTGACGTTGGGGACCAATGTGGCCGGCCGCAACCTCAGCGACCCCGACCTGCGCGGTTTCCTCGCGGCCGTCGCCGATCGCGGCGCGCCCGTCCTCGTCCACCCTGACTTCGTCCCCAGCGACCGACTGGCGGAGTACTACCTGGTCAACCTGGTCGGGATGCCTACCGAGACGGCGACGACGGTCGCGAACCTGATCCTGTCCGGCGCCCTCGCCGAGCTCCCGGACCTGCGGGTCTGCTTCGTCCACGGCGGGGGATCCTCCCCGTACCTGCTGGGCCGGTTGACCAAGGGCTGGAACGTGCGGCCCGAGACCCGCGAGCGCACCCCCGAGCCGCCGGATCGGTACCTGGCCAACGTCTACTTCGACACGCTGACCCACTCACCGGCAGCCCTGCGCTACCTGATCGACCTGGTCGGGCCCGACCACGTCGTGATCGGGACGGACAGCCCGTTCGACGTCGAGGACCCGGACCCGTTGGGGCACCTGGAGCGATGCGCTCGGCTGACCGAGGAGGAAAGGACGTCGATCTTGTACGTCACCGCCGACCGGTGGCTGCACGGCCCCTCGGCGGTGACGTCGTGAAGGTGGTGCGGTTCGGGCAAGCTCCGACATTCGAGCCCGCGGGCCACGACGGCGTCCTGAACCGGGCGCTGGTGAGCCAGACCTGGCAGGGCGTCGATGCCGTGAGTGTGTGGCACGGCAGCTTCGAGGCCGATGGCTCGTCGGACCTGCACGTCCACGAGCAGTCGGTGCAGGTCTACGTCGTCCTCACCGGCGCGTTCGTCGTCGGCACCGGTGCCGAGCAGCATCGCCTCGAGGTCAACGACACGGTCATCATCTCGGCGGGCGAGCCGCACTCGATCGCCGCCGCGGACGGCGCGGCCTCGGTCCTGGTCGTCAGCGCGCCCGCCTTGCGATAGCGGCGCCGGTCGCGGTACCCGGTCGGCGGAGCGTAACGTTGAAGGCTGAATTTGCTCCGGCCGGTGCGATCAGAGGAGACCCATGACCGAGCTCGACCTGACCGCGATCGAGCGTGAGCGGGCGCGGATCCGTGCCACGTATCTCGCCACCGAGTCCGACCGTCCGGAGTCCTCCGCGCGCGGGCTGCACCATGTCGCCGTGCTCAGCGCCGACGTCGAACGCACCGTCCGCTTCTACCAGGACCTCCTCGAGTTCCCGCTCACCGACATCTTCGAGAACCGCGACTACCAGGGCTCGAACCACTTCTTCTTCGACATCGGCAACGGCAACCTGCTGGCCTTCTTCGACTTTCCCGGGCTCGACCTCGGTCCCTACGCCGAGGTGCTCGGCGGCCTGCACCACATCGCCATCTCGGTCGAACCGGAGAAGTGGGAGCGGCTGAAGCAGAAGCTCGACGGGGCGGGAGTGCCGTACCAGAGCGAGAGCGGCACGTCGGTGTACTTCCGTGATCCCGACGGCGCCCGGGTCGAGCTGATCGCCGACCCGCTAGGCGAGATGTACGGCACGAAGGTCCTCTGACCTCCGTCGGTTTTTTCTGGTACGGGGGCGCCCCGTTCCAGACCTAGTGGGACGGGGCGCCCCCGTTCCAAACGGGGTTTGGACCGGAGCCGCCCACCAGACCTCAGGCGCGTCTGCCGAAATGGAGCGCGCGAGCCGCTCGGGTCATGGCTCGCGAGGCCCGCGACGGGAACGAGTCCGGGGCCGGGACGGTGACCGGTCGGACCCGTCCGTTGTGCAGGGCGGTGACCTTCCAACCGTCCGGGGTGTCCACCGCGACCAGCGTCTGACGTGACAACCGCCGGTTGGGGAGCGAGGTGCGCCACGGCATGAGTACGGAGCCGGTCGCGTGGAGCACGGCGACATCAGGCCGCAGGTAGCGGATGGACTCCACCTGGCCGACGAGAGCCGAGTCGGTGAGTACGCCGCGGAAGAGTTTGTCGTGGCTGTCGACCATGGTGTCCCGTCCGCGGGCATGGGCTCCGTCGTACGAGACGTAGTCGCTGTCCTCGGTGAAGCAGGCGCCGTACGCCTCGGCGTCTCCCGCGGTCCAGGCGGCGCACATCCGCTCGAAGAGGTCGGTCAGGTCGGTATCGGCTCGTTGGGCAGAGCTGGTCATCGAGGTGCCTACTGTCGTGGTCGGTGGGTCAGGACGATGAGCGCCGGGGCCGGGACGGCGTGCCGTGCAGGGTCGCGCCGGCGCGAAGGAGGGCAGACCGCTGTTCGAGGTGCTCGGTCGCGCGGGTGAGGTAGGTGACGACGGCGGAGACCTGGTCGGCGTCCAGTCCGGCCAGCAGGTCGGCGGGGTCGGGTCCGCCCGCGGCGAACACGGCGCCGACCTCGGCGACGCGCTCCGCGACCGGCTCCAGTAGCTGGCGTCGGCCGTCGTCGGGGTCGGGCCGCCGCCGGACGTACCCGGCCTGCTCGAGCCGGCTGACCACACCGGTGATGGCTCCGGTGGTCAGACCGGTCATCGCGGCGAGGCGGCTGCCGGTCATCCCCTCGTGCTGGAGCAGCAGGTCCAGGCACTTGTGGTCCGACGGGCCGAGGCCCAGGGACTCAGCCATCGCGTGATGGAACAGCACCGTGGCCGTGCTGTGCCGACGAGCCAGCTGCGCAAGCTGTGACTTGGGCAGTGCTCGGCTGTGCGGTGCCATCGACGCAATCCCTTCACTAGATCGCTTAGTAACTAAGCTAATTAGACAGAGCCAGGCAGGGAATGTCAAGCTACGGAGCTGCAGGCGCGCGTCAGCCGATCTGAGCGCAGTCGACGTCGACCACCTGCCCGGTCACCGCCCGGGCCTGAGGCGAGGCCAGGAAGCAGACGACATCGGCGACGGCCCTCCGTCGCTCTTGCAAGGCCTCGCGGCTGTCCGTCTTCATGCCGACGGGGGAGACGGCGTTCACGGTGATGCCTTGCCGCGCGTACGCGCTGGCCAGCGCCAGCGTGAGGCCGACGAGACCGTGTTTCGCCGCGGACAGGTGGGCCCGTCGGGCGTCGCCGGCCAGGGCGTTCCCGCCCAGCATGTTCACGATGCACCCGCCGCCGCCCTCTAGCAGCAGGGGTACGGCGGCGCGAGCGCAGATGAAAGCGCCGTCAAGGGTCACCGCCTGGACGCCGCGCCAGTCAGCAAACGTCATCGTGTCGAACGACGCGTCCTTGCGCAGCACGGCGTTGTTGACCAAGACACGCACCGAGCCGAGCGATGCGGCGGCGCTGAACATCTCCGCCACCGCCTGCTCGTCGGTCACATCCGCTTCGAACGGCAACGCCCGGACGCCGAGGCGTTGCGCCTCCTGCGCGACGCCGAGTGCCTCCGATCCGCTCGATCGAGTGTTCACGACGACGTCGAGACCCTGCCGGGCCAGTCCGAGCACGATCTCGCGGCCCAGGTTTCTGGCTGCGCCGGTCACCACTGCTACCGAGGTCATCGCGCACCCACGGCAGCCGCGGTCACGAGGTCGGCCACATCGTCGACCTCGTCGATCCGCCAGCACAGATCGAGTACGGCGCTGGCCGCAGGCTCGCCAAGTCTCGACTGGGCCACGTCGAGGAACTTGCGTCCGAGGTCGTCGTCGCTGACCGGGTTGTCGGGGGTGCCCCGGTTGTCCAGCACCGACTCTTCGAGTGTCCGGCCACTCGTCAGCCTGACCGCGACCTGTGCCGCCCGCTTGCTCAGCGAGCCGTCGATCGACACCTGGACCTTGCCGCGCAGGTCGGCGACGGTCGGGTCGTTGACCACGGCGTCGTCGAAGTCGTCGATGCCGAGGCGCCCGCTCAGCACCGCGACGGCCGCACAGTGGGCCAGGCTGAACCGGGCTTCGGTCCCCGACGTCGGAGCCGGGTTGCCGGTCACCGTCGCGGCGTACTCGTGGACCCTGACGACGATCGCATCCACCTGGCTGGGTACGAGGTCGAACTGATCCCGCAGCCGCAGCAACGCATCGACGGTCGGGTGGGTGAGGGAACCACTCGGATAGAGCTTGTAGCCGTTCTGGGGGAGATGCCACGCCGAGCCCAGGTCCGCGACGAGCAGCGTGTCATCTGGGCTCGAGCTCATCACCCGGAGCAAACCCCGGGGACCTTCCAAGCTGGTGCTCCCTGCGCTGAAGCCTTCCTCGGCGAGCAGACCGGAGACGACACCGTCCATGGCCGCCTTCGCGGGATGGAGTGCCTTGCCGTCACTGCCGTAGAGCTCCTTGAGGCCGGCCGCCTGAGTGGCACCGCAGCCGAGGGCGTTCGTCGTCGCGTCGACCGACAGGCCCAGCGCCTTCGCAGCCGCGGCTGCCGCTGCTACGTGACCGGCGGTGCCGGTGACGTGCCACCCGATCTCGTAGTGGTCCGGCCCAGCGGCGCTGGCAACCCGGGCGCCGGTCTCGAAGCCCACGACAAAGCTCTCCAGCGCCTTTCGCCCACTCAGGCCGGTGAGCTCGCCCAGGGCGAAGACTACCGGCCACACGCACGAGCTGCCGTGGATCGTCGTCCGGCTCGGGTTGTAGGTGTCGTCGAAGTCGAGGGCGTGGGAAGAGTACGCGTTGAGCAAGGCCGCGAAGGGGGCGCTGGTCCGCTGTGCCGAGCCGATGATCGTCGCCTGTTCCGACTGAGCGACTCGTCGGGCCACCCGGCGAAGCCGCTCCGCGGCAGGCTCGCCGGACCCAGCGAGTGACACCGCCAGATGGTCGACGAGGGCTCGCTTCGCCTCGTGGACGACCTGGGTCGGGAGGTCGGAGTGAGACAGCGCGACGGTGAACGCGGCGATCGTCGCCGTCGCCCCAGTGGCTCCCTGGGACTCGATCAACTAGGACCCGACCTGCTCGAGCAGCGTCGCGTAGACCTCACGCTGTTCGTCCAGGAAGGTGGTCAGCTCGTCGCCCGTCCGGTACTCGTCGACCAGCCCGTTCTTCTCGGCGTAGCTCGCCCATCCCTCGCTGTCGAGAAGCTTCTCGATCACGCCGGCGTAGTAGTCGACCGCCTCTTTCGGCATGTCCGGCGCGCCGAAGATGCCGCGGAACTGGGTCGGCAGGACATCGAGCTTGATCCCGAGCTCGTCGGTGGTCTGGGCATCCTCGTACAGCGGGATCCGGTCGGCGCCGAACACGGTGATGACCTTCATCTTCTTGGCACGTACCTGTTCGGTGAAGTCGCCCGGACTCCCGAACATCACATCCGCGTCGCCACGGAGTACTGCGGTGATCCGTGAACCGCCGTCCTCGAACGAAAGGAACTTCCAGTCCGCGCCGGTCTCGTCCTTGAGAATCGTGCCGGTCAGCGAGTCCGTCGCGGTGGTCGAGCCGCCCACCTGCACGAGGCCGCTGTCGGTCTGCGCTGCCTCGATGAAGTCGGCGAGCGTCTCGAACGGAGAGTCCTCGCGGACCGCGACCACCATGGGCTCCGTGGAGATCTCAGCGATGGGCGTCAGGTCCTCATCGGTCGGACCGTCACCCTCGACGGTCAAAGGAGTCACCAGCCAGGTGGGCGTGAACTGCGAGATGGTGCCGTCGCTGCCGCTCTTGCCCATCATGTACGCCATGGCGCCGATGGAGTCACCTTCGGGGACGTTCACGACCGGCCAGTTGGTGGAGATGATCTCCTCGTCGCGGAGAATCTCGATGATCGCGCGGGTAAACACATCGCTGCCACCTCCGGGCGCGTTGTGGGTGACCACCTCCGTCTCCTCGGGCGCGCCGGGTTCTCCGCCGCCGTCGTCCTTGGCGGTCGCGCCGCCCGTGCTGCTGCATGCGGCCAGGGGAAGCGAGAAACAGATCGCGGTGCCGACGACCGCGAAGCTTCTGGTGATGCCCATGGAACACAACTCCTCAGTACGCAGGGGTGAAACGTGAACTGCTAGTCATCGACTTCCACGACCTCTTCGCGAACGCGCCGCGCCTTTCCGGCCACGAGACTCACGAGCAGCACCGCGGCCAGACCTAGCATGATCGCGGAGATCGGCCGAGTCAGGAAGATCATCGGGTCGTTGCTCGACAGCACCAAGCTCTGGCGGACGGCGTTCTCGGCAATCCTGCCGAGTACGAAGGCCAGCAGCAGAGGGGCGGCGGGGACTCCGGTCTTCTTCATCGCGTAGCCCAGAACCCCGAACGCCGCCAACAGCCACACGTCGAACATGGAGTTCCGGACGCTGAAGACTCCGACGATCGACACGATCAGAATGCCCGGGTAGAGCGCCCAGTAGGGAATCAACAAGATCTTGGCCAGCAGCGGAACCATCGGGAGGTTCAGGACCAACAGGGCGACGTTCCCGAGGTACATGCTGGCGATGATCGGCCAGACCAGGTCGGGGTTCTCGGTGAAGAGCAACGGCCCTGGGTTCAGCCCGAAGAGCACGAGCGCTCCGAGCATGATGGCCGTACTGCTCGATCCCGGGATCCCCAGCGTCAGGAGCGGGATGAGTGCACCGCCGGTCTCCGAGTTGTTCGCAGCCTCCGGTGCGGCGACGCCCTCGATCGCGCCCTTCCCGAACCGATGGGGCGTTTTGGAGAACCGCTTGGCGATGGTGTACGAGACGAACGAGGCAACGGTCGAACCCGCACCGGGGATCGTGCCGATGAAGAATCCGACCACCGACGACTGGGCGATGGCCATCCGGGACCGCCTGAAGTCATCGGCGTTCGGGAGCAGGTCGCGAAGCTTGCTCGGCACGGTGAACAGGTGGCGCCCCGACGCGTCCTCCACGTTCACCAGGACCTCTCCGATGGCGAACAGGCCGATGCTGAGGGCGATGAACTCGATCCCGCCGAACAGCTGGACGGCACCGAAGGTGTAGCGGGCCTCACCGGAGAACAAGTCGATGCCGACGGTCGAGAGCAACAGTCCGAGCGCCATCGAGATGAAGCCCTTGAGCAGCGAGTCCCCGGCCAGCATGACGACCAGGATGAGCCCGAACGCCATCAGGGCGGCGTACTCGGGTGGCCCCATCGCCACCGCGAAGCTCGCCACGACCGGAGCCAGGAAGGTCACCCCGATGACGCCGACGGTGCCGGCGATGAAGGACGCGATCGCGGCCATCCCCAACGCAGGTCCGGCACGCCCTTGCTTGGCCAGCTCGTACCCGTCGAGGCATGTCACGACGGAGGCGGACTCGCCAGGGATGTTGAGCAGGATCGCGGTGGTGGACCCGCCGTACTTCGCGCCGTAGTAGATGCCCGCCATCATGATGAGGGCCGTGGCCGGCTCGAGGTTCACCGCGAGTGGCAGCAGGATCGCGAGCGTCCCCGATGGCGCGAGGCCCGGGAGGATTCCGACGAACGTCCCCAGCGTGACGCCGATCATCAGCCAGAGCAGGTTGGTCGGCGTCAGGGCATGCGCGAAGCCGTCGAGGAGAAGGTGCAACGGCTCCATGACGATCCTCTTATCGGGCGACGGCCGTCAGCGCGGATGCGAGCACACCTTCGGGAAGTCGCACGTCGAGGAGCGTCACGAAGAGGACGTGGGCGGCAACGGGGATCAGGATCGATGCCGCGGCGGCACCGAGGCTGTGCCGGCCTTCCACCCCGAAGACCAGGAAGGCGACCAGGAGGATGCCCGTCAGCAAGAAGCCGAGGACGGGGAGCAGGATGACCCCCACGACCAGGCTCACGCTGACGATGCCCGCGCGACGGAGACCGGAACGAGTGAAACCGGGCTCGGGCTCGTCCTCGTCCGCCTCGTCGCTCACCGGTCGACGGGTCGCCGAGACGACGAGCAGCAGCCCGAGCAGGACCATGAAGGCGGAGAGCAGTGCCGGGAAGAGGCCCGGACCTGGCACGCCGTCCTCGCCGGTCAGCTCCAGGTCGAACGCGACGTCGAGTGCGTAGGCGCCGACGACCGTCACCGTGATGCCTGTCGCCGCGTCAACCGCTCGCACCACTTCTCCCAGGCTTGGTGTCGCAAGCCACTCGCGCGACTGAGGACGAACAGGGTCCTCTGGTCGGACCATTCGACGTCACCAGGTGTCGTTTCCTTGGAGTAGAAACAACTTCTGGTACACGGAACCATGACTGTAGGGTTCTGGTCACACGGCCGTCAAGGGTCGGGCGCCGACATCCACGGGTCGCTGCCGGTGATGACGTACCATAGCGCTGTGCAGAAGTCACTTCCGGAGAGTGGGACGCCCGCTCCCACGTACCCGATCTCGTCGGTGAACAACGCACTGCGCCTGCTCTTGCTCTTCCGGCAGCAACGCTCGGTTCGGCTGACCGAAGCCTGCCAGTACCTCGGCGTCGCCAACTCCACCGCGCATCGGCTGCTGGCCATGCTCGCCTACCACGGGTTCGTCCAGCAGGAGCCGGGCTCGCGCACGTACGTGGCGGGGCCCGCACTGGTAGATGTCGGACTGGCCGTCGTGCAAGCACTGGATGTACGTGAGCAGGCCCGAGACTCCCTCCGGGAGCTCGCCGCCGAGTTCGACGAGACCGCGCACCTGGCCGTACTCGAAGGGCGGATGGTCCGTTTTCTCGATGCGGTGGAGGGTGGCCGGGCGCTTCGGGTCACGCCGAGGACCGGCGCGATGCTGCCGGCCCACTGCACCTCAGTCGGGAAGGCGATGCTGTCCAGGCTGACCGCGGAGCAGCTCGACCAGGTGTACCCGCCAGATATCGGAGCGCTCGAGACCAGGACCAAGCGCTCGATCACGTCCCGTGAGCAGCTGACGACCGCGCTCGACAAGGCACGACGGCAGGGCTACGCGGTCAACCGGGCCGAGTCCGAGGACGGGGTGGGCTCCGTGGCCATCGCCTTCTACGACCTGCGCCACCAGCTCGCCTCCATCGCCGTGGCCGCACCGCTGAGCCGGCTCGACAAGGACCGCATCACGACCATGGCGGACGCCCTCAAGCAGGTCGCGACGGCCTTGGGCGGGGACGCCCGGCCCTCCTGACCGGCCCCGACGCCGACTGGCTCGTCAGGTCTCGCCGCGAGGGACGCTGCGGAGCACCACCAGGCCGATCGACAGCATCATCGCCCCCAGCAGGCCGAAGGCGGCAGACGGCCCGGCCAGCCCGGAGATCACGCCCCCGAGACCCGGGATGGCCACTTGACCGGCCCGGTTGCTGGCCAGCCGCATTCCCAGCGCAGACCCTTTGCTGCCCGCCGAGGCGAGCGACGCGACCTGCACCATGGAGATCGTCTGCGCAAGGGCAAGCAGGAACCCGAGCACGATCATCAGACCGGCCAGCGCAGCGACCGGCGGTCCTACCAGCAGGCCGAACGCGCAGGCTCCGGAGATCGCCGTACTCACCCCCAAGAGGAGCTCAGTACGTGCGCGGTGGACGAGCCAGGGCATCAGGGCGCGCGCCAGGATGGCCGCTCCGGCGCTCAGGCTGAGGAGCCCACCCACTGACCTCGCCCCGAGTCCGAGCTCGGTCCCGAGGACGGGGAGGAAGGCCGTGACGAGGTCCGTCGCGCCCTTCGAGCCGAAGCTTGCCAGCAGCACAGCCGGCATGCCTCGCGTCATCAGCATGGTCACGGCAGAGTCGGGTGCAGCCGGCTCCGCGTCCTGAGAGCCCGTGGTCTTCGCCGAGACGGTAGCGGCCGCGACGGCAACCGCGACGAGTCCGACGAGAGCGGCAACAGTCAAGCTGAGCGAGGTGGACCGTGTCGTCGGGAGCCCACCGTCCGCCTCCGCCAACCAGCCGCCGACCAGCGGCCCGGTCATCTGTCCGAGTGACCCCGAGACCGTGAGCAGACCGAAGCTCGTCACCGCGCCGGCGGCGGAGGATCGATACGCGACGAGGCTCTGCGCTCCCACCACCTGCGAGAGGTGGCCGATGCCAAGCAGAGCCGTCCAGCCGGCCAGCCCGGCCACCGAGGTAGTACGAGAGAGCGCGAAGGCGCCCGCCGTCGTCAGCGCCGCTCCGACAGCAAGCATCACGCCGGGATTGCGTCGGTCGGACCACCGGCCGAACGACAGGGCGAGAAACATCGCCGGCAGCGCGAAGACTGCGGCGACCAGCCCGACCGAGGCTGCATCGGCGCCCTGGGCCAGCAGCCGGTAGCTGGTCACGGGTCGGGTCATGGAGACCGCGAGCTGCACCAGGAACTGGCTCACCAGTATCGCAAGCAGCCATCCGGGGAGTCGTCCACCCACCACGGACACGTTAGGGGGCCTGACGCCCCGGGCGAACCGCTACGGTCGAGCCGTCAGCGCTTCCAGCCGCGCTCGGGCGTGGCCACATCGACCTCGACGCCGTCGGGGTCGCGAAACTTGAAGAAGCGCGGCGGATCTGCCTGCTCGGCACCGTAGATCTCGACGCCCCGCTCCTTGAGCGCACTCGCGACCCGGCCGGTGTCCTCGATCGTCACCCCGATGTGGTTCGGGCCCAATGTCCCCTGCGACCATGACTGTCGGTCGATGTCGTCACCAGGCTGCAGCAAGGAGAAGTTGACCTCACCGTCGGACAGATCCATCGCCATCCCCGGGAAGTGCCCCGGCTTGCGAACCCCACCGAGACGCTTGAAGCCGAGCACCTGCTCGTAGAACTCAGCAGACGTCTCCAGGTCCGATACCACGAAGCCCATGTGCCGAATGCGCATGCGCGCCCCTTCCGTCATGACGGGCTGTGGCGCCCGCTCCCGCGACCTTCTGCTGTATAGAAATTTGTTCCATCCAGCAGAAGTGAATTTTAGGCGCGGCCCGTCCTCCTGGTCAAGGCGGCGGGTAGCCCCGTACTCGAGGCCGACTGGGTGGCGTTGGTCCACTCGTTGATTGGTACGGGGGCGCCCCGTTCCATACCTATTGGAACGGGGCGCCCCCGTACCAGAAAACATTTGGAGTGGAGCCGCCCACCAGGACGACATACGCGCAACTCGGCGCGAGGGCCCCCGAGTACTTGCGCCGGGGTTGCGCGGGTCTCAGCGACTGGCGTGGATCAGGGCGAGCGCCGCGTCCTTGGCGACCCGTGCGGCGTCGGTGTCCCCGCCGAGGCTGGCGAGCACGGTGGACCCTTCCAACAGCGCGAGCAGCTGCTTGCCCACTCGGATCTCGTCACGCACGCCGGCGTCGTGGGCGATGCGGGTGAGCAGTGCGCGGTGGCGGGCCAGGTGGCGACCGGCGAGCGCGCGAGTCTCGGCGTCGTACTGCTGGGTGGCGGCGTTGACGATGGCGCAGCCACGGAAGGACCGCTCGGCGTGCCATCGACCGAGGGCATCGAAGACAGCGGTGACCTGGTCGTCGGGGTCGTCGCCGGCCTCCTTCACCGCGTCGTCCAGCCAACGGACGACGTGGTCGCTGCGCGCCGTCAGCACGGCGTGGATGAGGCCGTTCTTCGAGCCGAAGTGGCGATACAGCGTTTCCTTCGAGATGCCCATGGTCGCGCACAACTCGGCGACGCCGATGCCGGCCAGACCTCGCTGGTACAGCAGTGCGGTGGCGGAGCGGACGATCCCGGCCCGGGTCTCCGCGGGGTCGAGGGCGGTGCCTTTGGCGACGGGCATGCGGACATAGTACCGACCGTTACTGACATGCTAGTCTCCCACAACATAGAACCGATCGGTACCAACTTGGGAGGGACCTTGACCGCTGGCTATCTCAGCGACGACCCGCCGCTCGGTCTGGCGCCGGCAGCGAGTACGCCAGCGGTCACCATCGTCAGCGGTGGCACGCCGTTGATCGGGGTTCTGCACCTGCCCG
Source organism: Nocardioidaceae bacterium (assembly GCA_050699035.1). Lineage (GTDB taxonomy): Bacteria > Actinomycetota > Actinomycetes > Propionibacteriales > Nocardioidaceae > WHTB01. Next base: position 1,970 of record JBOHDE010000017.1, on the reverse strand, counting down.
CCGGTCCTGGCCCGCACCCGGTCGTCGTGCTGCTGCACGGCTTCCCGGGCTTCGAGCGGAACTTCGACCTGGCACAGGCACTCCGTCGAGCCGGGTACGCAGCACTGGTGTTCCACTACCGCGGCTCCTGGGGCGTGGGCGGCTCCTGGTCGTGGACGCATGTCCTCGAAGACGCGGCGCGGGCCGTCGAGGTCGTCCGCGGGGAGGAGTTCTCGGCCCGCCATCGACTGGACACCCGGCGGCTCGCCCTCGTCGGCCACAGTCTGGGCGGGTTCGCGGGGCTGATGACAGCGGCAGCCGACCCATCGGTCGCCGCGGTCGTCTCGGTAGCCGGCTTCGACCTCGGTGCGGCTGCGTCGGCGACCAGCGCCGATGCCGGGCTGCGGGCCGCCCTGGTCGACGCGTTCGACGACGAGCTCCTGCCGCTGAGAGACACCAGCGGCGAAGCGCTGGTAGCGGAGCTGGAGGCTGCCGGCGAGAGGTGGTGTCTGTCCCGGCTCGCGGCACCGCTGGCCGACCGCCCGGTCCTGCTGCTCGGCACGAGCCAGGACGCCGTGACGCCGGCCGACCTGCATCACTGGCCGGTGGTCGACAGCTACCGCACCTGGCCAGTCGTCCAGCTCGAGCACGACGTCTATCCCACCGACCACGCCCTGTCCGACCATCGGGTCGCGCTCACCCGTACGGTCGTGTCCTTCCTGGACCGGCGACTGCGAGCCCTCGCGTGACCGAGCGCCGTTGGCAGGCGGCGCGGATGGCGCTGGGCACTGCCACTGCCATCGGGCTCGGCCGTTTCGCGTACGGCCTGCTGCTGCCCGCCATGTCCGACGACCTGCGCTGGACCTACGCCGCGGCCGGCACGATCACCACCGCGAACGGGCTCGGTTATCTGGTCGGCGCGATGAGCACGGCACCGCTGGCCCGTCGGTTCGGGACCGCGTTCACCTTCCGCGCCGGCATGGTCGTCTGCGCGGTCTCGCTCGCCGCGACCGCCGTCGGCGACGCGTACGAGGGACTGCTGCTGGCGCGGGTGGTTGCGGGGATCGGCGGCGCGCTGGTCTTCATCACGGGAGCGGTCATCGCCCCTGGCGCCGTCTACTTCGCCGGCACCGGGCTCGGCATCCTGCTCTGCGGGGCCACGTTGCCGTTCCTCCTCGACCTGCACCCGGATCGCTGGCCGGTGGCGTGGATCGGGATGGCGCTCGTCGCCGGTGCCGCGGTTGCGTTGAGCTGGACGGCTGCCGGGCCCGACCAGCGAGTACGGGTGGCCGGGTCGACCGGCTCACTTCGTCCGCTGGTCTGGCTCGCGGTCACCTACCTGCTCTTCGCCATCGGCTACATCGCCTACATCACCTTCCTGTCCGCCTACCTGGTCGATCGGGGCGCGACGCCCCTGCAGACCGCCGTGACGTGGTCGCTCCTCGGCGCAGCGGTGATGGCCGCGCCAGGCCTGTGGAGTCGGCCCATCCGCCGCTGGCCCGGCCGGCGCGTACTCGCGACCCTGCTCGCCGGGGTCGGCGGCTCCTCCGCACTCGCACTCCTCAGCTCCTCGCCCGCAGTCGTCCTCGTCTCGGCCCTGGCGTACGGGGCGACGTTCATGGCGGTTCCGGCCGCGGTGACCTCGCTGGTCCGATCCGTGACGTCACCCGAGGCGCTCACCGGCGCGTTGGCGGCCCTCACCGTCGTCTTCGCCGCCGGCCAGACGGTTGGACCATGGCTGTCGGGGGTGATGGCCGATCTGGTCGGCCCGGCCGGAGCGTTGGCTTGGACGGCAGTGCTCTGCGGCGCGGCCTCCTTGCTCGCCGGCACCGCCGTCGGCGCCGGCACGCCGTCCCGCCCCGCACTAGGACGCTGCTGAATAAAGGTGTGTCATCGGGGACCGGTTGAGCGGGTTCTTGAGATCCTTGGTTTATGCAGGGTCGTGCGCAGGATCAGCGTGAGTTGTTAGACGTGGAGTCGGTTGCGGGGCA
>JBOHDE010000016.1:0-30830 GCA_050699035.1 Nocardioidaceae bacterium | reverse complement strand
GCCACACCCTAGCCGTACCCCAGCTCGTGCAGCCGCTCGTCGTCGATGCCGAAATGGTGCGCGATCTCGTGCACGACGGTGATGTGCACCTCGTCGACGACCTCGTCCTCAGTCGCACAGATGGCCAGCGTCGGGTGACGGAAGACCAGGATCCGGTCGGGCATGCTCCCCGCCCCGTACCAGCCGTCGCGCTCGGTCAGCGGGATGCCCTCGTAGAGGCCGAGCAGCTCCGGATCGTCGGCCGGCGCATCGTCCTCGACGAAGATCGCGACGTTGTCCATCAGCGCAGCGAGCTCGGGCGGGATGGTGTCGAGAGCTTCGGCGACCAGCTGCTCGAAACGGTCGCGGGGCATCTCCATCACGCGGCCATTGTGCCGGTTTGGAGAGTTCGACGGGCTGCACCTATGCTTGTGCGGTCCCCGACGGCAGCAAGTCGAGCCCTCATCGTCTAGAGGCCTAGGACGCCGCCCTTTCAAGGCGGTAGCACGGGTTCGAATCCCGTTGGGGGCACGCATCACGAGTGCAGTAGCATTCGTGCCGCACAGCGCATCATCGAGGCCCCGTAGCGCAGCTGGTTAGCGCGCCGCCCTGTCACGGCGGAGGCCGCGGGTTCGAGTCCCGTCGGGGTCGCACAGCCCAGATGCCCCGGTCCGCCATGGACCGGGGCATCGTGCATCTCGGACCTGCCGTCACACCGAGATTGGGTGGCTCCGGTCCAAACGTTTTCTGGTACGGGGGCGCCCCGTTCCACTAGGTCTGGAACGGGGCGCCCCCGTACCAATCCCACAGCGGGGCGACGGGCTCCGGTCAGGAGTCGATCTGCAGGCGGGTCGGCGGGCTCTTGGCCGGCGGCGGCAGGTGCAGCGGCGTCGAACCCGGCGTGATGCTCCCGAGTACGGCCGGTCCGGCGGCGCCGGTGCACGACGCCACGGTCCCGGCCAACCCGTGCACGGTGAGGAACCCGAGCAGCGCGAACGCGTACGCCTCCTTGTCGTCCGCCCCCACCCCCAGCTCGGCGATGTCGCGGACCACGCAACCGCCGCCGGCCAGCTCGCGAAGTCGCCGCATCAGCCAGGGGTTGCGCACTCCGCCACCGGACGCGAACACCTCGGCGAGGTCGTGCAGCCGCAGCTCGACGGCGACCACCTGGGCGGTGAGCTCCGACACCGTGGTGACGACATCGGCGGCGGGGATGGCGCCGTGCTTGGCCAGCCGCTCGGCCAGGTAGCCCCAGTGGAACGTCTCCTTGCCGGTGGACTTCGGCGCGGCGCGGTCGAAGTACGGCTCGTCCAGCAGACTCGCCAGCAGGCCGGCGTGCACCGTCCCCCGCGCCGCATGCGCACCGCCCTCGTCGTACGTCGACCCGACCAGCTGCCGCATCGCGGCGTCGACCAGCGCGTTCGCCGGCCCGATGTCGTACGCCAGGGGATCCGCACCCGGAGCCACCACGGTGAGGTTCGCGATGCCGCCGAGGTTCAGGGCGCCGCGCCGCGCCGAGCCGCCGAGCAGCAGCACGTCGAACATGCTCACCAGCGGCGCACCCTGCCCTCCCCGCGCGACGTCCCGGCTGCGCAGGTCCGACACGACCGGCAGCCCAGTGCGCTCGGCGATCCAGGCCGGCTGACCGAGCTGCAGGGTCCCCCGCACCTCGCCGCCCAGGTCGACCCAGTGGTAGACGGTCTGGCCGTGCGACACCACCAGGTCGGCCCGCCCGCCGCACAGCTCGTCGACACCGAGCCGAGCCGCGTCGGCGAACAGCCGGCCGAGCTCGGTGTCCAGCCGACAGACCTCGGCGATCGTGGTCTGCGCGGGCGGGAGCGCGCCGGCGATCCGCGAGCGCATCTCGTCGGCGTACGACACCTGCAGCGCGCCGATCGGCCGCAGCCGGACGACCTCGCCCTCGAGCCGAAGGTCGGCCGCGGCGACGTCGATCGAGTCGTACGACGTGCCCGACATGACACCGATGACTCTCATCCGGCCTCCACGGCTTGGATCAGCTGCGCCCACTCCGGGTCGATCCCCCGCGGTTCGCCGGTCGTGTGCAGCCGGTTGGTCAGCAGCGCGACGACGAGTCCCCGATCGGGTACGACGGCAAACCTCGCACCGGGGAAGCCGGGATGCCAGACGGTGCCGGCCGGTGAGACCCGGAAGCCAAGACCTTGGCCGGCGTCGCGCCCCGGCCGGACGAACTCCGCGACCACGTCGGCGCTCCACGGACCCAGCCCGCGCAAGGAGGACAGCACGGCCCGACCGAAGCGCGTCAGGTCGGGCACCGTCGTGAACAACCCCGCATGGCCGGACACCCCGCCGAACGCGTGCCAGCAGTTCCCGTCGTTGACCTCCCCGACGAGCGGGTGGGTACGCCAGCCGGCGAACGCGTCGCTGCGCACCGGCACCGGGTACGGCGACCCGGTGTCGACCATCCGCTGCTCGTACCAGTCACCGGGTGACGTCGCCACCACCCGGATGGACCGCTCGACCGGCCGGAAGCACGTCGACCGCAGGCCGAGCGGCTCGAACAGCTCGGCGGCAGCAACCTCGTCGAGGGGCGCGCCGAGCTCGGCCGCCACGATCTCGCCGAGCAGCATGAACCCGAGGTCGGAGTAGTGCCGACCCGACCTCGGTGCGTACCGCAGCGGCAGCTCCTGGATCACGGTCATCGCCTCGGCAGCGGTCGTCGCGCCGGCGACGTACATCGGCCACCACTCCCACAGCCCGGCCTGGTGCTCCAGCAGGTCGCGTACGGTGATGTGCTCGTCGAGGCCCGGGAACCAGTGCACCACCGGGTCGTCCAGCCCGAGCGCACGCCGGTCCACCAGCGTCATCACCAGGCCGGTCGTCACGACGACCTTCGTCACCGAGCCGACGTCGAAGACCGGCTCGTCGGCCAACGGAGCCGGATCGGCGAGCCCCAGCACGCGCGCGTGCCCGCGGACCGACCGGACCAGGTCATGCTCGAGATCGCTGACGCCGACCGCCACCGCCGACGGACCGTGGCCGGGCGCGGAGAGCAGTCCCTCGGTGATACTCCGGACGACGGAGTCCAGCGGGCTGCTCATCCGGACCATGATGGGTGAAAATTTCCCCCTTCACAACCACTCCCGTTGGAGGATACCGTCATTCGTGGCTCGTCCCGGGTGAAGGGAATCATCGTGGCACCGACGTACTATCTCCGCCGCCCGATCTGGGCGCTGGCGGCCTCCGCCGCGCTCCTGCTGGCCGGCTGCAACCCGACCTCGGAGTCGGGAGGCGACAAGGGAGGTGGCGACACCGGCGGCCCGTTCATCGTGGCCCGCACCGGCGACATCGACCTGGTCGACCCGGCCAAGGCGACGGCGTTCCAGACCGTGCAGACGCTCGACCTGGTCTACGAGACGCTGATCGAGACCGCCGACGACGGGGAGCTCGAGCCCGCGCTGGCCACCGAGTGGGAGGTCAGCGAGGACGGCAAGACCGTCACGCTGACGATGCGCGAGGGCGTGAAGTTCCACGACGGCGCCGACTTCACCGCAGCCGACGCGAAGGCCAGCATCGACCGGGTGCTGGACCCCGAGACCGGCTCGGTGGTCGCGTCCAACCTGATGAACGTCACCGGCGTCAGCGCCGAGGACGACACCACCCTGGTCATCACGTTGAAGCAGCCCGACGCGGCCCTGCTCAACGTGCTCTCGCAGGTCGGCACGGCGATCATCGACGAGGATGCGATCAAGGCGAAGACGGTCGAGCGGGAGCCGAACGGCACCGGCCCGTTTCGCTGGGGTTCGTGGGAGCAGGGCCAGAAGGTCACGCTCAAGGCCAACAAGGACTACTGGGGTGATGCGGCCAAGCTCGAGACCGTCGAGCTGCGGGTGATCCCGGACGAGTCGTCAATCCTGTCGGGCATGAAGGCCGGCAGCTTCAACCTCGGCGTCGTGTCGGACCCGAGCGTCGCCGACCAGGCCAACCCCGACGACCTGGAAGTGCTGTCGCAGCCGACGCTGTCGTACCACGTGCTGCAGCTCAACGGCCGCAAGGGACCGCTGAAGAAGCTCGAGGCCCGGCAGGCGATCGCCTGCGCGCTCGACCGGCAGCAGGTCGTCGACACGGCCTACTTCGGGCAGGGTGAGGTCACCGGCCCGATCACCAGCCCCGCATACGACTACGACGAGTACGAAGGCCTGCCCTGCGAGCCGGGAGACCTGGACGCTGCTCGCGACCTGCTGACCAAGGCGGGCTACCCCGACGGGTTCACGCTCAACACGATCGTGATGGTCGGCGAGTACGCCACGGCGACCAACATCGCCCAGTCCGTGCAGGGACAGCTCAAGGAGATCGGCGTCGAGCTCAAGCTCCAGCAGCAGCAGACCAGTGTGTACGTGGACAGCTGGCTGGAGGCGAAGTACGACGCGGCCGTCGCGCTCAACGGCGGCAGCACCGACCCGTACCTCATGTATGGCCGCTACTTCACCGAGACCGCGTCGCTGAAGAAGCCGGCCGGGCTCGACGACCCGAAGCTCGGCGAGCTGCTGCAGCAGGGCAACGCGACGACCGACGAGGGCGAACGACAGGAGATCTTCAAACAGCTGCAGCAGGAGCTGCTCCGGCTTTCGCCGTGGGTCTGGCTGCAACACAACCAGTCGTACTACCTGGTCGGCAAGAACGTCGACGGCTTCAAGGCGCTCACCACCGAGTCGCTGGAGTACCTCAGCAAAGCCAGTCGCGGGGACTCTGGATGACCGCTCGCTACCTCGCCACGCGGCTCGCCGGGACGGTCGCGACGCTGGCTGGGGTGGCGGTCCTCGTGTTCGTGGTGCTGCGAGCCCTGCCGGGTGACGCGGTCACTGCGAGGCTTGGCACCGAGACGGGTGTGCTGACCGACGAGCAGCTGGCGGCGCTGGAGCGCTACTACGGCATCGACCAGCCGATCTGGCAGCAGTTCTGGAGCTGGCTGACCAGTGTGCTGACCGGCAACCTCGGTGTGTCGGTCGACTCCGGGGCGGCGGTGACGAAGCTGATCTTCGCAGCACTCCCGGTCACGCTCGAGCTCGCGGTGCTGTCGATGCTCATCTCGACGCCGATCGGCATCGGGCTCGGCATGCTGGCGGCGAGCCGGCCGGGCAAGGCCCGCGACGTCGGCGTCCAGTCACTCGGCCTGCTCGGCCTGGCGCTGCCGGAGTTCGTCATCGCGTCGGTCACGGTCGCGGTCCTCGCCTCGGCGTTCTCGTACTTCCCCGACCCCGGCTCGTTCGTCCCCCTCACCGAGTCGGTCGGCGGCAACCTGAGCCAGATGATCTACCCGTCGCTGGTGTTGTCGGTCGGCCTGGTCGCCACCGTGATGCGCACGACCCGGTCGGCGTACCTCGAGGCGACCCAGACCGACTTCGTTCGCACCGCGCGCGGCAAGGGCCTGGCGCCGATGCGGATCCGGATCCGGCACATCCTGCACAACGCGTCGATCCCGATCGTGACGATCATCGGGATCCAGTTCGGTTACCTGCTCGGCGGCACGGTGATCATCGAGCAGATCTTCGCGCTGCCCGGTCTCGGCCGGCTGCTGCTGACCGGCATCCTGCAGCAGGACTACGCCGTGGTGCAGAGCACGGTGCTGTTCGTCGCGGTCGCGTTCGTCCTGGTCAACCTGGCCGTCGACCTGACCTACCGCGCCCTCGACCCACGGACCCGGCTGCGATGAGCGCAACGGCAGACTCCCCCACCCCCGGGGCGCCGCCGGTCGTGCACGTGGCCGAGGGCGCGGCACCCGGTGGCGTGCGGGCCGTGCTCAGCCGCGTGTGGCGGGACCGGAACGGCCGGATCGGCCTGCTGGTGACCGGCGCGCTGTGCGTACTCGCGGCCCTCTCGGTCGTCGGGCTCACGCCGTACGACCCGCTCGACCAGCACCCGGCCGACCAGCTGCGGGGCCCGTCCGGGTCGTACTGGTTCGGCACCGACCAGTTCGGCCGCGACGTCACGTCCCGGACGTTCGCCGGCATCGCGTCGTCGCTGCGCGTCGCGCTGGTGTCGGTCGGGATCGCCGCGCTGCTCGGGACCGTCGCCGGGGTGGCATCCGGGTACGTCGGAGGGCTCTGGGACCAGGTGACGGGTCGGCTCACCGACGTACTCTTCGCCTTCCCGGCGACGCTGCTGGCGCTGGCGATCATCGCCGCTCTGGGTCGCGGCTGGTTCAACACCGCGGTCGCGATCGCCATCGTCTACATCCCGATCTTCGTCCGGGTGGCACGTGGTCCGACGCTGTCGGTGCGCGAGCTCGAGTACGTCGACGCGTGCCGGGTGCTCGGGTACTCCGGGCGGCGGATCCTGTTCCGGCACGTCCTGCCCAACGTCAGCGCGCCGATCGTGGTGCAGGTGGCCCTGGCGCTGTCGTGGGCGATCCTGACCGAGTCCGGGCTGTCGTTCCTCGGGCTCGGCACCCAGCCGCCCGACCCATCGCTGGGACTGATGGTCAGCGAGGCCCGCAACCTGGTCACCACGGCCTGGTGGACGCTGGTGTTCCCGTCCGTGGCGGTCGTGGTGGCCGTGATCAGCCTCAACCTGCTCGGCGACGGGCTGCGCTCGGCGATGGACCCGAAGGACGAACGGTGAGCGACGCCGTCCTCGAGGTCCGCCACCTGCAGACCGTGGTGCGGTCGGGCGGTCGCGACCTGCCGGTGGTCCGGGACGTGTCCTTCGACGTACGCGCCGGGGAGGCCGTCGCGCTGGTCGGCGAGAGCGGCAGCGGCAAGACGCTGACCGCCCTGTCGGTGATGGGCCTGCTGCCCGACGCGGCGCGGATGACCGGCGGCACCGTACGGCTCGGCGGGCGCGACGTCGGCGCGCTGGACGAGCGGCAGCGGCGCCGGCTGCGGGGGCCGGAGATCGCGATGATCTACCAGGACCCGATGACGTCGCTCAACCCGCTGATGCGGGTCGGGCCGCAGGTCGTCGAGGGTCTCGAGGCACACGGTGCGACCGGAGCCGAGGCCAAGGCGCGCGCCCTCGAGGCCCTGGGCGAGGTGGGCCTGCCCCGGCCGGAGCGCCTCGCCCGCTCGTACCCCCATCAGCTGTCCGGCGGCCAGCGGCAGCGGGTGATGATCGCGATGGCGGTCGCGCTGCGGCCGAAGGTGCTGATCGCCGACGAGCCGACCACCGCCCTGGACGTCACCATCCAGCAGCAGGTGCTCAGCCTGGCCGACGAGATGCGGCGCAGCACCGGGCTCGCGTTGGTCTGGATCACCCACGACCTCGGCGTGGTGGCCAGGGTGGCCGAGCGGGTGCTGGTGATGTACGCCGGGCGGGTGGTCGAGTCCGGCGAGAGTCGGGCACTGTTCCGCGAGCCACAGCACCCGTACACCGCCGGGCTGCTCAGCTCGATCCCCCGCGTCCTCGGCGCCGAGCGGCCCGAGCTGCCGCAGATCGGCGGAGCGCCGCCGGACATCGCGGCGCTGCCGACCGGGTGCCCGTTCCACCCGCGCTGCCCGCAGCGGGTCGACCAGTGCGTGGTCGATGATCCCCGGCTGGAGCGGCGTGGCAGCGACAGTGCCGACGGTTGGGCCGCGTGCTGGGTGCCTCGGGATCGGTGGGTGTCATGACGCTGGTGGTCGAGGACCTGGTCAAGCACTTCCGCACCAGGGACGGCATCGTCAGGGCGGTCGACGGGGTGTCGTTCACGGTCGAGCGCGGCCAGACGCTCGGGCTGGTCGGCGAGTCGGGGTGCGGCAAGTCGACGACGGCGCGGATGCTGGTACGACTGGACCAACCCACGTCCGGGCGGATCCTGCTCGACGGTGAGGATGTGGCGTTCGCGCGTGGCGCGGCGCTGGCGAAGCTGCGCGGGCGGATCCAGATGGTGTTCCAGGATCCGTATGCCTCGTTGGATCCTCGGCTCACCGTGGGCCGGACGTTGGGCGAGGTCCTGACGGTCCGCCGGATGGTCGTCGGGGACGCCCAACGCCGTACCCGCACCAACGAGCTGCTCGAGATGGTGGGCCTGACGGCATCCGTGGCCGGCCGCTATCCGCACCAGCTGTCCGGCGGGCAGCGGCAGCGCGTCGGCATCGCGCGGGCCCTGGCGGTCGAGCCGGAGGTGATGGTGCTGGACGAGCCGGTGTCGGCGCTCGACGTGTCGGTGCGGGCCGAGGTGATGAACCTGCTGACCCGGCTGCGCGACGAGCTGGGGCTGACGTACGTGTTCATCTCGCACGACCTCGGGATGGTGCGGCACATCAGCGACCGGATCGCGGTGATGTACCTCGGGCGGGTGTTGGAGGTCGGCGGCTGGCAGGCGCTGTCGGACGACCCGTTGCACCCGTACACGCGTTCGTTGCGCGACGCCGTGCCGGTGCCCGACCCGGAGCTGGAGGCGCAGCGCCAGGTGGTCGAACTCGGCGGCGAGGTGCCGGACGCCATCAACCCGCCGGCCGGGTGCCTCTTCCACACCCGGTGCCCGTACGTCGAGGACCGGTGCCGGGTCGAGACACCGGCGTTGCGGGAGCTGGCGCCCCGGCACCAGGTGGCATGCCATCTCAGCGAGCGACTGTTCCCGGACGTACTCGCGGAGGCTCGACAGGTCAGCGGCTAGGGCGTTTGCGTGGAGCGGTGCGCCAGTCGTCGACGGCGGCGTGGGTCTGCCGCAGCGCCTCGGTGGCCGACTCGTGCGAGCGCTGGGCGACGGCGACGAACAGGCAGTCGACCACCAGCAGCTGGCTGATCCGGCTGGCCAGCGCGCCCGGGCGGAACGTCGTCTCGGCCCCGGCCGACAGCAGGACATGGTCGACCAGGCGGGCAATGGTGGAGCGCGGGTGGTTGGTGATGGCGGCCGTGGTCGCCCCGGCCTGCTTGGCGTGGCCCAGCGGCGCCGTCACGTCGGGCGTCTCGCCGGAGTGTGACACCGCGATACCGACGTCACGAGGTCCGAGGAGTACGGCACTGGTCAGCGCGCGGTGGGCGTCGGTGCGGGCGTGGGCCCAGTGGCCGATCCGGTCCAGCTTCTGGGCCAGGTCCTCGGCGACCAGGCCGGAGGCGCCGACCCCGTACACCTCGATCCGGTCGGCGGCGACGATCTTCTTGGCGACCTCCTCGACCGCCGCCGGGTCGAGCTGGGACGCGGTGTCGAGGATGGCGCGGACCTCGGCCTGGGCCAGCTTGTCGACGACGTCGGGCATCGGGTCGGCCACGGTGATGTCGCCGGTGACGGTCCGGTTGCCGGTCCGCCGGCCGACCGCCGCCGCGAGCGCCAGCCGGAGGTCGGCGTAGCCCGTGAACCCGAGCCCGCGGGCGGTGCGGACGATGGTGGCCTCGCTGACCTCGGCGCGCCGAGCGAGGTCGGTGATGCTGAGCCGGGCGACCTGCTCGGGGTCGTCGAGCATCGCCACGGCGACCCTGGTCGCGGCTGGGGTGAGGGACGGCAGCAGCCCGCGGACCCGGGCCGCCAGCGGGTCCGCGTCACCGAGCTGGCTGGAGGAGATTTCCTTCCTGGATCCGCTCACGCATGTAGTGTGCCTTCACTCCCGGCGGAGGTGCAATCACCCGTCGGCCTCGCATCCATGGCGCGAGGCCGCGCGCGTCAAAGATTGCCCAATTGGGCAAAGTTCCACCTCGATCCGCCGGGACTGGGTCGAATTTTGCCCAATTGGGCAAAATTGCACCTGCCTCCGGCGGCGCGCGTGTTACGCCGGGAGGGCGCCGACTCGTTGAGCCAGCTGACCGAGCGGACCGCTGGCGAGGTCGCGGCGGGCGGTCCGCATCATGTGGCCGACGAGCTCTCGGACGATGGTGCGCGACCGTACCTGCTGGGGCGCGACGTGCTCGGCCCGCAACAGCGCGGACATCGCGGCGCCGTAGTCCTTCAGCATGACGTGGGCGCGGCCGAGCTCGATGAAGTAGCGCGACTTCCGGTCCTCGGTGCCGATCGACTCCGGGTGCACGGTGCGGGACGCCGTGAGGGCGTCGCCGGCGCGACGCAGCTCGTTCGCGACCGACATCTGCCACACCGCTACGTTCTCGGGTCCGAAGGCGAGCTCGAACGCCGAGCCGTCACCTGACCGGCGAGCCGTGCCGACCGCCTCGGCCAGGTGCGGTGCCGGGTCCTTTCCGACCGCGGCGGAGGTCAAGGCGGCCTGCAGGTGCAGCATGCCGTACAGCTCGAGCTCGCTGGGGGTCTGCAGCTCGCCCTGCAAGCGGTTGGCACCATCGGCCGAGTAGGCGAGCGCGGCGCCCAACGTCCCGGGAGTCGACAGCAGCACCTGAGAACGGGCGAACTCGGCGGCGGCGAGCCCACTCGGATCGCCGACGATCCGGGCCGCCTCGAAGGATGCTCGCGCGGCGTTCCAGGCGAGCGAGGTGTAGCCGAAGCCCTTGGTGGCGAGCGCCGTCACGAAAGTGGCGCGGGTCAGGACCTCCCAGGCCCGGGTCTGCTGCTGCTCGCGACCGCTCACGGTGTGCCGGTACAGGTCGTGGAGCAGAGTCGGCAGCAGGCTGCCGAGGCGGGCGTAGTCGTTCTTCATCCGGAACTTGAGCGCCCGCTGGGTGTCGGCGGCGAGCCGTTCGAGCGGCGCCGGCTCGGTGGAGTCGTCGGCGTGGCCGGCCGACATCATCGCCGCCTCGATCCGCGGCACCTGGGTGTGGAAGGCGGCGACGCTCGGGTTCGTCTTGTCTTCTCGGTGCCCGGTCAGGTCGCCGATCGAGACCTGCAACGCCTCGGCCAGGCCGTACAGGAGCTCGCGCGAGTCGATCGGACGGCGACCGGTTTCGTACAAGGCGATCGCCGACCGGGAGATCCCGAGGTGGTCGGCGAGCCGCTGCTGGGTGAGGTTGCGGATCCGGCGATAGACCTTGATCTGCTGGCCGATGAAGCGGTCGTTCTCGATCGCGGACACGGGGCTCCTCCTCGGGGCCTTTCCTCCCTACGCCAAACCGAGTCTGACAAAATGTGACGATGTGTTACAAGTGGTAACAATACTCGGTCCAAGACAACTTACCTTCTGTTACATAACGATCACACTCCATGAGCGTTACTCGACAAAACGAACCAATCGAGAAAAGAAGGGCACAGCTCGTGACCGAGCAGACGACCGACCTGCACCGGGTGCAGGTCTGGTTCGGAGACCACGTCATTTGCACCCACGACGCCGAGGAGGCACTGGCCTGCCGGTACGCACTGGCCATGCAGCGCCGATTCCCTGGACTGCGGATCACCGACGACCCGCTGACAGGGCACGAAACCGTAACCGCCGCGGCAGAGCTCCCTAGCGAGCTGCTCTGGCCGCTGACGGTTCAGTGACCATGCGCCGCTTTCAGCTGGTTCGCTTCGTCGACCACAGCGGCGTGTCAGGGACCGGGGTCGTGGCCGAGGGGGTGGAGTTCACCGATGGCGGCGTGGCGTTGCACTGGACCGGAGGTCGGCCCGCCACCGCCGTCTGGCCCGACCTCGGTTCCGTGGTCGCCGTCCATGGGCACTCGGGCAGTACGGTCGTCCGCTGGCTCGACGCTGAGCCGCCCCCGGTGACCCCGAACGTACGGGTGTCGCGCGCCTCTCGCGCCTGGCAGCCGTACCGACCGATGGGGGAGTGGGGGTCGATCGGCAAGGCACGCCAGCCGGTCCGGTCGGCCCAACCACAGGCCCCGCACGGTGCACGCTGAGCGGCCGGTCCCTTTGAGACCGGCCGCCCAGCACTCCGCTCGTTCCAACGCCGCTTCGCGCCCTGCGGCAGTGTCCGGTAGACTCCGCTCTGGCCCTGGGAAACCGGGGCTGACCTGCGGAAACGCCACGAGCTCATGCTGGCTGTCTCTGCAGCGGTCAGGTAGCTCAGTTGGTACGAGCGTCCGCCTGAAAAGCGGAAGGTCGGCGGTTCGACCCCGCCCCTGACCACCCGATCGAACCGCAGGCCAGAAACCCCGCTGGCCTGCGGTTCTACGTTCCAGGGCCTCCGCGCACGGTGACCTCGGTTGTCCGCCGAAACCCCCGATTCATCGCGGTTCGCCGGCCCACGTTGCACGTACGTTGCACGACACGCCCGAGTGCGTGGAACGGGCTCTGGACGGTGGTCCGTCGTGATGACCGTGCACAAGTTGACCGCGGGCGACGGCTACACCTACCTCACCCCGCCAGGTCGCGTCGGCCGACGAACGCCGGCAGCGTGGCCAGGAGCTAACCGACTACTACGTCGCGCGCGGCAACGCACCGAGGCGCAGCTGCGCGCGCGGTTCGGCGACGGGTGTCACTCGGACCGGGACCGGATGCTCGCCGAGGGCGCCACCGTCGCCGAGACCAAGCTTGCTCTCGGCTACCCCACCTACGGCGCGGGGCCACCGGCGGACACTTCGGGCCGCGCAGCACGGAAGGCTCGCCGCGCGGTGGCCGGCTTCGACCTTGTCCTCACGCCGGTGAAGTCCGCGTCCCTGCTCTGGGGGCTCGGTGGGCCGGCCGTACGGGCGCAGGTCGAGGCGGCGCATCACGAAGCCGTGCAGAACACCCCTGCACGCGCTGGGGGTGGCGGCGTCGGAGCGCTACAACTCCCGATTCGAGGATGCCTTGAACCGCCGCCTCGGGGCGCTTCCTCGACCTGAAGCGGTGTCTATCAGTGCAGCTCGCGGCAGCGCAAGAATGTCGACGTTGACGAGTTCTGGGGCCACCGGCGTACTTTCTCCGGACGGCGCCTCCGGGGGGCACAATGCCTTCATGACGTCCGTGCCGAACGGTGGCAATCCGGAGCTGCGGGTCCGCCTTGCTGCGGAGGTTTCGAGCGTCCCCGGAGCGCGGAGGTTCGTCACCGACGGGCTCTTGGACTGGGGCCGCGAGCACCTCGTCGACGACGCAGCCCTGTGCGTCAGCGAGATGGCGGCGAACTCCGCCCTGCACAGCGGTAGCCCATACATGCACGTCGGGATGAGCGACCGCGACCCGGCCGTGCGGCTCGTCGTCGAGGACGCCGGCGGGCTGGTCCCACTCCCGGCGGTGACGCCGCCTCCGGCTCTGCTGTCCGGCGACCTGCCCCCTGTCGAGGCCCTGGGGACCACCGGGCGCGGGCTGGCGATCGTGTCGGTGCTCGCGGAGTCCTGGGGGATCGAAGAGCGCGCCGCCGGACGGCAGATCTGGGCTGTCCTCGCCGGTGACGGCGTCGAGCACGAGGTCCGGCCACCGGAGGTGGCGTTCCGCGACCGGACGACGCCGGCGCCGGGCGTCCTGCCCGCGGACTGGGCGACGGTGCGGATGCCCCGGTGCCCGGTGCAGCTCGGGCTCCGGGTCGACCAGCGACTCGACGACTTGATCCGGGAGCTTCAGCTCATCGACTCCGACGGGGGCCCGACCCCGCCGCGGGAGCTGGGCCAGCTGATCGAGCGGCTGGTGACGCGCCCAGCCTTCGCCCGGCACATGGGCCGCCGTATCGCGCGGGATGCCGCCGCGGCGGGGCTGGAGTACGTCGACATCGAGATGACCCTCCCCCGCGAGATGGCCTCTAGCGTCCGCGAACTGCTGGCCGCGGACAACCTGGCCGACGAGATCTGCGAGACTCACCATCTGCTTACCCCGCGGTCCACACCGGAGATGGTGTCGCTTCGAACTTGGATGGCCGAGTGCATCGTCACCCAGGGGGAGCACGACGCAGCGCCGGTGCCCTATGACGAGTGGCTGCGGCAGAGAGGGTGACGGCCTCACCCCATCGGCCCGATCCCATCGGGAGCGCGCAGCGGGGCAGAGCCGCACGATCGGCGGCAGAAGGAGTGCGTCCGGGTCGATCATCAGCACCAAGCCCGGCGACGGGCAGGATGCCGGACATGGAATGCTTTCAGGACTGCGAGAGTCGAGCCGTAGCTCTTCCGCAGTCCCAGCGTCTCAATCGCCGGCGACCTGTGGTCTGCTCGGCAGCCGCGGTTGTCTCGGTTGATCTTGGTGCTGCGCCCATCGCCCTCCCGATCGCACTGGAGAGCCCCATCTCGCACATCGAGAGTAATGAAAGGGACCTGAACCGTTGCTGAATTCGGGACCCGCTCGGCCGGAACTTGCCATCAAACGCCAGACAAGAAGGTTGCCGCTCGCCTGCTGGGTAGCGTGAGGAGCTCGACGGCGCTGGCCTCGCCCAGGACACCGGTGTCGATGCGCTCGCTGTCGCGGTGGGGTCGTCCCACGCGATGACCAGCAGAGTTCCAACCCACCTGGCGGGCTGACCGGAGCCGCCTTTCCTCCGCCCATCACGCGGTCCAGCTGCTCATCGAGCTGCTTGGCTGGGGCCGATGGGCCGCGGTAGGGCCGCTCGTCCCTCGTGTCGACTGCGCATTCGGAGGCTGGCCCGCGACCCGAGTCCTCGAGACCAGAGAGCATGACCAGCAAGGGCGCCAGTCCTCAGCGAAGGTGCAACGCTACAGGCACAGAGTTGCGCGTATGCGCGAACTAATTGCGCGTTTAGAAAAGAATCCGGGCATACTTGTGCGAGATTTTGCTTGCTTGTGCGCAATCCCGCTCGGTAGTATCGACAATCCGCTCACACGGGTGGAGCCACCAGGCAGAGGCTCAGGAGAACTCATGCGAACTCAGCGCACTTTGGCAGTCATCACCTTGGCGCTCGCTGTCGTTGCGGCGGGCTGTAGTTCGGGCTCCGACGGCGACAGCCCGGGTGACGGGACAGGCGGTCCGGTAACACTGAGCTACGGCATCTGGGACCAGAACCAGGCGCCTGCGCTGGAGCAGATCGCAGCAGACTTCACCAAGGCCAACCCCGACATCACGGTCGACATCCAGGTCACCCCGTTCGAGCAGTACTTCACCAAGCTCCAAGCCGCCGCGGGCGGGGGGGCTGCGCCCGACGTGTTCTGGATGAACGGGCCGAACTTCCAGCTCTACGCCTCGAACGGCGTCCTGGCACCGGTCGCAGATCAGGTGAAGAAGGACGGTCTCGACACCAGTGTCTACCCCAAGGCGTTGGTCGACCTGTACTCCCTGGATGGCAGGCTGTTCGGTCTGCCGAAGGACTTCGACACGATTGGTCTCTGGTACAACAAGACCCTCTTCGACGCCGCGGGCGTCTCGTACCCCGACGAGAGCTGGACGTGGGAGAAGTTCAAGGACGCAGCTGCGAAGCTCTCCGACAAGGACGAGGGGACGTTTGGGGTCACTGCCGCGCTCGAGGGCCAACAGGACTTCTACAACACGATCTTCCAGGCGGGCGGCTTCGTGGTGTCCGAGGACGGGAAGAGCTCTGGGTATGACGACCCGGCCACGATCGACGGTCTGAGGTTCTGGACCGATCTGATCAAGTCCGGCTCCTCGCCGTCGCTTCAGCAGATGACCGACACGCTGCCGCTGCAGTGGTTTGAGTCGGGCAAGACCGCAATGTTCTATGGAGGGTCATGGAACGCGGCGGAGTTCAAGAAGAACGAGTACACGGCCGACAAGGTCGACGTCGCCCCGCTGCCGCGGGGCCAGGAGCAGGCGGTGGTCATCCACGGGCTGGCCAATGTCATCAGCGCGAAGACTGAGCACCCCGACGCCGCGTGGAAGTTCCTGAAGTACCTCGGTTCCAAGGAGGCCGCCACCACGCAGGCAGAGACGGGCACGGTGATCCCCGCCTACGAGGGCACGCAGCAAGCGTGGGTGGATGCCTCGCCCAACTACGACCTGAAGGTCTTCCTCGATGCGGCCGACTACGCGAAGCCGCTGCCCGTCTCCAAGAACACCGCCGCGTGGAACGACGACGAGGCCAAGTACCTCACGGAGGCATGGGCCGGCCGGATCGATGTCGCGGACGCGGCGGCCAAGATTGCCGAGGCGATGGACGCGGACCTAGCCAAGGCAGCGAAGTAAGACGATGAAAGGGCGGCAGGGGGCCGTCGTCGGCGAGAGAGCGACGGTCCCCACTCCGCGGCCGGCCGATGGGCGCAACGGACGCGGTTCGGCTTCGAACGAGGCTCGCTGGGCGTGGCTGATGATCGCACCGCTGTCCGCCGGCCTGATTGTTTTCTACCTGTGGCCCATCGTCCAGACCCTGTACTTCAGCTTCACCGAATGGGGTCCGTTCGGGGGTCACAGCTGGAACGGCCTGGACAACTACCGGCGCCTCGTGGCCGACGAAGAAGTGCGCCGGGCCATCTGGAACACCCTGCGCTACACGTTCTTCTCCCTGGTCGGGATTCCCGTCGCTGTCGTCTTCGCGGCATTGCTGAACCACAAAGGGGTTCGCGGCGTGGGTGTGTATCGCGCGCTGTTCTTCTTGCCCGTGGTCACGCTGCCTGCCGCGGTGGCGATGGTGTGGCGCTACCTGCTGAATGGTGACTTCGGGATCGTCAACTACCTGCTCTCCTTCGTCGGCGTCGAGGGGCCGTCCTGGGTGGCTGATGGCCGGTATGCGCTCTACTCTCTCGTCGCGGTCGGCATCTGGAGCTCCCTGGGCTACAACATCGTGATCCTGCTCGCTGGCCTGCAGACGATCCCGCGTGACCTGTACGAGGCAAGCTCCCTCGATGGCGCGGGCCCGGTTCGGCAGTTCTTCGCCATCACCGTGCCGATGCTCAGCCCGAGCACGTTCTTCGTCAGTGTGCTCTCAGTGATCGGGTCCCTGCAGATGTTCGACCTGGTCTACGTGATGGTTGGGCAGACGAGTCCTGCGCTGCCTCACACGCAGACCATCATCTACCTCTTCTACGAACAGGCCTTCGTTCAGAACGACCGTGGGTATGGTGCGGCCATCGTGTTGGTCCTCCTCCTGCTCGTTCTGGGTCTGACGCTCGTCCAGTTCCGGCTCCAGCGACGGTGGGTGCACTATGGCTGAACGGTCTCTTATCGCCGCCCCGCACCATGCGGCGCCGCGAAGAGGCGGCCTGGTGGTCACAGCTGTGCTGGCGCTCTGCAGCGTGGCGATGGTCTCCCCGTTCGTGTGGGAGCTGCTGACGTCGATGAAGTCCCTGGGCGAGGCGACCCACGTACCGCCCGTTATCGCTCCGGCTGAGTGGCGCTGGGACAACTACGGGCGCGTCTTCGATGCGATCCCATTCGGCCACCAGTTCCTGAACACGGTGATCGTCACCGTGCTCCGAGTCGCCGGCCAGCTGTTGTTCTGCTCCCTGGCGGCCTACGCGTTCGCCCGACTGAGGTTTCGCGGGAGCAATGTTCTGTTCGCGCTTTGCCTGTCCATTCTCATGGTCCCGCCGCAACTCTATGTGATCCCGCAATACCAGATCATGGCGTCTCTGGGATGGCTGAACACGTTGCAAGCCCTTACCGTTCCAGGCCTGTTCAGCGCCTTCGGTGTCTTTCTGCTGCGCCAGTTCTTTCTGGCGTTGCCGCGCGAGCTGGAGGACTCGGCGCGTATCGACGGCTGCAACCCGGTGCAGGTGTACTGGTACATCATGCTGCCGTTGGTTCGTCCCGGGCTGATGGCTTTGGGGGTTCTCACCACGATCTGGTCGTGGAACGAGTTGCTGTGGCCGCTGATCGTGAACACCGACCCGGACAAGATGACACTTTCGGCGGGGCTCGCGTCGTTGCAGGGCCAGAGGCTTACCGACTTCCCGGTCCTGATGGCCGGCGCGCTCATGGCGTCGCTGCCGATGATCGTACTTTTCTCAGTGATGCAGCGGCAGTTCATCGCCAGTATCGCTACGACGGGCATGAAGTCATGACCACCACCACTCCGCAGGATCTGAAGTTCGGCGTCGTGGGGCTGGGGCAGCGCGCCGTTCTGGCCGCCCTCGTCCACCGGCCAGGCAGCGGCTCGCGCGTGGTGGCCTGCGCGGATCCAGATGCATCGGCGCCAGGGCGAGCCGAGGAGCTCTTCGGGGCCGATGCGCAGCTTTTCGACCGCCACACGGCACTGTTGAACCTTGGGCTGGACGCCGTCATCGTCACCACGCCGGATCACACCCACGAGGCCATCGTCGTGGACTTTCTGGCGGCCGGTGTCGCAGTGTTCGCCGAGAAGCCGCTGGCGACCAGCACCGAGGGATGCGACCACATCCTCGCCGCAGCGAGACGTACCGGTACCCGTCTGTACGTCGGTCACAACATGCGCCACATGCCCGTGGTGATGACGATGCGCGACCTCATCGAAGAGGGGGTGATCGGTGAGGTCAAGGCGATCTGGTGCAGGCACTTCGTCGGTGATGGCGGGGACTACTACTTCCGCGACTGGCACGCCGACCGGTCGAAGACCACCGGTCTCCTCCTGCAGAAGGGAGCACATGACATCGACGTCATCCACTGGCTGAGCGGCTCGGTGAGCCGCCGAGTCACGGCACTGGGGGCGCTGATGGTCTACGGCGACATCGTCGAGCGTGTGGACCGGTCGGGGCACTCAGTGACGGAGTGGTACGACCGCGAGACCAACTGGCCACCGACCAGTCAAGGCGTCAACCCTGTGGTCGACGTGGAGGACCTGTCGATGATGCTGATGGAACTCGACAACGGGGTGTTGGCCAGCTATCAGCAGTGCCACTTCACCCCCGACTACTGGCGCAGCTACACCGTCATCGGCTCGGAGGGACGGCTGGAGAACTTCGGCGACGAGGCCGGCTCCCGGGTGGAGGTGTGGACCCGCCGTTCTGGCTACCGAGCCGGCGGCGACAGGACCGTCACGGTCCCCGAGTCCGCAGGCACCCATGGCGGCGCCGACGCCAGCATCATGGCCGAGTTTCTGCGATTCGTACGCGAGGGCGGCCCCACGCTGACCTCACCAGTCGCCGCCCGCGACGCTGTCGCTGCGGGCTGCGCCGCGACGAGGTCCCTGCGCTGTGGCGGGACTCCCCAGGACGTGCAGCCGATCTCCGCCGACGTGTCCAACTGGTTCGCTGATGGCCAGAAATAGGAGCGGCTACCTCGCAGACCAGGGGCGATCGCGCCCATCGCACCACAGTGACGACAAGAGAGGAGAGTTCCAGAAATGTCGCATGTCATGGAAGAGATAGTCAGCCAGCCGGACTGTTGGGCCCAAGCCGTTTCCCTGTCCCAGCGCGAGGGCTCGCTGCTGCCGGGTCACGGCGAGCGAGTGGCGGCTATCGGCTGCGGCACCTCGTTCTTCATAGCGCAGGCCTACGCCGTGATGCGAGAGTCGACGGGGCTAGGACTCACTGACGCCTTTCCCGCCTCAGAGTTCCCGCGGGGACGCCAATACGACCGGCTGCTCGCCATCAGTCGGTCGGGGGCTACCACCGAGGTGCTCGAGGTGCTCGAACAGGCTCGGGGACGGTGGCCCACGGCGGCCATCACCGCCGATGGATCAACCGCGATCCAGAACCACGCAGACGAGTTGGTAGAGCTCGGTTTCGCCGACGAGAAGTCAGTGGTCCAGACGCGCTTCGCCACCAGCACCCTCGCCCTGCTGCGTGCCCACCTCGGCGACGACCTCACGCAGGTGATCGCAGATGCGCGCCTCGCCGTGGCCTCAGACCTCCCGTCCGGCGCCAGCGATCGGCAGCAGTACACCTTCCTGGGACGCGGCTGGACGGTCGGTGTCGCCCATGAAGCTGCTCTCAAACTGCGGGAGGCCGCCCTGACGTGGGCCGAGTCCTACCCCGCTATGGAGTACCGCCACGGACCCATCAGCATCAGCGACAAAGAGAGCGTCGTCTGGTCGATGGGCCAGACGCCCCCAGGGCTCGCGGACCAGGTCGCGGCGACCGGCGCATTGTTCGTGGAGTCGACCCTCGATCCGATGGCAGAACTCATCCGGTGCCAGCGCCTCGCGGTGTCGGTGGCGGCGCGCCGCGGCCTCGACCCGGACTCGCCGAGGAACCTGACCCGGGCCGTCGTCCTGGATCCAAGGGAGCTTCCCATCGGGTGACAGACGCCTGCCTGGGGCCATGCGACGCTCAGACCACCGTGACCTCAACATCCGCAGCTCGCACTGCGTCGAGCGCGGCCCCTTCCACCGACTCGTCGGTGACCAGCTCGTCGACGTCCTCCAGCCCAGCGATCCTTGCCAGGAACACCCGTCCGACCTTTGAGCCGTCGGCCACCACGATGGTCCGCCTCGCCCGGCTGATCAGGGCCGCATTGGTCTGCGCCTCGACCTCGTCGTGGGTCGTGAGTCCGCCGTCGGCGCTGATGCCGTCCGTGCCGACAATGGCGACCCCAATATTGAGCCCCCGGATCGTGTGCTCGGCCCACGGACCCACGAGCTCATACGACTGAGGACGGCACCTGCCACCCGTCACCACCAGGTTGACCCGCGGCGAAACCGCGAGTTCCGTGGCTATGTCGAGCGCATTCGTGATGACAGTGAGGTCATCGCGACCAGTGAGTCGGCGGGCGACCTCCCTGGTTGTGGTACCTCCCGTGAGGCCGACTGCGATCGGCCCTGCGGGTATCCGTCGGACAGCCTCCACGGCGATCCGCTGCTTCTCCTCCTTGTGATGCATATCTCGGTAGCGCACCGGAAGCTCGTGTGAGGCCGGCTGGGCCAACACACCGCCATGAATGCGGGTCACCAGTTCCTGCTCCTTCAAGTCCTGCAGATCGCGGCGCAAGGTGGCCTGGGAGACACCAAAGGCTTCAGCGAGCTCCGCCACTCCCAGGGACCGATCCGCCGACAGCCGCTCGAGAATGGCAGAGAGTCGGTCGGCCCGCCGAAGACGAATCACCCGCGCATCTGTGGCGCCTGACTCGGCACCCTGCGACTTCCTGTTCAACGGCGTCCCCTTCGTGGGCGACGTGACCAATCGTAATGTCAAAGCATCGCACACAACCGCGCACATTCATGGCGAATAAAGGCGCATTCGTGCGCGAATCTGCGGAAAGTGACCCTGCCACGGTCGCCCGGTTGACTGCCACGCCATTCACTGAAAGCGGAAGGTCGGCGGTTCGACCCCGCCCATGACCACCGGGTAGAACCGCAGGCCAGAAACCCCGCCGGCCTGCGGTTCGACGTTCCAGGGCCTCGCCGCGCGCTGACCGCGGGTGTCCGCCGAAACCCCGAATGACGCCAACCGTGACGCCAACCGGCTCTCAACTGAGCTGCGCCGAGGCAGCTGGATCTAGCCTCGAACGGTGGCCGGTGGGACGGACCGCAGCACGCGGTGGCCCTCAAGATGTCGCGACGAACCGCGAGGACAAGGCGTAGCGAAGCAGCACCACGTCGCCGATCTGTCGCGTCTCGGCCAGCTGGGCCCGGCGTCCGGGGTGCCAGGGAAACGAGCCGTCACCGACGAACCGGTGCGCCCGCGAGTTTCCGACGAAGAACGGCGCGATCACCAGCTGCAGCTCGTCGGCGAGATCGGCCGTCAGGAACTGTGTGTGGACCAGTCCGCCGCCTTCGACCATCAACCGACGAACACCGCGGTGATAGAGGTCACCCACCAGCTGCGCGAGGTCCACCGGCTGGCCGCCGTCGATCACGGTCGCTACCGCCCCCAGCCGCCGGTGCGCGAGCTCGACCGACGGGGTCGCGCAGTAGACGAGCTTCTCGCTGTCCCCGGTCGTGAAGAACTGACTGCATGCGTCCAACCGGGCGTGCTCGGTGATGGTCACCTTCATCGGCGCCTCCCCCAGCCCACGTGCCCTTCGTTGCCGACGCAGCGCCGGCGTACGCACGATCAGGCGGGGGTTGTCGTTCCGAATGGTCGCGGCGCCCACCAGGATCGCGTCGCACTGGGCACGGACCTCGTCCACCCGCTCAAGGTCTGCATCGTTGGACAGCACGAGGCGTTCGTCAGTCGCCGCGTCGAGATACCCGTCGAGCGACACGCCACAGCTGAGGATCGTGTACGGGCGTTCAGCCATGGTGCCAACCCTGCCCCGCGACCCGGTGCGGCACCCAGGACGACGGACCGATGGAGTGAACGCGGCCACGACGCCAGGCCGCAACCCCGAGGACGACAGCACCAGGCAGGTTCGCGACGAGCACGATGGCGCCGTACGCGACAGCAGTGGCGACGCCCTGCTCGACGCCGAGCCCGGCAGCCCCGAACGACCAGGCGGCCATGCCCTCACGCGGGCCCCAGCCTGCGACGTTCAGCGGGAGTCCCGCGGCGACCAGGACGAGCAGCGCCACCGGGACGAGCGTCACAAGAGAGGTCGTGGCGCCGACGGCCCGGGCTGCGACGACGTACGTCGACAGGTGAAGCGCCACGGCGGTCGTCGAGGCAAGCACCACGCCCGGCCAGATCCGCCGGACCATCAGACCGCACTGCACGTCGTCTCGCACCGCACGCAGCATCCGACGCAGCGGCGAGGTCGGCCGGGTCTGCGGAACGTGCCGGGCCAGCAGAGCAGCCGCGACGAACCCGACCACCACTGCTCCGAGGACCACCGGCACGGACCGATGCACCGGAGACGGCAGGAGCAGGAGCACCAACAGCGCGAGTACGGCCAGCACGACCTGGCCGGCGAGCCGTTCCCACGCGACGGCGCGCAGCCCGCGTCCGGTGTCGCCCACCTCCCGCCCATGGTGCAGGCCGCGGTGCACGTCGCCGAGGATCCCGCCGGGCAGGGCGGTGTTCAGGAACTGGGAGCGGTAGTACGACGCCACGGCGGGTCCCAGGCCGACGCCGACGCCGAGCCTCCGCGCAACCAGGTGCCACCGCCACGCGCACGCGACGGTGGCCGGAACAGCGAGGGCCGCACCGAGGACGAGCGTCGACGCGTCCAGCGAGCGGAGACCGGTGACAAAGGGGGCGACCCCCGTCTGCCACATCACCGCACCGACGACCGTGACACCGGCGGCGACGCGCATCGACCTCGACGAGAGTACGGTCATGCGCCCACCTCCGCGAGGACGCGACCTACCTGGGCGGCAGTGTCCGACCACCGGCTCAGTCCCGCGCGACGTCGACGAGCCGTGTCACGGAGACGTCGGCGCAGGGCCGGATCGCACAGCCAACGCCGCAAGGAACCGGCCAGCGCGGCGATGTCACCCGGCGGGACGACGAGCCCCGGCCGCAGCCCGTCCGGGGTCACGCCGAGCGCCTCCGACACCCCGCCCACATCGGTGGCCAGCACCGGCAGCCCCCGAGCCAACGCCTCGGTGACGACCATGCCGTACGTCTCGACGCTGCTGGCGAGGATGAGTGCATCGGCGGCAGCATACGAAGCCGCGAGCTGGTGACTCGTACGGGGGCCGGTCAACACGAAGCGGTCGACGAGGCCGGCGGTCCGGATGCCACCACGGAGCTCGTCGACGAACTCGGGCGCCACCGTCAGGGCCCCGACGCACCTACACCGCCAGGTCAGGTCGGCAACCCGGGCCAGCGCCGCCAGGAGCAGGTCGTGGCCCTTCCCGGGCGTGACGGCGCCCACGCAGAGGAGATTGCCGCCGTGTGCCGTGCCGATCGCTCGCTCGGCCGTGTCGACGCCGGGGCGGGCGACGTGCAACCGGGTGGGTTCCAGGCCGTACGCGGTCAGCAACCATCGACGGGACCAGTCGCTCGTGGTGACCACCGCGGCCATGGCGCCGAGCACGGCGCGCTCGCGCTCGAAGGCGCCACCGCGGCCGGCCTCGTATCCGAGGGGCAGGTGCATCAGTGCCACCACCCGGAGTCGCCGCGAGCCGGGCACCAGGATCTCCGGGACGGCCGACGCCACCAGACCGTCGACCAGCACCAGAGACTCGCCGGGGATCGACTCGACGAGCTCCGCCAGGGTCCGGCGTTCCGTCCGGTCGGCACACGGCCAGGCTCCGGCCACCGCGTGCGTGTGCACGGACCAGCCGTCCGCGGCGAGCTCCTGGCTGAGCCGCCGGTCGTAGGTGTTGCCGCCGCTCGGCCGCGAGGGATCCTCGAAGCCGTCGGGGACCACGACGTGAACCTCCCTGGCCTGGTTCACGGTGCACGCTCGTAGCTCGCCCACGCGACGTGCGACTCGTGCAGGGTCACGACGATGCCGCTCACGCGTTCGGACGACCCGAGAGCGCCCGCACGAACCCGCTCGGCCAGCCGATCGGCCAGGTATCTGGCGAGCACCTCGGTGGTGGTGTTGGTGCCGGCGAACTCCGGCTCGTCATCCAGGTTTCGGTAGCCCAGCCCCGCCACCGCATCACGCAGCTCCTCGGCGGCGCGACCGATGTCGACCAGGACACCGTCGTCGCCGAGGGCGTCGCCGCGGAAGGTCGCGTCCACGACGAACGTCGCGCCGTGCAGCCGCTGGGCCGGGCCGAACGACTCGCCGGTGAAGCTGTGCGCGACCATCATGTGGTCGCGCACAGTCACGCTGAACACGGCACCTGCTCGGCGTCGTAGGTCAACGTGTGGCACAGCGCCGGCAGCTCGCCGCGGGTCAGCCTCGGCATGACACGGGGTAGGTCCTCGAAGGGTGACTCACCGGTCAGCAGGGCGTCGAACGCCGGGTCGCGAAGCAGGTCCAGAGCGAGTACGAGGCGGTCGGCATTCGTCCGCCGGCCGCTGCGTGACGGCGACACCGTGCCGACCTGGCTGGCCCGGACCGAGAGGCGGCCTGAGTGGAAGCTGCCGCCGAGCGACACCGTGGTCTCCGCGTCGCCGTACCAACTCAGCTCGATGACCGTACCCTCCGCGGCGAGCAGGTCGAGCGACAGCTGAAGGCCCGCC
The DNA here is from genome assembly GCA_050699035.1 of Nocardioidaceae bacterium. GTDB lineage: Bacteria > Actinomycetota > Actinomycetes > Propionibacteriales > Nocardioidaceae > WHTB01. The sequence continues at coordinate 6,371 of JBOHDE010000016.1, read as the reverse complement.
GAGGTGGCGCTGGTGTGGAACACCAGGTCCCGGCCACCGGACACCTGCCCAGGAAGGGCGAAGTCCACGCCCAACGCGGCCGCCACGTCGGCCCGGAGGGGATCGACGTCGACCAGGGTCACCGCGACGGGGAAGCGGGAGAGCAACCGGGCCAGGCAGCACCCCAGCATCCCGGCGCCGACGACCGCGACCCGGTCGCCCAGCAGCGGAGCGGCGTCCCACAGCGCGTTGACTGCCGTCTCGACGACGCCGGTGAGAACGGCCCGGGCGGCCGGCACCTCCGCGGGTACGACCGTGACCGCCGCCGCCGGCACCACGTACGCCGTCTGGTGTGGGTGCAGGCAGAACACGGTACGCCCGAGCAGCCGCGGTGGCCCGGACTCCACGACGCCCACGTTGAGGTAGCCGTACTTCACCGGCCCGGGGAAGGTGCCGTCCTGGAAGGGCGCGCGCATGGTGTCGTACTGGCTGACCGGGACGCGTCCGCCGAAGACCAGGGTCTCGGTCCCCCGGCTGACTGCTGACCGCAGTGTCCGGACCACGACCTCGTCGGCGCCCGGCGGGCTGAGCGGCACGGGCCGGATCTCGCCGACGCCCGGCTCACGCACCCAGAACGCCAGGGCCTCACTCCGCATCGGACCACCTCACCCGCTCCGGGTGAACCGAAGCAGCGACTTCCTCGTTCGTAGATGTGTAGCTCCCTGCTGGCCTGATGAACGGAGTAGGCGTGCGCGTGGTTCAACGCCGTCCCGAACTGGGTTGGCGTGCCGTCGGCGCGCGGCTGCTCACCGGGCTGGCCGCGCTCCTCGTACTCCTCGCGCTCACCACCCCCAGCCGGCTTCAGGACCTCGAGCCCGCGACGTTCGGGCGGCTGCCCCTCGAGGCGCTGGCGTACCTCGCCGTCGTCCTGGCGTTGCCGCCGAGCCTCGGTCGGTCCCGGGCGACCCTCGCCTTCGCGTCCGGGATCGTGCTCGGCCTGACCGCCGTCCTCAAGCTCCTCGACCTGGGTTTCCTGGCGGCGCTCGACCGGCCCTTCGACGCGCTGGTCGACTGGCGCTATGCGAGCTCGCTCGTCGAGCTGGTGCGGGACTCGTTCGGCAACGCGCTCGGCACCACGCTGCTCGTCGTGGCCGCGCTGGCCGCCGTCGCACTCCTGGTGCTGCTGCCGTTCTCGGTGCTGCGGGTCACGCGCGTCGCGGCGCGGCACCGAGGACCGGCGGCAAAGGTGGTCGCCGCGCTCGCGTCGCTCTGGCTGGTGCTGGCCGTGCTGGACGTGCGGGGCGGCGCCGGGACGGTCGCCTCCCGGGACACGGCCGGCTACCTGTACGGGCAGGTCAGTCGCGTCCCGTCCGAGCTGCGCGACCAACGAGAGTTCGCGGCGGGCGCGGAGACGGACCCGCTCCGGCAGGTGCAGACGGACGAGCTGCTGACCGGGCTCCGCGGGAAGGACGTCCTGTTCGTGTTCGTCGAGAGCTTCGGACGGGTCGCCGTCGAGGGATCCTCGTTCGCGCCGGAGATCAACCAGGTCCTCGCCGCCGGGACGGAGCAGCTCGAGCAGGCGGGCTTCGCCAGCCGGAGCGCCTTCTTGACCTCCCCCACGTTCGGCGCACTCAGCTGGCTGGCGCACGCGACGCTCCAGTCCGGTCTGTGGGTCGACAGCCAGCAGCGGTACGACAAGCTCGTGACGACCTCCCGGCTGACGTTGAGCCAGCTGTTCGGCCGGGCCGGTTGGCGCACCGTCGCTGACGTACCCGCCAATACGAGGGACTGGCCCCAGGGGGCGTTCTACCGCTACGACCACATCTACGACTCGCGGAACGTCGGCTACCAAGGCCCGCGGTTCGGCTACCCGACGATGCCCGACCAGTACACCCTGGACGCGTTCCACCGACTCGAGCTCGCCCAGCACCGGCGTCGACCGGTGATGGCGGAGATCGACCTGATCAGCAGCCACGCACCGTGGTCTCGGACGCCGCGGATGATCGACCAGTCGCAGGTCGGCGACGGCTCGGTCTACGACGGTATGCCGGAGCAGCTGCCGTCGGAGAAGGACATCTGGCCCTCGCCCGAGCGGGTACGAGAGGCGTACGGCGAGTCGATCGAGTACTCCCTCAATGCGTTCGTCTCGTTCATCACGACCTATGGCGACGACGACTTGGTGGTGGTGATGGTCGGCGACCACCAGCCGGCGACCATCGTCTCGGGCGAGGACGCGGGCCGGGACGTGCCAGTCGCGATCGTCGCCCGGGACCCCGCCGTGCTCGACGCGGTCTCCGGCTGGCAGTGGAGCGAGGGGCTTCGCCCGGATCCGGATGCACCCGTCTGGCGGATGGACGCGTTTCGGGACCGGTTCGTCGCGGCTTTCGGTCCCAGCGGTAAGACTGGACGTCGGGCGGCGAGTCCACAGTGAACGCCGCAGCCCGCAACCTGTATCCCGCGGAGGTGGAGATGCCGGACGACGTCGCGCTCATGCGGCAGCTGCACGATGAGCACGGCCCCGCGCTCTGGCGCTTCTGCCTCCGTCTCGTGGGCAACGACCACGGTAGAGCCGAGGACGTCGTCCAGGAGACGATGCTCCGCGCCTGGCGGCACCGCGACGTCCTGGAGACCTCACCGCCCGCGTTGCGTGCCTGGCTGTACACCGTGGCCCGCAACATCGTGATCGATGGATGGCGCAGCCCCAGAACGCGCAGCGAGACGCCCGTCGCCGAGGTACCGGAGGGGGGTCCACAGGACGACGAGAGCGACCAGCTGCTGCTGTCCTGGATCGTGGCCGACGCGCTCACCCGGCTCTCACCCGACCATCGAGCCGTGCTGCTCGAGTGCTACTACCGGGGTCGACCGGTCGCGGAAGCGGCCCGGCGACTCGGGGTGCCCGAGGGCACGGTCAAGTCGCGCACGCACTACGCGTTGAGGGCGCTGAAGCTCGCCCTGGAGGAGATGGGGGTGAGCGCTTGACCTGCGCGTTCGCCCACGACGACGCGGCGTACGTTCTCGGTGCCCTGTCGCCCGTCGAGAGGCTCGACTTCGAGAGGCATCTGCCCGACTGCGACGGCTGTACGCGCGCGGTCCGCGAGCTCGCGGGCCTGCCCGGGCTGCTGGGTCGGGTCGATGCCAGCGTCCTGGAGGACCTGCCGGCGGACCAGCCGGTGCCCGAGACGCTCCTGCCCGCCCTGTCCCGGGAGGTGTGTCGGGGGCGACGTCGGCGGAGGCTCGCCGCTGCCGGGTTGGCCGCTGCGTCGGTCGTACTCGCCGTCACGCTGGTCGTGTCCCAGACCGGCGACCGCGACAAGGCGGCCCCTGAACAGGCCGGCGTCGCGCAGACCATGGACCCGGTCGGGGACGTGCCCGTGCGAGCGAGCCTCGTCCTGGAGCAGGTCACCTGGGGCACCCGGATCGGCCTCAGCTGCACCTACGACCCGGAGTCGGTGAAGTTCGAGCTGCCGCTCACGACGGACTACGTGCTGTTCGTGCGGACCCGCGATGGACGAGCCGAGCAGGTGGGCAGCTGGCGGTCGGTCGCCGGTCGGACGATGCAGCTCTCGGCGGCGAGCGCCGCGACCCTCGACGAGATCGTCTCAGTGGAGGTGCGGACGCCCGACGGCCGTGTGGTGCTGACTCTGGCGGCGTGACCGGAGCGGGTTGTCTGCGAGCAGGAGCACGACGCCGGCGACCACCGCAACGACCTCCGCGGCCGCCGACGTCCAGACCTCCCACCCCTCCCAGGTGGAGGTCACGCCGAAGACCTCCACGATGGTGGTGATGACGAAGGCCGCCAGGGTGGAGACGCCGAAGCCGACGGCAAGCAGCGGTGGCCACCAGTGACGCCAGGCGAGTAACAGCACGGCGATGACCGCCCCGCCGACAGCGTTGAGCAGGAAGGACGGGCCGAGCACGTCGTCCTCCCGGGTCCCGTCGAACCACATGTACAGATGCACCGCCGCCGAGACCAGCACCGCGGTCGCTGCAACTACCCGCAATGTCATCACTCGCTCCGATCACTGGGTCGATAGGTTCACCTGTCACTACGAGCGCACCGCCTGAGCGGTTCACCGGCTCTTCTCGACCACGAACGCGAACTTGCGCACCCGCCCTGACCGCAGCCAGACACTCCAGAGCCGGTGGGCGGCGAGCAGCTCGTCCAGCGCTCGGCGTCCGAGGTGCGCGGTGATCTCCGCCTGCTCGGCCGAGAAGGCGTCGATCAGCGAGTCGACCGCCATCGAGTGACTGCGACTGCACTCCTCCACCCAGCACACCTGCAGACCGACGCGCTCGAGCGAGGACAGCAGCGGCGACAGGGGTACGAGCCAGACCGTGTCGGCGTCGGGCATGCTCTCCCGCTCGCCCTGCGTCAGCGGTTTCCCTTCCTCCACGGTGAACGCGAAGCGCCCGCCCACCCGGAGCGCCGCGGAGATGTGCCGCAGCAGCGCGTCCTTGTCGGCAAAGGCGAGCATGGTCTCCAACAGCAGCACCACGTCGAACTGACCTACCGGCATGGGCGGGATCCGAGAGACCTCGAAGCGGCACGGAAGGCCGGCAGCACGTTCCCGCGCGATGCCCACGGCGCTGGCGCTGACGTCCACTCCGAGGTAGCTGCAGCCGAGCTGCGCGGTGATGAACCGCCCCGGCCCGGCCACTCCGCAGCACAGGTCCAGCACCGAGACCCCGGGCGCGATGCCGGCCCGAACCGCCAGCGACCTGATCTCGCTGGCGCGCATGAAGCTCTCCTGGCCGACGAACTCGCCCGGGGGGTACGCCGCCACGCGCGCCCGCTCCAGCGCCTCGTCGAAGGGGACGCGTTCGTCCTGCCTCATGGCCGCTGCAGGTCGAGCGGAGCCGGGCCGCTGGTGACCGATGCGAGACCCGCGCGCCGGTGCCACAACCACAGCACGTCGCGACCGAACGACTCGACCAGCAGCGCGAGCGCGACGGCGAGTGCGGCGTAGGTCAACCAGCCGGGCGCGACGCGCGCTGCCGCGATGGTCAGGACGATGCCCTGGGTCGCGGCCACCGCCTTGCGCCAGGAGCGAGGCGGCAGCTGCCCACGCAGCCACGGGAAGCACCAGCCGGCCACGAGAAACGCGTACCTGGCCGCGCCGATCGCCAGCACCCAGCCTGCGAGCGTCTGTGCGACGTACACACTGAGCACCAGGATCATGAACGCGTCGACCTCGCCGTCGAACCGCGCACCGAAGGTCGATGCCGACCGGGTGCGCCGCGCGACCCAACCGTCGACCGCATCGAGGGCGAGCGCGGCAACGGCGAGGCCGACCAGGCTCCGGACGGCAGGCTGCTGGACGGCAGGTTGCTGGACGAAGGGGGCCGCGACCAGCGCCGCCACCCCGCAGGCGAGCACGGCACGGGTGCCTGTCACCAGGTCGGCCGGTCCCAGCCTGCCGGTGGCCCCGCGCGCCACGGCCGCACCCATCACGAGACTGCACCCGAGTCCGACGCCCCAACCCAGGCCCACGAGCCCGACGGTGGAGCCGAGTACGACAAGCAGGGCGACCACCAAAGCAGAGCCGACGGCTAGGCCGCTTCTCACCGTGACCAATGCGCCTCCCCACATCTTTCGGGTACGACTGGACTACGAGCGTTGCTACCGTTCGGTTCATCGGAGGCTGCTTGGTATGACAACCGAACCGGTCCGCGCAAGCGCTGAGTGGCTGACGATGCGGGAGGCAGCCGACGCCACGGCGCGCGCCACGGACCTCGTCGAGCTGATCCGCCCCTGCCTACCGACCGACCGCCCGCTCGAGATCCACGACCTCGGCTGCGGCACCGGCTCGATGGCCCGCTGGCTCGCTCCGCAGCTCCCCGGGCCGCAGCATTGGGTGTCGTACGAACGGGATGCCGAGCTGCTCGCCCTCGTCCACGACACCACACCGGGCAAGACCTCCGACGGAACGCCGGTGACCGTCGAGACTCGTCGTCGCGACGTCACCCGGCTGGACCCAGGAGAGCTCGCCGGCGCATCGCTCATCACCGCATCCGCACTGCTCGACATGTTGACCGAGGAGGAGCTCCGACGGTTCGTCGCCGTCTGCGCGCGGGCCGGATGTGCCGTCCTGATCACGCTCACCGTCGTCGGCCGCGTCGAGCTGACGCCGGCGGATCCGCTGGACCAACGGGTGGCCGACGCTTTCAACGCCCACCAACGACGCACCAACGGCGAGGCCAGACGGCTCGGCCCCGACGCGGTCCGCGCCGCGGTCGACGGCTTCACCCGGCTGGGCCGCGACGTCGTCGTCCGACCAAGCGCCTGGCAGCTCGGGCCCCATCAGCGCGAGCTCGCGGCGGAGTGGTTCACCGGCTGGCTGGCCGCGGCCTGCGAGCAAGCACCCGAGCTGGCGGCTGCCGCACCCGCGTAC